>NZ_CACZTX010000004.1 GCF_902784195.1 uncultured Methanobrevibacter sp.
TGTCAGACCTCCTAGTGTGACTGTTATCTTGTATGCTGATGGCACTGAGATCAACCGTACTGTTTTGTCTGAGGAGAACAATTGGAAATGGACTTTCCCTGAATTGGACAAATACAGCAACGGAGCATTAATCGTTTATACTGTTAATGAGACTGCTGTAGCTAACTATACTGTCAACATTACTCAAGTGGGCAATGATTTCATCTTGAACAACACTCATATTCCTGTTGTTACTGAATTGAATGTGACCAAGGTTTGGAATGACTCAGATAATCGTGATGGTCTTAGGCCTAACAATGTAACTGTTTACTTGTTTGCTAATGGTGTAAAGATTAATGAAACCAACTTGACTGAAGCTAATGGTTGGAAGTTTACTTTCCCTGACTTAGACGTTTATGAAAATGGTGAACTAATCAACTATACTATTCGTGAAGTTTCCGTTGATAATTATACTGTAGTTATCACTAACGGCACTGCTTATAATTGGACAGTTACCAATACTCATATAAGTATTCCTAATATGACTGTTCAAAAAATTGCTAACGATGAAATCGTTTACGTTGGTAATGTGACTAGCTTCACTATTGTAGTTACTAATGAAGGTCTTTGTAATTTAAGTGGCGTTTATGTAGTTGATACTGACTATAGCGCTGGCTTAGAGTATATCAGGTATGAAAATGGTTCTCGTGATTGGACTTATGATGGTACTAAATGGACTTTAGTAGGTGATCTTAATACAGATAATCCTACTGCTGACTTCACTGTTTACTTTAATGTACTCTCTAACGGTACTTTAGTGAACAATGTTACCGCTAAGTCTAATTTAACCAACGAAACCAACGGAACTAATAAAACTAAAGCGTATAATCCTAACATGACAGTCATTAAGGTAACTCTTGACAAGGAAGTTTATGTCGGAAATACTACTAGATTTACTATCGTAGTTGAAAACACAGGGGACTGTGTATTAGATAAAGTTTATGTTGTTGATACTGATTATGATCACACAGCATTAGCTTATATCAAATATGAAAATGGTAGTCGTAACTGGAATTATGATGATGAGGGTAAGTGGACCTTAATCGGTACTCTTGCTGTAGGTGAAAAAGCTAACTTTACAGTATGGTTTGAAGTATTAACCAATGGTACTTTTGTAAACAATGTTACCGCTGGTTCCAATTTAACCAACGAAACAAACAATACCAACAATACCACTGGTAAACCTATTTGTGATTTAGCTATAACCAAAATTGTTAACACTACACATTGTTATGTAGATGACTTGGTAGAATGGAATATCACTGTTGTCAATCACGGCCCAAGCACTGCTTTAGACGTTATTGTAAAAGATGTTTTACCTGAAGGTCTTAAATTAGTGGATGTAAGAGGCGGAACTTATAATAATGATACCCATGAATGGATTATAGGTACTTTAGATAAGGATCAATCTGTATCCATTGTCTTAGTTACCCAAGTTCTCATTAATGGAACTATCAGAAACAATGCTTCCGTAAATACAACTATTAATGAAACTAACTATACAAATAATAATGCAACCAATGTAACTGAAGCTGAATACATTTGTGATTTAGTCATTACAAAAGCAGTCAATTGCACAAGCTGTTATGTTTCAGATGTTGTGGAATGGAACATTACAGTTGTAAATGTCGGTCCGCATAACGCAACTAATGTCATTGTAAAAGATATCCTTCCAGAAGGAATGGAATTAATTAGTTATAGAGTTAGTGTTGGTAATTTTAATGAGGTTATTAGTGAGTGGTCTATTGGTACTTTAGAAAAGGATACTCCAGTATCTCTTGTCTTAGTTACTAAAGTCCTTATTAATGGTACTTTTATTAATATTGCTACTGTTAATACTACTACTCCAGAATCAGATTATACAAATAATGAAGCAAATAACACTACAAGAGTTGATCCGATTTGTGATTTAGTCATAATAAAGGTTGTTGATTCTAAGAAAGTTTATTTAGGTGAAATAGTCTCATGGACTATAAAAATAACTAATAACGGCCCAAGTGAAGCTTTAGATGTTAAAGTTGAAGATATTTTACCTGATGGCCTTGTATTACTCAATTACAAAGCATCCAAAGGTAAATATGTAGATGGTGTATGGACTGTTGGCACATTAGCTAACGGTGCTAGTGAAACCATTACTTTAAAAACTAATACTTCAGGTGTAGGAAACATTACAAACCCTGCTTCTGTAAATACTACTACTCATGAGTCTAATTATACTAATAATAACGACAATGATACTACAGAAGTTCTTCCTTACGTCGATTTAGTATTAATTAAATCATCTGATAAACCTAAGTATAATGTGAATGATACAATGCATTGGATTATAAAAGTCGTTAATAGAGGACCTTGTGATGCGATTGATGCTTACGTACTTGATGTATTGCCTTCAAGTACTAAATTTGTAAGTTACACTTCATCTAAAGGATCTTTCGATGCGGCTGCTGGTGTTTGGTCAATCGGTGACTTAGCGAATGGTGAAGAAGCTGTTTTAGACATAATTTGTAAAGCACTTTCCGCTGGAAACTTTACAAACAATGCGACTGTAAACAATTCTGTTTACGATGTTAACACTTCAAATAACTATGATAACGCTACTATTGAGGTCGTCCAAGAGGATGAACCTGTCCCTGAACCGCCTGAACCTACTCCAGATGAGCCTGTCCCACCTGTTCAAATTTTAAAAACAGGTAACCCATTAGTGGTTCTTTTAATAGCTTTAATGGCTATTTGTGGAAGTGCTCTAAGATGCAGGAAAGAATAATCAAAATACAATATAATAACTAGATTCTTTCTAGTTATTTTTTTATTTTTTTTATTTTTTTTTATTTTATTAAAATCTCAAAGTATTAATCTCAAAGTATTAAAATTGCTGATTAGCTTTTATTGATGATGTCGTCGTATTTTAATAAGTTTTATTTCAAATTTAATAAATTGAATTTTTAAAACATTTCTTATGTTTTTTATTTAAATTATTTTAATTCTTATAAATTTTTTAAAAAATTTTTATTTCCAATCGAATATTTTTAAATATTTTTAATTTTCATTCGAACTAAGGATTTTTTAAAAAATTTATATAATATAAATAATATAACTAATATCATAATGATATATTATTGACAAGTTTGTAACATGCTGCAAGTTTTGTCAATGAATTTTTGTTAATAGGTTACATTCTAGAGGGAATATTATGGATTTCGTAAAAGGTATTGTTAAAAAATATTTTAGGTCTTACAATAGGACATTGAAGGATGGTACTAAAAAGACCTATAAGACAGAACAGGTTCAGGTCACCGTATCTAAATCTGACAATATCTTTGAGGATAAGGAAGAAGTCTTTATCATTTCTGCAGATCAAGCAGAAGAATTCAACGAGTTTGATGAATTGAAATCAGCTTTAGAATTGTTTAACATCATGCTATTGGAAGAAAACAAGAAATTAACCAAAAATTTCACTATTGCTGATGAAGATTTACAGACAACTTCCTCTAAATTGAAAGCACTTTCTGAAAAATTAGATCAAAGAGAAATGGAATTAGCGAAATCCAACGAAAAATTACTTGTTTTAAAAGAAGATTGCTCTGGCTTGAAAGAGCAGCTTGAAGAAAATCAAAACACCATTGCCAGTTTAAGAAAACAATTGGAAGATAAGAACTTCATCATTGCAGATTTAAACGATGATTTGAATTTATTGAACGAAAAATCAAATTCACAAAGTATTGATTCTCTCATAGATTCTGAATTCATAAGCAATGAACAGTTCACATCCAGTTCAAGTTCATATTCCTTTGACGATTATGTGGAATTGCAAAAGGAATACATTGCATTACTCAAAAAATACGAAAGATCTCAAGAAGATTTATATAACGAGAAAGTTAAAGTCATTCACTATAAAAATCTCTTGGATAAATTCAAAAACTTTATTTTAAGAATACAATAAATATCTATTTTTCATATCAATATTCTTAAAAACTCTAAAATTCAATATTTTCAAAATTAGTATTTAATGGTTTATTTTTTCTACTTTTTTTAAAGTTTTTAATAAAAATAGCATCTTTTTATTTTTTAATCAGTTTTAAAGTTTTTAATAAAAATAGTTAAATTATAGAAGTCAAAACTTCAAAAAACTTCTATAAATTTATAAAAATCTTTTTTAATTAGAACATGTCTCTTGCATTTCCTCTGTAACCCATGACAGGTTCCTCATCCTCATCAATCTCATCATCAGGATTAGGATTCCATCTTTTCAAGTTTGGAAGGAAATTGCAGAGTAATCCAGTTGCTTCCTCTTCACGCAAATCCGGATTCCTTTTCATCATTCTTTTTGCATGTCTAATGATCATTTCATTTACGGTAATGTCAGGTTCAGTGAACTCTCCATTTTGGAAACAGTCTTTACAGTAATCCATATTCGGACTTCCGTCTTCATTGCTTCCATAGTCATTTCTTCCCATTGGTCTACCGCAAGAATTGCAAAATGCCATTGTTTCACCTTAATTAATTTCACTTAAAATGATTTAAATCAGTTGAACATTAAAAAATTATTTAAAAAAAATAGCTAATTAGAATTATCTAATTAGCTAATGCATAATAATTTTAATCAATCGATGACTACTTAAATTTGCTCATCGTCTTCCATAACCACTCTCATGTGGTTTGGATCTACAGGCATGTGAGCTAAGAAGTCTTCTGCAGCTCTTCTTGGGTCACCAGAACCAATGATGTATCTTCCTGCGATGATGATATCTGCACCTTTTTCAAATGCTTCTTCTGCTTTTTCTGGGGTGATTCCTCCAGCTACTGCAGCAAGACCGCCAGTGAGTTCTTTAATCTCTTTAATGTTACCCCATGCACTTACGTCATCAAGGTTTTTACCTTCAGCTCTAAGTTTACTTTCAAGGTCAACATTTCTGTGTAAAAGAACAATGTCTGGCATGAACTCTGGGTTGAGTTGTTTGATTTTATCAGTGAAGTTATCTACATTCATCATATCGAGGATAGAGTAAATACCTTGCTTTTGAGTTTCGTGGATTGCTTTTTCAATTGATTCAATGGTACCGAGACCGGAAATAGCAACTGCATCAGCAGTTTCATCCGCTGCCATTTTAACTTCCACTCTTCCCACGTCTAAAGTTTTCAAATCAGCAATGATGAATGCACTTGGTGCCAATTCTCTGATTTTTCCAACAATTCCAACTCCGAATTTTTTAACGAGAGGAGTTCCTGCTTCAAGGAGGATTCTTTCTCTGTTAGGGAGTTGTTTAATGATTCTTGCCATTGCCTCTTCATTGTCAAGGTCAAGAGCAACTTGCAAGTAAGGTGGTTCGTAAAGCTTGATTGCTTTGAATCCCATAATTGCGTGGGTTCCACGATCTTTTTCGTATAATACTTTGTCAATGTCTGGGTAACCTTTCAATGCTCTTTTGATTGCAAGTTTGGTTGCTGCATAGTTGTATTGGTAGATTTTTCTGTAATCTTGAGCAGCTGGGCTGATGAATACGCTTGCATTAATTACCCAATCTTCAGCCTTGTCTTTAGGAATGATTCCTTCTTCTACACAATCAGCTACAGCTCTACCTACAGCAGTTTGAGCTGGTCCAAAGATTTTGCTTGCATCATCTAAGTCACCAACAGTTACTTTAGGAATAATGATTGTAGCTGGTTTGGTAATTAAGTTAGGTCTGATTACACTGAGTAATGGGGTGTGTCCAACAGATAATTGGCTTAATCCATTAGCAAAAGCGTTTCCTACAGGACCGTCTTTTTCACCAATAAGTAAATCAACGTGTGCTAATTCGTCTCCGTCTCCGATAAGAGCTTCTCCTATAAACATTTCATATCCTCCAATTTCAAGAATAATTTTATAATCATGATTTTTAATTTAAATCATTTTTAAGTCATTTTTGTATTATTTAGTTAAATATTACCATTATTACTTTCATAATATAGTAAGTATTTATACAATATAATTTATGATTTTAATACAATATATAGTTAAGTAATTATATTTTGAAAAAGAGTAAGAAAAATTAAAAAATAATTTTAAAAATCAATTCTAAAAAATTTATCTAAGCCTATCTAAAAAAATTTAAAATTAATCTAAAAATAAATTAAAAAATTAGTTAAAAATTAGTTAAAAATAATACGAACAAATGAAAAACTGTTAAAAAAAAAGAAATTATAAGTTGATTTAATCAACTTATTTGAAATTAATTCTTTCAGCAACGTTTCTTGGTAAAGGAAGTCTTCTGAATGGCATTCCTTCAGTTTCTTCCTTAACTGATGCGATAAGTTCATCTGCAGTCATGTCAACTTTCTCACCAGTTTTTCTTACAGTCACATTGTAATTGTTGGTTTCAATTTCCTTGTCACCAATTACAACAATGTAAGGGATCCATTCTTTAGAAGCGTTTCTGATTTTCTTACCTACTCTGTCATCGCTGTTGTCAACATCTACACGAATGTTTTCTGCTGCAATCTTGTCAGCCAATTCATTAGCATAGTCTAAGTGTTTTTCACCTATTGGCAAGATTCTTACTTGAGATGGGCTTAACCAAATTGGTAACATTGGAGCTTTTCCATCTTCTTTTGCAGTGTTTTCAAGTAAGCTGCAGATAACTCTTTCCACACTACCGGTAGGGGAACAGTGTAAGATGATTGGGTTTTGAGCATCTTCATTTTCATCAACATACTCGATGTTGAATCTTCTACCACTTTCAACATCTATTTGTACAGTAGGGTTTTCAATAGGTCTTCCTAAGTAGTCAATAGCTGCAAAGTCAATTTTACAGGACCAGTAATGTTTTCTTTCAGGCAAGATTTCGAGTAATAATGGTTTGCCTATTCTTTTAGCGGTTGCTTCCATCCAGTCCTTGTGTTCATCGTAGAAGTCTTTGGTTGCTCTGAAGATTGCTTCGTAGTTAACGTCAAGGTCTACACCGGTTTGAACACACATGTCCACTTGAGCATCAAACTCTTCAAGTGCTTGTGGCATGTCAGCACAGAAACTGTGCATATCAGGCATGGTAAATGCTCTGAGTCTCTTAAGACCTACAACTTCTCCTCTTTTCTCGAATCTGAAACTGTAAGTGGATAATTCATAAACCTTAGCAGGCAAGTTTTTCCAAGTTAAGAAAGATTCACCAAGAACTCTGAATGCACCGAAACAGCATGCAAATCTAAGCATTAAGTCTTTTTTAGTTGCGGTTTTATATTGTCTTTCACCGAATTTAGCTGCATGTTCCCTGATAGCATCATTTGCAAGGTCATAGAAGATTGGAGTTTCGATAGGCATTGCACCTAAGTCAACTACAAAATTGTAAACGTAATCTGCAAGCAAGTCACGCACTAATCTACCTTTAGGATACCATTTGAGGTTTCCAATGTCGGATGCAAGTTCATAGTCACACAATTCCTTTTCTCGCATGATCTTTACATGTGGTGGCTCTCCTTCATCACTTGCACCTTCACCTAATTCATATGCAACTAATTTTTCCAAATCTTTGCTTTCATAGTTGTATTCCTTAGGGTCAAAGGTTTCACCATCCTTGAATATTAACCAGGTGGATGGTTTTTTCTCTTCCTTTTCTTCCTCTTCTTCGACATCTGCAGTAATGGTTCTTGAAAGTTCGGATAATGGGTGTCCTTTACAAGAAATTTCGAATGCCTTATACCAACCGAATGGTACTCTAAACACATCCAATCCTTCTTCTTTAAGTGCTTCCTCAGCATCTTTCAATATTTGCACAGCTACTTTAGGAGCACCAAGGGATGAAGAAAGGTGAGCATATGGGTATAAGACGATTTTTTCTGCATTAACTTCTTCATTGGTTTTTATAACTTCAGCAACTAAGTTCTTGACGATAGCGCTTGGGTTTTCTTCGTCCTCTTTTTCAATGGATGAGAAAACAACCAAAGCTTCATCAAAAGCTCCATTTTTTTGAGCTTCCTCTATTTCTTCAGCCACTGGAGTTTTGTTTTTTACTTGATATTTTATATAATCAGAGTGAATAAGTAAAACTCTCATATTTTCACCAGTTTTTGTTTTAAAAATAATTTATTGATAAATATTATATACACAATAATATTATAACTTTATTTTTTATATTATTTAATTATTAGTAATAATCGGATAATAATCATGATAATAATTGTGATTTCAAATAAAGTAATTATGAATCTAAAATTTAATCTTGAATTAACGATATTTAATTAAAAATAAAAAAAGAATTTAGATTAATAAGCATTAATCTAAAATTAATTTCAAATCAGGATTTTCTACTGATGCATCCTTAAAAGTAGCTATTAGGTCTTTATCAAGAATTGAACTGTCCTTGATAATGATGATTTTATCAGGCAATTCACAAAGACAATCGTATAATGCATCAAGATTTTCACCGTAATAATCTGGGAAATCCAGTTTTTCCTTAATGTATTCATGAGGATTCTCTTTCATTTCTTCCCCATACAAGACTATTTCATTCATGTTATCTATTATCTTTTTTAGTTTTCTTCTCAGTCTTCTATTTTCCAATAGTTTATTTGTCATAGTATCATTTCTAAGTAATTTGCATATGCAGATTACAAGCAATTCAAGTTAAATGCTCAAAGCTTGCATAATGGTCTCCAGTATAGTAAACTTCAAAGTCATCAGTTGAATAAACTATTCTTTTAGGACCTCTGCTTGATGCACCTAATGTATCAATATCACATTCCCTATACTCATGGGTTATAGGCAAGATTGATTGGCGGTTTGTAAATATGTCCCCTCCAATGCATTTTCCAGGAGCATATTTTTCAACACTTCCACCATGCCATCCAAGAGCCTTTGCCTCTCCTTTGGTAATGTAATTGGAAGGAAGCTTGTGATATGTGCTTATATAGGCTGCAACTTCTTCCTTAGAGTCATAAGTCCCATCTTCTGTAATATTAATGTCATTTAAAGCAAGTGTAGAAGAGCCAGAGTCTGAATCATCTCCAATGCAACCGCTCACTGCAACAACAGCAAGCAAGACGATTAATACCAATCCAATAATTTTCCAATTTTTCATTTTCAATCCCTTTTCATTTTATAAAAATATTGGTTAATCTTAATTTATTTCTTATTTTTAATAAAATTTTTTAAGTTTTTTTAAGGGATATTCTGTTTTTAAATAATTTTTCTAAAAAACTTTCTTAATCCGATTAATTTTTCTTAAAGTATATAAAATATTATGAATATAAATTTAATAGTACAATTATTGGTTTATTAAAATCAAAAATTTCTATTATTTATTTTTATTTGCATATGAGAGGAATCTTTGTGGATAAGAAAAGGATATTGATCATTGTAACAGGAAGAGGTATAGGCGGAGATGCTGGTACAGCATTGAATGTTTACAATGCGCTTGAAAAAAGAGGATATGATTGTGAAATCGCTTTGGATGAGTCCGCTCCAGGATTATTATTCAAAAAGAATAATATAGGATGGAATAAGGTTATTATTCCACAGGCTGGAGGTCACTCTGCAACAATCATGACCACCATTAAAGCAGGTATTCGTGCTATTAGAGGTGTTCTTCAAACAAGAAAGCTTTTGAAATCCAAGAAATTCGATTTGGAATTAGGCATTCTTGGGGGAGGGGCTATTGTTGGCGCTCTTGGTGCAAAATTAGCTGGAATTCCTACTGTAAGTCTTTTGATTACTCCACTAGACACTAAAGTATGCAGTCATATTGGAACTCCAATCATACTTCCTGAAAACAATTTATTTTTAGTTGAAGATGTTCCAGACAATATGGTAAAGTCTTTCTCTCCAGTAAGTGATAACCTTACCCACGGGGATAAGAACAAGGCATTGGAAAAGTTAAAGGAATACTCTAAAGAAGCTAAAGAGAAAAACCCTGATGCAATTGAGTTCGATGAAAACAAGCCAACCATAGTATTTTCATCCGGTTCCTCATTATTTGAAAAGACCGCTCAAGCAATCAATCAATTCTCTAAATACGCTGATAAGTACAATCTTGTTTTATGTGGTGATCCTTTGAATGAATCAGTTCTTGATTATATTGATGAAAGCAAAATGATCAATGTTGGTTTTATTGATTGGGTAAATGACCTATTGTGCCTTGCAGACCTTGCAGTACTCACAAATGACGGATTGATGCTTCACGAAGCCATGGTATGCAATTTGCCTGTTGTAATATTAAAAAGAGTAAAGTGGGGCAGATACCATGACATGGTTTCAATATTCAAAGGTGCAACTGTAGAGTGTGACCTTGAAGACTTGGATGAAAAGATTTTTGAAGTCATGGACAATTATGATGAGTTTGCAAAAAGAACAGATGAGTATAGAACAGCTATTTTAAATGTAGGAGACAACATTTGCGATATAGTTGATGGTTATTTAAAATAAGTTTAATAGCTATTCTATCATTTAACTAATCGTCAACCAACTCATTAATTAACTTTAATTATTCTATTTCTATTTTTTCTCAAATATCTATTTCAATATTAATTATTATTTTCTTATGGTTCCGCCAATTCCTTCAATGAATTCTTCAACATAATCTTTTTCTTGTCTATCGAAGACTGAATAATGGAATGTATAGCTTGTTTGAGAATCATCAATCTGTTCACCATTATAAACATCCACTATTTTCACATCAATGACAGGTTCAATGTTTTTAAACATTTCAATTAAGTATTTCTCATTACAATTTGAAGGAAACAGCACTGATAAATTGAAATACTCCAGTTTAAGGTTATTCTTCTTCCATTCAAAGATTTCATTTTCAGACATTATGTCTACATTGGAAAGCTTGAAGCAAATTTCATCATTGCCCCCAGTATCCAGTATAACATTTTTTGCGCCGACTTCCTTCACGATTCCCATATGCACATTTTCAGAGTGCTGGTGCTTTAAGCCGACTTCCTTGCCTATTGATTTTGACAAGACATTTGATTTCTGGGTTAGCATGCTTATTGCTTTATCTGAACGAGCCAAAGCATCCTCATATCCGTCCAAATGCTTTGCTGATTCAACTACAGATTTGACAAAGTCATCCTCTTTTCCTTCCTCAATCAGATTTGATAGGTATATGCTTTCATTTATCAATGTTTCCCTTGCATTTGATGTTTCCCTGTTATTCTTTTGAATGGAATAGTAAAGATAAGGGTTCTGATAAACTACACGGCTGACCATATCCAGCATTATGGTGTATACAGGGCTTGAAAAGTTTCTGGATTCCTTAACACTGATATTCAGTTTCCTTATGGTTGAAGCTAGGCTAATGTATGAAAAATGAGTCAATCCTTGGACGATGCTCATATACTTGTCATGTTCCTTTGGGGTTGTGATTACAACTTCACAATCGGTTTTATCTAAATAGTCGTTTACACGAGGCAACCACTTAGAGGACCTGTTTTCGATAGGAGTCAATATGATGATTTGCCTTTTTAGTGTAGGGACTCTTGGACCGAACATAGGGTGGCATGGCAATATCTCTGCATTTTCTGGAGCATATTTTTCTAAGGCTTCTGACGGTTCTGTCTTTACGCTTGCAACATCCATCAAGAGTGATCCTTCAGGCGCATGTGGAGCCACTTCCCTTATGGTTTCCACCATATGTTCTATAGGAACGCTGAAGAGGATAATGTCTGCATCTTTTATCGCTTCAATGTTGTTGTTGCTGTATTCAACACCTATTTCCTCTGCAACTGGTTTGCCAGAGCTTTCGTCACGACTTGTGATTCGTATGTTGAAGTCATTGTTCAAGTGTTCCGCAAGCCACCTGCCTAAGCCATGTGTACCTCCAATGATTGTCATATTGCTATTATCATCCTGTGCCATTTTCATTCCCCATATCCTTATGCCATTATTTTTATCAAATAGTTTTATGGCTTGCCAATCATTATTTTTCTTACATTATATATTAATCTAACTTTTTTATAACTTTTTTAACTTTTTTATAATTTTTCATAAGTTAATCCATTTCCTTAATTGCCTTTATTTTTTTACTTTTTTAGATTTCAACTTTTTGAACTGATTCAGGAATCGTTCATCGAAGTTTTGACAAATCTCGTCATATCTGTTATGCACTCCTACACAACTATCCGGAACTATGGATTTCTCATCGCCCGCAGATTTAACAATTGTACGGAACAGCTCTTTCCCATCCCTCATGATTATTTTCACAAATCTAATATCCGCTTCCTCTATCTCGAGATTGTCTAAATTCGCATCTTCAAACAACTTTATGATTTCTATTTTTTTGCCATCAATATAACATTCAGGTGTAGCCATTATTTTTATCGGAATCCCTCTTGGAAGTTCCTTAAACGCTTTGATAAGCTCTTCACCTTCCCCCGCAAGCAAGTATCCTATTCTCATGTTGATTGATTTTCTGGCCCTCTTAACGATTTCTATCTCTTTATTAATGATATTTTCGCTAGTTTTGACTAGCCAAACTGGAGCCTGTATCTCAGATATTTGGTCATTATAGATTTCATCAAGTTTCTCTTGGGAGGATTCAAGTTCCTTAATCAGTTCATCTTTTTTCATTTTGATTATTTCACTTGGAGGGACTACCTTATATTCAAGAGGTCTGGTATGGGTTATTTCAATAAATCCTTTTTTATCCAATGCTTTTAGAGTATTATATATTTTTGATCGGGGGATCTCTGAAGATTTAGCAATCTCTTCAGCCTTGCCTGTAATTAAATTGCACATTCCTATATATGCCTTAGCTTCGTATCGTGTTAATCCGAATTTTTCTAAAGATTCTATAATTTTTTCCATTTTAATCCCTCTTGAAAATGATTTTAAAGATTTAGATTAAGTTTTTTCTTCATATTCTAGTATAAGTGTTGTTTTATAAAAATATTTTGTTACTTTTTACCCTATGCTAGTTACAAAATATTTATAAGTGCTATAAAAAATATGTTTAGTTAATTAAGGATAAAATGGAAAAAAGCGTTTTCATATTAGGATTTGAGAAAAACCAATAAAACGATATTTCTATTTTATATTTAATAAATGACAGAAGAAATTTTTAAAGAAGGATGTGTGTTATATGAGTGATTTCAACATGTTTTGTTATCAATGTTCCCAAACTGCAAGAGGCAGTGCATGTACAAATGTAGGGGTATGCGGTAAAAATGGTACTGTTGCAAGACTTCAAGACAACTTGATCTTTGCAATGAAAGGTATTTCTGCCTACAACTACCACTGCAACGAATTAGGAGTAACTGATGATAGTGTAGACGAATTCTTGACTAAAGGATTATACTCCACTTTAACCAACGTAAACTTTGATGTAGGAGATTTAGTTCAATTAGGACTTGACTCTGGAGAAGCAAACTTTAAGGTCATGAAAATGCTTAAGGAAGCTCATATCAAAAACTTTGGTGAACCAGTGCCAACTGAAGTGAAAGTAGGAGCTCAAGAAGGTCCGGCTATTATAGTAACCGGTCATGACTTAAAGGCTTTAGAAGAATTATTAAAGCAAACTGAAGGAACTGGTGTAAAGGTTTACACACACAGTGAAATGTTGCCTGCACATGGTTACCCAGAGTTAAACAAATATGAATCTTTAGCAGGTCAAATCGGTGGAGCTTGGATTGATCAAAAGAAAATATTCTCCAAGTACAATGCAGCAATCTTAGGTACTACCAACTGTGTATTGTTACCAAAACCTGAGTATGCTGAAAGATTGTTCACTATGGATATCGTAAAAATCCCTGGTGCACAGGTAATTGAGGATTATGACTTCAAGCCATTGATTGATAAAGCTATTGAATTAGGCGGTCTTGAAGCTGAAGAGCTTTCTACTGTAACTACTGGTTTCGGTTTAAGCACTATTTTATCCTTAGCACCTCAAATCAAGGAACTAGTGCTTGCTGGTAAAATAAAAAGATTCTTCCTTGTAGCTGGTTGTGACACTCCAAACCCAAGAATGAGCTATTACAGAGAATTCGTAAAGGAATTGCCAGAAGATACAATTGTATTAACCCTCGCTTGTAATAAGTTCAGATTCAATGACCTTGACTTAGGAGACATTGAAGGAATTCCAAGACTATTGGACTTAGGTCAATGTAACGATGCTATTGTAGCTATTGATCTTGCTGTTGCATTATGTGAATTGTTTGAAATGGAATTGAATGAATTGCCTCTTACCATTGTATTAAGTTGGATGGAACAAAAGGCAGCTGCAATCCTCTGGACCTTGTTATACCTTGGAAAAACAGATATGTTCATTGGACCTGTTCTTCCTGCTTGGGCTAATGAGGACATATTGAATGTTTTAGTTGAAAACTTCAACTTGACTCCAATATCAACTCCAAAAGAAGATATCAAAAAGATTATGGGATAAATCCCATAATTTGTTTTATTTACAAATTCAAAACATTAAAATCATATATAAAACTTAAACTATTAATTAAAAGGAGAAATTACTATGGATTTAAAAGGAAAACCAATCGAATTGGAAAGCTTGATTGAATATCAGGAAGGCTCAGTTGTGAGCATGGAAGTAATCAAAAAGGAACTTGGTACTGTAACTGTATTTGCATTTGACAAGGGACAAGGATTAAGTGAACATAGTGCTCCTTTTGATGCTATGGTTCAAATAATCGATGGTGAAGCGGAAATCACATTGGCTGGTGAACCTCACACAGTCAAGAAAGGGGAATTCCTCATCATGCCTGCAAATGTTCCACATGCTTTGCAAGCAGTTAACGGACCATATAAAATGGTTTTAACAATGATTAAATCAGATTAGATTTAATCAACTTTTTTTCTTTTTTTCCAAAACCTATTTTTATTTTTCAATCTCAACTCTTTTTAATTACTATTTTTAAACTATTTTAAATTAAATTTAATAAAGATTAATTACTAATAAATAATTAGTAAATCATTAAATTCTTGATTTAAATTAAAAAAATTATTTTAATTAATTTACAATTTATTCGGATGATAATTATGAACAGTGATAAAGTAAAAGCAGGAGTCCAAAGAGCACCACACAGATCTCTTTTACGTGCTTGTGGATTGAAGGATGATGATTTTGAAAAACCATTCATTGGTATTGCAAACAGTTACACTGACATTGTACCTGGCCATATTCACCTTAGGGAATTAGTGGAATATGTAAAGGAAGGTATTAGGGTAGCTGGAGGAATTCCATTTGAATTTGATACCATGGCTATCTGTGATGGTATTGCAATGAACCACGAGGGTATGAAATATTCACTTGCTTCACGTGAAATCGTAGTAAGCACTGTAGAGAGCATGACAATGGGGCATTGCTTTGACGGTCTTGTAATGATTCCAAGTTGTGATAAGGTTGTTCCAGGTATGCTTATGGCTGCTGCAAGACTTGATGTTCCATCCATCTTTGTAACCGGTGGACCAATGGAACCTGGAAAATACAATGACAAGAATGCAGACTTGATCACTGTATTTGAAGCAGTCGGTGAATTGTCCTCTGGAAAGATTACTGAAGAGGAACTATATGAATTGGAATGCTGTGCTTGTCCTGGAGCTGGAAGCTGTTCTGGATTATTTACTGCAAACACCATGGCATGTGTCACTGAAACTCTTGGTATGAGCTTGCCTACCTGTGCTACAGCTCTTGCATTAAGTGATAAGAAAAAGGAATTGGCTGTAGCTAGCGGTAAAAGAATTGTAGAAATGGTAAAAGAGGACTTAAAGCCATCTGACATCATGACTCAAGCAGCATTTGAAAACGCTATTGCAATGGATATGGCTCTTGGTGGATCAAGTAACACAGCATTGCATATTCCAGCTATTGCATATGAACTAGAAGAAAAGCAAGTTCATGCAGACTTGGATTTATTTGATGAAATCAGTGATAAGGTAGCTCATATTGCACTTTTATCTCCTGCAGGAGAAGACACCATGGCAGACTTGCATGCTGACGGAGGTATTCCTGCAGTATTGAAAACTATAGAGTCAAAATTAGACACTTCAGTCATGACCTGTACTGGAAAAACATTGGAAGAAAATTTGAAAGATGCAAAAGTCACTGGAAATGGTGTCATTCATACACTTGATGATCCTATTCACGAAGCTGGAGGACTTACTGTACTTAAAGGTAACCTTGCTCCAAACGGTTCAATTGTAAAGTCTGCAGCTGTACCTGAAGACATGATGCAACTAAAAGGCCCTGCTAAAGTCTATAATAGTGAAGAGGATGCTGTTGAAGCTATTTTCAATCATGAGCTTAAGGAAGGGGACATTCTTGTAATCAGATGTGAAGGTCCAAAAGGAGGTCCTGGAATGAGAGAGATGCTAAACCCAACTTCCGCTATTATGGGAATGGGTATCAAGAATGTTGGACTCATTACAGATGGACGTTTCTCTGGAGGAACAAGAGGTCCTTGCATAGGTCACGTATCTCCTGAAGCGATGAGTGGCGGACCAATTGCAGCACTCAAAGATGGAGACATAATTGAAATCGACATCACAAACGGTAACTTGAATGTTGAATTGTCTGATGAGGAAATCAAGGAAAGAATTGCAAATGCAGATCTTCCTGAGAAAAAGGTCAAAGGATGGCTAAACATCTACAGACGTTCAGTATCCTCTGCAGACGAAGGGGCTATCTTAAGATAGCTTCATTATTTTTCTTTTTTTTAATTTTCAAAAGTTATTCTATCATTTCTAGTAGAACTTTTTATCCTTTTAACTTTTTATCCTTTTTTTAAATAAATTTAAATATTTTAGAGTATATAATATTCATATTATAATAGTATTAAAAATTTTTTCTTTGGAAAAAAGAATTTTTAATTTTTATAATTATCTTAATAATTAAAAAAAATATGAAAAGGTGTTATTTTGGATATAGATTTAAAAGAAATAGCAGTTTATATTGTCCTTATCATCCTTGTTCTTATTGCTGCACAACACTTGAATGTAGTTGTATCCGGCAGTATGGAACCTGTTATGTATAGGGGAGATATTGTAGTGCTTGAAAAAGCAAACTTACTTGGATTGCAGGAGTTCAATCCAGATGAAGTTGAAGTTGGAGACATTGTAGTCTACAATGCAGCTTGGCATGATGGGCCGGTTATCCATAGAGTGATTGAAAAAGGTCAAATAAATAGCACTACAGTCTTTAAGATAAAAGGGGATAATAATGATGTTGCAGACCCTTATTGGGTAACTGAAAGTCAGATTACCTCTAGAGTCTTAACTTTTAATGGCCAACCTGTAATTATTCCTAAAATAGGATACATCTCCATATGGATAAGAGGACTTTAATATTTTAAGGTTAATTATATTGATTATATGGTAATTTTAAATAATAGTTTCATATATTAAATCAATTTTAATTAATCGTTATTTTTATTATTTTTATAATAATTTTTTTATAGAAAATGGCTTTGGTTTTTGCCTATGGTGGAAGCTATTTTTAATGTTTTAATGAAATCCATTTTCAATCAATTAAAAATTTATATTTATCGGTGTTTATATGTACTTTAAAATAAAATCTGAAGCTCAAGAAGCTTTAAAAAAAGCAGTTGATCAATTCGACTGTGATTTTGAAGATGAAATTAAATTGGAGTTTCCACCTAATCCAGAGTTAGGTGATTTGGCCAGCACTGTTTCTTTCCAATTGGCTAAACATTTAAGAAAGGCTCCAAATTTAATTGCTCCTGAAGTTGTAGAAAAAATAGAACTTCCTGAAATTTTTGAAAAGGTTGAAGCTACTGGCCCTTATGTAAATTTCTTCATCAATCATGATATCTTTGCAAAGCAATTGTTGGATTCTGTAGATGAGGATTATGGTGAACTTCCAAAAGTTGATGAAAAAATCATTTTGGAACACACTTCAGCTAACCCTAACGGTCCATTGCATATTGGTCACATCAGAAACTCTGTTTTAGGGGATTCCTTAAGAAGACTTTTAACCACAGCAGGTAGAGAAGTGGATACCCAATACTATGTAAACGATATGGGAAGACAATTGGCTATGATTGTTTTCGGTATGGAAGAGCTTGGATTGAAACTTGAAGACCAACCAGCTGAAAAGATTGACCACAAAGTTGGAGAATTATACTTTAAAGTCAATCAAATGCTAAAAGAGGATGAGTCCTTAGGTGAAGGAGTAGATGCAACCATCAGAAAATATGAAGGTGGCCCATCAGACCTTGATGAAAAGTTCGAATATGCTGTTAACAGTTGTCTTGAAGGTGTAAAGGAAACCTTGAAAAGAATGAATGTAAAGCATGATGCATTTGTTTGGGAAGGACAATTCGTAAGGACAGGCATTGTTGACAAGATCACCAATGAATTGTATGAAATCGGTTATGCAAGAAAAGAGGATGTATTATACCTTGACTTGACTGAATATGGCATTGACAAGCATCTTGTCTTAAGAAGAGCAGATGGAACAAGCTTATATTCTACAAGAGACATTGCATATCACATTTACAAATGCAAGAAATGCGATAAGGTATTGGACATCTTCGGTTCTGACCATAAATTGGCTGCAAGACAAGTGGAACTCGCTCTTGAAATACTCGAAGAGATTGAACCTAACAGTGACAAGATGGAAGTTATCTTCTATGAATTCATTACATTACCTGAAGGTTCCATGTCTACAAGAAGAGGAGTGTTCATATCTGTAGACGAATTGATGGATGAAGCTGTAAAGAGAGCTAAGGAAGAAATTGTCTCAAGAAGACCTGATCTCGATGAGGAAACCATTGATGAGATTGCTGAAGAGATTGGTATCGGTGCAATCAGATATTACATTGCAAGGTTATCCCCTGAAAAACACATCACTTTCAAATGGGATGAAGCCTTAAGCTTTGAAAGAGGTTGCGCTTCAATTCAATACGCTCATGCAAGAGCTTGCAAATTACTTAGAAAAGCTCAAGATGAAAAAGATATTGATTTAGCAAGTCTCAAAGCTGAAGAAAACTGGTCATTGGATGACAATGAGAAAGAATTGGTAAAATTGATTGCTAAGTTCCCAAGCTTGATTGAAGATTCAGCAAACATAAAAAGAGTTCATCCAATTGCTCAATACTGTCAAGACTTAGCTGGTGCATTCAACAGATTCTACAAATCAGAACAGGTAATCGGTTCTGATGTGGAAAGTGCAAGATTGATTTTAGTTGAAAAGGCTAGAATCACCTTAAGAAATGCATTGGACATTTTAGGAGTTAGTGCTCCTGAGTTAATGTAGCCAAGCTTTTCCACCAAGCTTTTCCAGGCCTTCGGCCTGCAAAACCTTGACCAAAATTCTTTCTTATAGTGGAGAGTGATATGCTCTTCAACTACTTTTTTTATTATTTTTAAAATTAGATATTTTTTATTTTTTTTGATGATGTTGGATTTATTTTAAGCTATTTTTGCAAATGGTGTATCATCAAGTGACTTTATCCAATTGATTACAGTTCTGGTTATTGGATAAACAATGATTTCATAAATTATCTTGAATGCGCCTTGACAGATTATCATTGTAATCAAAACCTCATTAGGCATTAATCCTGCAAATGCAATTGTAATGAAGATTATTGCATCCAATCCTTCACCAAACAATGTGCTTATTGAACATCTTGCAAATAGGTAATCTGTGTATCTTTCCTTTAGTATTTTCATAAAATAAGCGTTTACATAAGATCCTACAAGGTATGATATTAAACTTGCAATCAATATTCTTGGAGTGCTTCCTAAAATAATGCTGAATGCATTTGAAGTTGCAAGATCTGTTCCAGGTAAGAATATGGCTATCTGATATGCTATGACAGCTATTAAATTTATTATAAAACCTAAATAGATGGTTCTTTTTGCAAGTGTAAATCCATAGATTTCAGTTAGCACATCTCCTACAATATATACAAGTGGGAATATGACAACGCCGCATGGCAATATTATATCGTATAATGAAAATGTTTTTGAAGCAAGAATGTTTGAAATTATAAGGCATCCGCAAAACAATGCAGTAATTATTGGATATAATTCCATTTGGCTTGGCTTATTTTTCAAAAAACTCACATTACCACCCATATTTAAAATATAATTTTGCCAAAAATTTGATAATATTATATCAATTTCTCTACTCTTTCTTTCGCTTCCACTACTTCAGAGTCAGTGTTGTCGAATTCAAGGAATTTTTCATAGTTTTTCAAAGCGCTTTCATATTTCTCCCTGTCCTCTTGGATTATTCCAATCTCATAATAGGAGTAGTGATAGTTTGGATTGATTCCAAGTGCAAGAGAGAATGCTTCAAGAGCTTCGTCATCTTCCTCTAAGGCATGCAATGCAACACCTTTGTTGTGGTATGCATTCTCCAATTCGAAAATTGTTTCGTATGGGTTGTCGCTGTATCTTTCAATGCATTCATCTAAGGTTTGAACAGCTTCATTATGCTTTTGAAGCTTGATTAAACAGCTTCCTTTTAAAAATAGAATGTTTGAATTGTTTTTGTCAGATTTGAGAGCCTTATTATAGGTTTTTAAGGCATCTTCAAATCTTTGATGATTTTCAAGGACATATCCTTTACTCATTAAATCGTAAATTCCACTTACTTCCACATCCATAACAATGTCATAGACCTTGGAAGCCTCTTCGTAATTTTCCATAAGTTCGTAAGTGTTTCCTTTTGAAATTAATGCGGAAAGGTTATTCGGATCTAATTCCAATGCATTATTGAAGCAGTCTAAAGCATCTTCAAATTGCTCTGTAATTGTCAAGACAGTACCTTTTTGAATGAATTCCTGAGCAGTTGTAGGCTCAATATCCAACATTGCGTTCATGTCATCAATGACTCTTTGCTCATCGATTTCCATGCTGTTTCCAGGCTTGATGATATCTTCATCACTTAATGCATGAGATTCATTTTCAACTATTTCCTCATTTTCAGCCATCAATGTTTGGAATTCTATAGAATTCATTAAGATATTCGCCACTTCCGGATACTCTTCAATGATGATATCCATGTATCTTGCTGCCTCTTCCCTATTGTTTTCTTGGAGTGCAATTGTAATTTTATTTACTAAGTGTTCTAATGCAGGGTCATTAAAGTCCATGTTTCCACCCTTTCCCTAAATACTATAATTAAATTGTTTTTTGAAAATTTTTTAAATGATATTGGAATCTTTAAATTCTCTAAATCAGATATTTTTTAAATGATTATGGAGTCGTCAAATTGTCTAATCAGCATAGATTATATCATTTTAAATCAGATTGATTATTGGTTTTGCAATTCTTTCAAGAAGTAGTACAATACTCCTTTTTGTGCATGCATTCTGTTTTCAGCTTGGTCATACACTACAGAGTGAGGGCCGTCAATAACTTCAGCGCTTACCTCTTCTCCTCTTATTGCAGGCAAGCAGTGCATGAAGATCACGTCATCATCTGCCAAATCAATAAGTTCTTGATTTACTTGATATTCCTTAAAGTCAGCTCTTCTTTTCTCTGCTTCAGCTTCATCACCCATACTTACCCAAACATCAGTATAGATAACATCTGCACCGCTAACAGCAGCTTTTACATCACTTGTAATTGTGATAGTGGAATTGTTTTTTGCAGCATATTCTTTAGCTTTAGCTACAATTTCTGCATTTGGCTTGTATTCGTCTGGACAAGCAACAGCCATGTCCATTCCTAAACATCCGCAGATTAATAAAAGTGAGTTGCATACGTTGTTTCCATCACCTACATAAACGAATTTTCCATCAAATCCTCCTTTATGTTCCTTGACAGTCAACATGTCTGCCAAAGCTTGGCAAGGGTGTTCTAGATTGGTTAAACCGTTTATGATTGGCACATCTGCCTCATCCCTAAGCTCTATTACATCATCGTGTTCAATAGCTCTAATCATGATTGCATCAACGAATCTGGATAGGACTTTTGCAGTATCCTTAATAGGTTCCCCTCTTCCCAATTGGATATCGTTAGTGGATAGGAACAATGCAGTTCCGCCTAATTCATACATTCCAACTTCAAAGGAAACTCTTGTTCTTGTAGATGATTTTTGGAAAATCATTGCTAACTTTTGATCTTTTAGAGGTTTTTCCTCCATTTTTCCTGCTTTGAAGTCACTTGCAATATCTAAGATTCTAGTGACTTCATCTTCAATATCACTTACTGATAATAGACTTCTCATTTAGACTCCTTCATAAAAATTATTTAAATCTTAAAAATTCACTAAAAATTAAAAATAGCGTATTGCTTTATATTAATTTTTAGTATAATAAAATTAAATATTTATTTTTAATAATATTAAAACTTATCACTTTAAAAGCGTATGCTTTTTATAAAATGCTAAAAAAAATAGTTAAAAAAAATATCTAAAAATAATTGTAAAAAATTAATGATTACATTACATTAAAAATATATTAAAGCATTTTTTCTGACAATCACATTAAAAGTCAGAAAGTGTTCTTTGCTTCAAATCAGCTTCACGTTGTGGTTTTATGTTTTCCTCTCTTGCCAATTTAACAAGTCTTCTTTGATATACCAATGCTTTCTTGAACTGATTCTTGTCATTCAAATATGAAATGATTTCTTTAAGGCCTTGGATTTCTTCTTCAATGCTGTATTCTTTAGCAAATTCAGTCTTATCCTCTGTTTCTAGAATGTCCTCATCATCATTCTCTATAGGGTTGATTATTTCTCCTAAAGTAACTACACTTTTCTCTTCAAGCTCAGATATTTCATCTGCTTTTTCACAAGCAGTATCTTCTTCATCTTTTCCAATTTCAGGCAATAAATCATCAATTTTATCTTCACTTGAATCCAATTTAGCATCTTCTTTTTTAGGTTCAAGGAATTGTCTCAATTTAGATTTGATTGCATCGAGATTGAAATTGGAACTTGCTATTTGCTCTTTGGGATTTTCTAAAATGAGTTCTAAGTATTGATAGGATGTTTTTGAAACATTTTCCACAAAGTTCTTAAGCTCTTGAGGAACCTTGTTTTCAATGAATTCCTCATCATTTTTTATGCTTTCATAATTGTCCTTGACCATTTCATTCAATACAAGAATGGTTTCCAGATTATCAATCAACAATCCCCCAGCAAGGTATGACTTGACGATGCCCTCATTTGCCAAGTTTTGGGTTTTGAGTTCAAGATAATTGTCAAGGGTATTGTAGATTTTTAAAAGCTCTATTTCTTGGCCTTCTTCTAAAAAATGAGTTAATTTGATTTTATATTCATTTATCAATCCTATAAAATAATCGTTATTGTAATATTCAACAAGGAGATCTATTTTTAATAAAATTAGGGTTTCAGCGATAGCATTGTCTAAATATTCGTCACAAAGCTTTAATGCCTTTTGGTATTTCCCTTGTCTTTCTAATTTCTTCACCTTTTTCAAGGTAGCATTTATAGACTTTGTTGATTTAGACATAAAATCACCGAATTAATTGTTTAATCTAAATTTTAAGTGTTCCAATAGTTTTATTGTTATAAAGTATTAGTTGTTAATTAGTTAATGAATAACTAATTAACCTTTAGCTATCAATCTAAAACAGATTAAAAGCTTATTCGTTTCTGATTGCTTCCATATGATCGATACGTTTTTGGATTAAAGCTGCAGTTCCAACGTCTCTTCTATGGTAAACATTTCCTTCAACTATGTTACAAGCTTCTTCAGCTATTTTTTCAGCTTCAGCAATGCTTTCTCCTTGAGCAACAATTCCTAAAGCTCTTGAACCTGAAAGATGGATTCCATCTTCCTCTTGGCTTACAGCTGCATAGAACACTTTTGCACCAAGCGCTTCAATAGCTTCCTCATCCACTTCAATGAGCTCTCCTGCATGAGGAGTGTCTGGGTATCCGTCAGGCACTATGTATTTGCATACTGAAGCCAAGTCTTCAAATTCAACTTCACCAAGATTTCCTGCAACGATATCCTTACAGATATCAAGCATTGAGGTTTTTAAAAGTGGAAGCACGTTCATTGCTTCAGGGTCACCGAATCTTGCATTGTATTCAATTAATTTAGGGCCCTCATTGGATAACATGAATTGGCCGTAAAGAATTCCTTTGTAAGGAGTTGTTTCCTTAGCTATTGCCTTTAAGGTTTCTTTCATGATGTCAACAGCTTCATCGTAATCCTTTTGAGTCATGAATGGCAATAATCCACCAACATCAGAGTAGGAACCCATTCCACCAGTGATCAATCCTTGGTCATTTTCAAAAGCATGAGGGTGGTCTTGAGCTGCAGGCATCGGAGCTAAGTTTTCCCCATCACAGAATGCTTGGATGGTGAATTCCTCTCCAACGACTTTCTCTTCAATGATTACTTGTGCAAATCCGCCCATCGCATTATCCATAACTTCCTTTGCATAAGCTTTTGCATCTTGGTTGTCTTTAAGGTGGTCACCTACGATTTTTACCCCTTTACCGCCAGTCAATCCTACAGGTTTCACTACAACGTCCTTTTCATATTCATCAAGGAAAGCGCTGATGTCTTCATAATTATCAAATACCTTGTAGGTCAATGATCCTTTGATTTGGTATTTTTGAAAGAGGTTTCTCATAAAGGATTTGTCAGTTTCAATTCTTGCGGATTCTTGTGCTGGTCCAACACAAGGGACTCCAACCGCTTCAAGAGCATTTACAATTCCTTTTCCAAGAGGAGCTTCAGGTCCGATTACAGCCAATTCGATTTCATTTTCCTTTGCGAATTTAGCCACTTCATCAACTTCCCCTTCATCTCCCTTCTTAAAAGTGGATATTTTACTGATTCCAGGATTGTTCTTGCTCATGTAAGCATATAATTCTACATCATCTTTTATCAATGCATCACAGATTGCATGTTCTCTTGCACCGGTTCCAACAACTAATACTTTCATTTTTAATCTCCATTCAAGAGTTTTGAGTTTAATATTTCAGATTAATTTTTCATGTCAATAAAAAATTAAAATCCTTATTATTATGATTTATGTTTTTATTAGTATATATTTTTTAAAAAACATATGTTAATATTTATATCTATCTTAAGATATATATTATTATATTACAAATAATTGAATAAAATTTGATGAAAATTTTTTGTTTTTCAAAACAGGATTTTCTAAAATTAAAATCATGATTATTAAATTTATTAAAATGAAAAGGATGGTTGAAAATGAGAGGCGGAGACGCTATTATTAAAGCTTTAATGGATAAGGGTGTTGACACCATTTTCGGTTACCCTGGAGGTACCGTAATTCCATTTTATGACATGCTATATGATTCAGATTTAAGGCATATACTTGTTAGACATGAACAATGTGCAGCACATGCTGCAGAAGGTTATGCAAGAGCTTCTGGTAAAGTTGGTGTCTGTTTAGCTACTTCCGGACCTGGTGCAACAAACTTGGTCACTGGTATTGCAAATGCATATATGGATTCATCTCCACTTATTGCAATTACCGGACAGGTTGTAAGTAATTTAATCGGTAATGATGCATTTCAGGAAGTAGACATCATGGGTATTACAATGCCTATCACTAAACATTCCTATCAGCCAAAAGACGCAAACGATATTCCAAGCATCATAAATACCAGTTTTGAAATCGCTTCAACTGGCAGATGCGGACCTGTATTAATCGATGTTCCTAAAGAAGTGCAAGAGCAAGAATTGGATGATTATGTATTGGGAACAATTCCAACTCCTGGTTATAAGCCTACTGTGAAAGGTAATTCTAAACAAATTGCAAAAGCTGCTAAAATGCTTCTTGAAGCAGAAAGGCCATTTATTTTAGCAGGTGGAGGTACCATTTTATCCGGTGCTAATGAGGAAGTCAAGAAACTTGCAGAATTGATCAATGCTCCTATAGCTACTACATTGATGGGTAAAGGTATTGTTGATGAGAAGGATGACTTGTCCATGGGAATGCTTGGTATGCATGGAAAGCAAGTAGCTAATCAAAATATCAATAAAACAGATTGCCTTCTTGCAATTGGTTGCAGATTCTCTGACAGAACTACCGGTAAACTGGAAGAGTTCATACCTAACGCTAAGGTTATCCACATTGACATAGATCCTGCAGAGATTGGTAAGAATGTTGCTGTAGACTTGCCTATTGTAGGTGATGCTAAGATTGTATTGAATCAATTGATTAAAGAGCTTGAAGCAAAACCAAGCGATAAGAATGCTTGGTTAAAATCTATTGTAGAATTTAAGAAATCTACAATACCAAGAGTAAGTTATGATGATATTCCATTAAAACCTCAACAGGTAATCAAGGAAATTGCAAACTCAATTACTGAAGATACCATTGTAACCACTGATGTAGGTCTTCACCAAATGTGGGCGGCACATTTCTTGGACATTTCAAAACCTCGCAAGTTCATATCTTCAGGAGGTCTTGGAACTATGGGATTCGGTTTCCCAGCAGCTATTGGTGCAAAAGTTGCATGTCCAGATGATGCAGTGCTTGCAATTGTAGGTGATGGAGGATTCCTAATGGTTTCTCAAGAATTGGCTACAATCAAGGAGTATGATATTCCTGTAGTTATCGCTATGTTAAACAACAGAAAATTAGGAATGGTTTACCAATGGCAAAACAAGATGTACAACCAAAGATACTCCCAAACTGATATGGGAAGCACTCCTGATTTTGTTAAATTAGCTGAAAGTTACGGCATCAATGCAGTAAGGGTCGAAGAAGTAGGCAAGACTCAAGAGGTCTTATCCAAAGCATTGAAAGATAATGAAGCTATTTTAGTAGACATTACTGTTGAGAAGAATGAGTTCATTCCAATGTTCCCACCAGGTGGAGGAATAAATGACCTTCTTGGTGAGTATAAATATGAAAGTGATGTTGAAGTTGATTATTTAGATGACAAGGAGCTTTCTAAAGATTCCCAATATGCAGAAGGAGGAAAATAGAATGAGCGAAAAATCTCATGTTATCAGTACTTTAGTTGAACACAAGCCAGGTGTACTTCAAAATGTTGCAGGATTATTGAATAGACGTGGATTTAACATTGACAGCATTACCGTAGGGACATCTGAAGTTGAAGGTTTGGCTAGAATGGTTTTCGTTGTAAAAGGCGATGAAAAGGTCTTGGAACAAGTCATCAAGCAATTGCACAAGCTTGTTGATGTTGTAAAAATCAAGGATCTTGACCCTGATTATGTTTTAAAAAGAGAGCTTTGCTTAGTTAAAGTTAAGACCACACGAGAAAAATCAAGGTCTGAGATTATAGAATATGCAGATATTTTCAAGGCAAAAATCATTGATGTATGTGATGATTTCATTACAATGGAAGTTACAGGCAATCCTGAAAAGATCGATTCATTCTTAAGATTGCTTAAGCCATTTGGAATCAAAAAAATAGCTCGTACTGGACCTACTGCTATTGCAAGAGGTCATCACTAGTTAAGGGATTTCTCTTAACTACTTTTTTTATTTTTTAAAATAAAACCAATTTTTAATTATTTTATTTATCTATTTTTAATAATTTTTTAAAAAAAATTTTTTATTTAGTTTTATTTTTCTTTTTTTATGACTCTACGCCATCGTACCTGTCTTTGGATATCTTTTCGAACTTTCTAATGAAGAATTTAGCCCATACATATCCAACTGTTCCTCCAAGGAAACAACCAAGCACTACTCCAGCATATATTCCAATTACTCCCCATCCAAAGATAAAGCAGAATAGGTATGCTAAAACAGATTCCAAGATAAGTGATCTAAGAAGGGTAATGATAAGTGAGTATGTTCCCTTTCCAACTCCTTGGAACATCATTGAAGACATAATACCATGAGGAATTGCAAGCACAAAAAAGCTTAATATGCTGATTGCAGTTGCGATTTGTGATGAAAGTCCTGCACTTGCGTTTGTATAACTGAATGCTGTAGCAATTTGGCTTGAGAAAATAACCATGATTGCTCCAAGCAAGATTGATACTGCAAATCCTAATTTAATAGAGTAACTATGTCCAATCTTAAGGTTTTTATAATTATGTGCACCGTATGCCACTCCTGCTACTGTAAGAACAGCTGTTCCAATACCTATCAATGGTATCATACATAATTGAACAATCCTCATGGAAGCGGTATATACAGCCACTGCATCAGTTCCAGCTGTAATAACAAGCATGGAATTGATTATGATTGCAAGTGCTGAGAAGATTACGTTTTCAAGGGTTGAAGGGATAGCCACTTGAAGGGTGTCAATTAGAATTCCACTATTGTATTTAAAGTTTTTAGGGTTTAAATCAAGAAAAAGGTCTTTTTTACCCCAAATCCAATAGCTCATTACAAGAATTGACATTGTACATGAGATGATTGTTGCCCAAGCAGCTCCTACGATTCCTAAATCCAATACATAAATGAAAATAGGGTCTAAGATAATGTTGAGTATAGCTGTAACTGCAATAGCTATTGTTGCTCTTCTCATATCTCCTTCAGATCTGAATATTGCAGACAATACTCCTGAGAAAACAAAGATGAATAGGAATCCAAAGATAATGTAACCGTAATCGAGTGCATATCCTATTGTATCGCCTGCTCCCATAAGTTGTAGAATAGGAACCATTAATACAGTCATTATAACTGTAAATATGAGAGATACAACTATTGAAAGTACGATTGCATGCAAACCTGCATTGTTTGCCTGTCCGAAATTATTTGCACCGATATATCTTGCTATAAGTGAGTTTGCACCTGAACCGATACCGTTTCCTAGTCCTACAAGAACCATGAATAGTGGTGTGATGAATCCAATTGCAGCCAATGCATCTGAACCGATACCAGCTACCCATATGCTGTCTGCAAGGTTATACATCATAATCAATAGCATGGAAACCATCATAGGCACACTAAGCTTTCTTATAGCCCTTTTCGGATCTCCAGTAATTACCTCAATATTTTTATTCTTTTCTTTATTTTCGCTCATTAATCCTTTTCCCCTTAATCATAACATTTTCTAAAAATAATTCTTACAGTATTTCATTATATATCTTTATCAATATATAATTGTTGTATAAAATATTTAAAAGATATCATCTGAGCTATCAATTATTCTATTGATAAGTTTTATAAACTATTAAATTAAATATATAAACATTATATTTAATACTAAAATTAGTAAACGTTTCAATAAACTAATTTCTCTATTGAATATATTGGTTTATTGTTTAAAAATTAAAACGATAAAACCTTACTATTAAATTTATAAAATTATTAAAAAACAAAAAAGGAGTCTTTAATATGAAAATGTATTATGATGACGATGTTGACGCAGAAGTCGTTGCAGACAAAACCATTGCTGTAATCGGATATGGAAGTCAAGGACGTGGTCAATCTAGAAACATGGCTGACAGTGGATTAAATGTAATTGTTGGTCTTAGAGAAGGAGGTTCATCCTGGCAAAAAGCTGTTGATGATGGAATGAATGTAAAAACTATTGAAGAAGCTGCTGAAGCTGCAGACATTATCCACATCTTATTACCTGATGAAACCCAAGAAAAAGTTTACAAAGAACAAATCGCTCCTTATGTTGAAGCTGGAAACACAATTTCATTCTCTCACGGTTACAACATTCACTTTGGATTAATCCAACCTGGAGAAGATGTAAACATTGTAATGTTTGCACCTAAAGGACCTGGTTCTCGTGTCAGAACCACTTACTTAGACGGTTTCGGTATTCCTGGTCTCGTAGCTATTGAACAAGATGCTACCGGTGACGCATTGCAAATTGCATTAGGTATGGCAAAAGCTGTTGGCCTTACCAGAGCAGGTGTAATTGAAACCACCTTCCAAGAAGAAACTGAAACTGACTTATTCGGTGAACAAGCAGTATTATGTGGTGGACTCAGTGCACTTATCAAAGCAGGATTTGAAACTTTAGTAGAAGCAGGTTACCAACCTGAAATCGCTTACTTTGAAACCTGTCACGAAGTAAAACTCATTGTAGATGATATCTACGAAAACGGTATGGCTGGAATGTGGCATGATGTAAGTAACACTGCTGAATACGGTGGATTAACCAGAGGTAACAGAATTATCACTGATGCTACTAAAGCTGAAATGAAAGCAATCTTAACCGAAATCCAAGATGGAACCTTCAAAAAACAATTTGCAGATGAAAACGCAACTGATGCAGCAAACTTAAAAGAAATGAGAGCTGCTGAAGAAAAAGAAGACATCGAAATTGTCGGTAAAAGATTAAGAATTGCTTGTGGATTACAAAAAGAAGATGAATAACCAAGCTTTTTAGCCTTCGGCTAAAAACCTTGACCAAAATTTTTTACTAGTTACTATACTAGTTTCTTCTTTCTTTTTTATTTTTTCTTTTTTTAGTTATTTTTACAATATTATCTATTTTTATCAAATTTTTCTTTCAAACTTTTTAAATACTTCTTGTTTTTAAATATTATATAAAAGTTTTTAAACTATGCCAAATATATCTAAATTAACTAATGAAAACTCTAATTAATTTCAAATTTTAAATTATTATTCTTTAAAATTTTAAAAAATTTATTGTGATTAAAATGGTATTTGTAGGTATGGATCATGGAACTACCGGCATTTCATTTGCAATAATGAATGAGAGGCAAGTTCTTGATGTTTTTAAGATATCTCGTGAAGATAGTAAGGCTGGAAAAGTGTCAGCTATTGAAGAGTTGTCTAAACGTATAGATTTGGATGATATTGAATTAATGATTATCACTTATGCAATGGGGGATGGAATCAGCACCATTCTTCCAATGGAAAGGGTTGAAAACAGAGGAATTCTTTCAATTGGCGGTGCAGGTAAGGTAACTGGTGGAGGAACATCAGTTTATTCAGAAATTGAAAATGCTGACTTGCCGGTATTGATGATTCCAGGAATTCATAAGAATTGCGAGTGGCTAGACCCATTATTCAGAGCAGCTTATTCCCATCATGCAAGCCCTGAAAAAATAAGCATTGTCTATAACGCTTATCTTGAAACCAATTGGGAAAACATGATTGTTGCAGACATCAGTTCCAACAGCGTTGACTTGCTTGTTGAAGATGGCATTATAAAAGGAGCTATTGATGCTTGTTGCGGTGCAATGGGTGTTGTTCATGGTCCTCTTGACTTGGAAATGATTCGGGACATCGATGATGGAAAACGCACAGCAAATGAATGCTTCTCACATGCAGGAGCTATAAAGATTGCTGGAATTGACAATAAGGTTGCATTCATGAAGGATGAGCTTTTAAACAATTACAGAAATGGTGATGAGAAAGCAAAGCTTGCTATCGACACTATGATAATGACTGTAGCTATGGAAATAGCAGGATTGATAGCAGTCAGTAAAAATGAGATTGAAGGAATTGTTCTTACAGGGTCTATGGGTTCTATGAAAGATCCTGTTGATTTTGAGAAAGAGTTGAACAAGTACTTCAAGAACAAGTACCCAACCAAGATCATTTCAAGCGAATCTGGAGCTATTGGTGCAGCACAGATTGCAAGGGATATTGCTCATGGAAAAAGAGAAATCATGGGTATAAAAGTTGAGCTTTAATTGTATACAAGTTGTATACAATATATTTTTTTTAAACTATTTTTCTATTTTTTTCTGTATTCTTTGATTTTAAATTTTTTAAAAAAAGACTTTAAAATTCATGCTTTAAAAAAATACACATTATTTTTTCTTTTTTATAAAAATTTTTTCTACAATAGAAAATTAAAAATAGCTATTTTAAAATAGGGATAAATAATTTTTTAAAATGATTATATAATAAATTTCATGAAATAAATAAAAAAATAAAAATAGTAAAATTTAGAGAAATATTCTCTAAACTTTTTTTTTAAGTTGATTAGAGTATTAAACTTCCAATCAAGACGATTAATCCTACAATCCAACAGTAGTATGCGAATATGTCCAAGCTTTTTTCTCTAACGATTTTAAGCAATACGCTAATAGCTAAGTATCCTGAAATAACTGCAACGACAAATCCTGCAATGCAAGCACCTATTTCAATATTTCCTCCGCTTAAATCCTTGAGTTGGAAAACCGCCGCACCTAAAATTGCTGGAATTGATAAGATGAAACTGAATTTTGCTGCAAATTCCTTATCCAATCCTGCAAACAATCCAGCAGCTATTGTGGTACCTGAACGAGAAAGTCCTGGCAATACAGCTAATGCTTGTCCGCATCCCATGATAAGAGCTTCTTTAATGGTCACGTTTCTAACATCTATTCTGCCGCTGTTCATTCTTTGGGATGCATATAAAAGACAACCGGTTACTAAAAGTAGGAATGCAGGTATGGTCAATCCCTGAAACATTGATTCAATCATATCGTTGAACAATACTCCCACAACACCTACAGGAATGGTAGCCAATATTGTAAGCCAAGCCAATTTCTTGTAAGGGTCTTTCTTGATTTCTCCCATGAAATTCCCGTTCTTTAAGTCAACAAGACTTAAAAGGAATCCTTTAATCATATTTACAATATCATTAAAGAAATACACTATTACAGCCACAAGGGTTCCTACGTGCATCAACACATCAAAGGCAAGTCCTACATCGCTTACGCCTAATGCCTGTTGAGCAAAAATCAAATGAGCAGAACTGCTTACAGGCAGAAATTCAGTTAATCCTTGGACAAGTCCAATGATTATTGCTTGAAAAATATCCATTATTTCAACTCGTTTATTTTTTTATAAGAATTTTAATTCAGTTAAGTCTTAAAAAGTTTTAAAAAAAATTTAATTAACTCATGTCTATTCGACATAAGTTAACCAATTATGAATGTCTTCAGATCTTCCATATACTGCATCGAAGTATTTTTCTTGCAATTCTTTAGTTACAGGTCCTCTTGATCCAATACCAATTTGTCTGTTGTCAATTGCACGGATTGGAGTAACTTCTGCTGCACTTCCAGTAAAGAATACTTCATCAGCTAAGTATAATCTTTCTCTTGAGATGGTTTCTTCAGAAACTTCATAACCTAAGTCTTTTGCAATGGTCATGATACTGTCCCTGGTAATTCCTCTAAGAATGGAAGAACCTAAATCTGGAGTGATGATTTTTCCATTTTCTACGATGAAAATGTTTTCTCCACTACCTTCTGCAACATGTCCATGATAATCTAATTGTATAGCTTCATCGTATCCATGTTCTCCTGCTTCCAAGTTAGCAAGTTGGGAGTTCATGTAGTTAGCTGCAGCTTTTGCAAGAACAGGTAATGTTCCTGGTGCAGGTTTTCTCCAGGTGGAAATACCGATGTTTGCACCTTGTTCCATTTCCTCTTCTCCAATGTATGCTCCCCATTCCCACACAGCAATGGTAGTGTTTACAGGACAGTTTAATGGGTTTACACCTAATTCACCAAAGCCTCTGAAAGTGATTGGTCTGATGTAACATCCTTTTAAGTTGTTTTCCTTAATGGTTTCTATGATTGCATCACAGATTTCCTCTTGAGTAAATGGAATTTCCATTTTGTAAATTTTAGCGGAATCAAATAATCTTTGTACGTGTTCTTTTAAACGGAATACAGCAGGTCCATTTTCAGTTTCATAACATCTTATACCTTCGAATACTGCAGTTCCATAGTGGACTACGTGAGAGAGAACGCTGATTTTAGCATCTTTTAATGCTACAAATTCTCCATCCATCCAAACTTTTAAATTTTCATCAAATGCCATATTTTCACCTTTTGTTTTTTTAAAAGTATTTATTTAATGTCAAATTTTAATGTCAATGTAGTTAGTTAAGAATTGTTTTATTTAATCAGCACTTTGGGTTGATTAAAAGTTTTTAAAAAATAATTCCTTTATTAACTATTTATTTTTTATATTTTAAATATATTGCTTATTTTAAGGATTTTTCATTAGATATTTTTGTATTTTATTCATTTATAGCTTATTTTTTTAAGATAACCTCTAAGATTTTTATTTTAAATCTTTTCCATCGAAAGTTTTAAATAAGATGTTAACAATATTTATTATGTAGTATGGTTCCGTGGTCTAGGGGTATGATATCTCGCTTACAACGAGAGGATCACGAGTTCGAATCTCGTCGGAACCACTCCCAAGCTTTTTGACCTTCGGTCAAAAACCTTGACCAAAATTTTTTCTCATTTTTTGAGAAAATTTTTTTTTACTTTATTTTTTGAATTAATTTTTTTATAAACTTTAATTCTATTTTTTTGCAATGGTTCCGTGGTCTAGGGGTATGATATCTCGCTTACAACGAGAGGATCACGAGTTCGAATCTCGTCGGAACCACTTCTCAACTTTTTTTTTGAAATTTTTTTATCATTCATTTCTTTTCAATTAGCTATTTTTAGTTCCCATTCATCTGTTCGTTAATGATAGAATAATTATTTTTTTTAAAAACTAATTTTTAAAATCAGATAAAAAAGATGAAATAAGTAATTTTTTTTAAATAAGAATAATGAAAAAAATAAAAATAAAAATAGTGGTTTAAAAAATTTAAATTAAGATTTGGTTGAAACGCTTTGTGTAAAAGCACTGATTTAGAAAGCAACAATCAATATCATAATTATTACTAATGAAATAAAGAACACGATTGATCCTTTTACTAAAACATCCGCTTCTTTGTCTGAGTATAATACGATACCATAAGACAAAATCAATGCTATTACTAGTTCAGCAATACCTAAGTATCCTGTAGGCACTTTTACTATTTTTCCAAGGATAAATCCAATTAAATATGAAATGATGACTACCACAGCAACAGATGCTATAGGATTGCTTAATATAGGTTTTATAATTTCTCCCCAAGGTTTTCTTGGCTTTTGAGGAACATGTCCACTAAAATTGCTTAAAGCATTGTCAGAAGATGAGAAGAAACTATGGTTGTTTGTAGGCCTATTGCTTCTTTGGCTAAGTGAGCCAACTCTTCTATTTCCTGAAAGGGACGGAGCCCTTCTTCTTTTTGGAGCTTGTTGCTGACGGTTTGCAAATAATGTGCTAGCTGGGCCTGAATAGTTGTCTCTTGGAGTTTTATTTAAAAATTCAGCACGGTATAGGTCATCATCATACTCACTGTAATGACTTAATTCCAATCCGCCCACTTCATCCTCATAATATTCCATGTCTTCAGAGAATTCCTCATAACCTTCATAAGCACCTTGAAGCCTATTATATGACCTGTCATCATCATAATCCCTATTATAATTTGATGTATTGTCAATATAATCTCTATTAACATCTCTATTATAGAATGAATCGCTATCAATATCTGTTAGTCTGCTTGCTCCACGGTCTAATCTTGACTTAGTTTCCTTGTTTTTATTTGAATATTTTTTAGCTAAAGTGACAAGGTTGTTTCTATCGATCAATTTGATCTTTCTCTCTTCAGCATATCTTTTCGCTTGAGAGGAAAAACCGGAACTGGTTACAACAGCTACTTTGGAGGCTCTAAGTTTTTTACCAATGACTTCCATTTCCTTTAAAACATCGATTCCAACTTCCCAGTCCTTATCGTAGTTTTTACATGCAACCACTAAACCAAAATCCCCCATGGATGTTTGAAGGATTGCATATATGTCTACAACCTGTTGTGATGTCTTAAAATTTTTATAAACTTTAAAGCCAGAATCTTCAAGAACTTTAGCTATAAAATTCACTAATTGTGGCTTTTCCACGGTTTCACCTTATCTTAATTTTAATATAATATATTTATATTTTCTCAATATATAATTTTTATTAAATTTTTCTAAAAAATTAATCAATTTCACTAATATCATCATTCAATTTCCATAGTTTTTCTCATTTTAATCAATTTCATTGATATCTTCATTTAATTTTCATAATTTTTTTCATTTTTTCAAATTTTTTCATAATATTTATAATCATGAAAAAATATATTATTATTAATTATATAATCTGATTAAACATTAAATTTAAACATTAATTTTTAAAAGTTAAACATTAATTTTTAAAAGATTTAGATTATTTTTTAATTATAATTTTAAGGAACGTTTATTATGTTATCTATTGGTCAATGTTACTTAGATTTTGTTGATAAAATCTTAAAAGAAGGAAAGGAAACCTATAAGGACAGTGATCATCATTTAAAAGAAAGTCTTGGTAATTATTATTATATTGATGATCCGTTGGATTTAAAATTCAGAGCAAAATATCAGCACATGACTCCTGAATTGATGTTGGAAGAGATCAAAAGCGGAAAATTTGATATTCCTTCATGCCCTATAAAAGGAGACGCATTGTATGAATATGTTAAATCCTTTGAAATCAGAGATGATCAAGGTTTTGTTTACACTTATCCTAATCGTATCTTGGAGCATTTTGGTGTAGACCAATTTGAAACCATGAAACAAAGAATCCTAACTGCTACTGGAAGTAATCGTGCAGTTGCTGTTACAATTGACCCGGCATTGGATGGAGATAGGGAAGACATTCCTTGCTTGCAGGTTATACAGATTCTTGTCAGGGATGGGGAATTAACCATTCACTGTTTCTTCCGTTCCAATGACATTTTCGGAGCATTTTATTCCAACATGTTTTTCATAACATACATTGGAATCAAAATGAAAGAGGAAGTGAATAAGGAAATCATGGGAGATAAACTAAACTTCGGTGGTCTTCATTACCATTCCACTTCTGGCCACATATACAGCAATGATATGAGGGCAGCTAGAAAATTGATTTCTGCAAATAAATAATTTTAGAGCTAATGTTTTAAATTAGCTTCTTTTTTTATTCTTTATTCATTTTATTGAGAATAAATTTATTTTATCATTTTAATTCGAGAGGAAATAATTTTATCATATTTTTCTAATTTTTATTGTTTGTTGATTCGTATGAAAATTTTATTATCTAATGATGATGGTGTAGATGCATCAGGAATTTTAGCAGCTAAGCAAGTTGCTGATGAATTTGGAAAAACCTTTGTGGTTGCACCATCTAAACAGCAAAGCGGAATCGGTCATGCATTGACTCTTGTTGAACCTATTAGGGTGAATGAAGTCAATTTGAGAGATGGTGACATTGGATATGGGGTGACTGGAACTCCTACAGATGCAGTGACTATAGGCATTTATGAAATAATGGATGATTGGCCTGACTTGGTGATTTCTGGAATAAACACTGGAAGAAACACAGGTAAAGGAGAACTATCCACCTCTGGTACAATTGGTGCTGCAACAGAGGCTGCTTCTCTTGGAATTCCTGCAATTGCTGTGAGCCAGCACACTCCTGATGACAATATCAAGTTTGATGAAGGCCATATTGAAATTGACTTTTCATCAAGCCAAAAGGTCTTAAGGGAACTTATCCAAAAAGTCATTGATAATGGATTTCCAGAAGGGGTTGACATATTGAACTTGAATGTTCCAGCTGATCCTGATTCCTATGAACCTAAAATATGTCCATTGGCTACAAGAATGTATGAGCCTGTTGTTGAAATGCGTATAGACCCAAGGGGAAGACCTTATTATTGGATTGATGGCGCTTTTTACGAAGGAAATCCTAAAGACAGTGATGACTATGTCCTTTTAGAGGAGAATGTGCCTACATTGACTCCTTTGATCTTGGATATGGCTCATGATTTGGATGCCTTAAATGCATGGTATGACAAATGATTAAATTTTATTTCATAATACACAAACAATATATAATATAAGATACATAGTAAAATTAATTATAATTAAAATAATTGGGATAATTAAGATAATTAAATTCAATTTATAAAAAATTTTAGGAGATAAAACATGTCTGTAAACCAACTTGAAGCTACATTACAAGCTGTTACACACACTTTAGCAAAATTGGAAAAAGAAGGGTGCAATGATGAAAAGCTTTTAAAAGAGCTTAGAAAAGAAAGAGATAAACTTTTAAATGAGTTAAATTTAAACTAATTTAGTCATTATTGTTTCTTAATCTATTCTTATTTCAATTTATTCTATTCTTATTTCAATTAATTCAATTCTTATTTCAATTGATTAATTTGATAAATTAATTAAATAAGTTTATAATAGATTAAATATAAATAATATTTTACGAATATTATTCAATTAAATTAAGATTTTATTTTTATAATTTAAAGAGGCTATATAATGAGTGACAATTTCCAAGTAAACAAACAATTTGCTAGATTCAAAGGCAAAGATGTTCTTATTGGTTTAAAAAACTGGGAAGAAGTAGAAGGAAAAATAATTACCATTGATAACTTTTTAAACTTAGTTTTAGATGATGGTGAAGGTTTAAAAGTTATTAAAGGCGGAAAAATAGCATTTATTTCTATTCAAGAATAAATCTATTTCTCTTTTTCTATTTTTCTTAAATCTATTTTTTCTATTTTTATGACCAAATTCTCTTTTTAAATTCACTTTTAGATTTTAAACATCTGTTTTAATAGTTACGAATAATTACTTTTTTTAAAAAAATATAGTTAAATTAATTATAATTTAACTACAAGCATCTTCAATGGATTCTCTGATTTCATCGATGCTGTTTCCAAGCATAAGAGCCAAGAACATAGCTCCTCCAGCACCAGCACCCTCCTTGATGAATCCTTGTGTATAGTTCTTAAGCCCTTCTACTCTGGAAATTTCAAAGTTAGGGTTTACAGCATTTACAGTGATATCTCCTATTTGCTCTACAATATTAAGCATGTCTGCAGTGTTATCTTTCACTACAAATGCAGTAGTTGCAAGGCAACTGTTTGAGAAATCAAAGGCCGGATCCAATGCCTTTGCAATTGCACATGCAGCAGTGAGTTGAGTTCCTCCAGCCAATACAACAGGCACTTTCGCACCCATAAGCACTCCTGCAACAGCTGGAAGCATAGGGTCTCCAACAGCCCTAACCACATCAAAAGGATCATTTTCTTTGGATTCTTCCAATCCTGCGTTTTTCAATCCCTCTTCAACAATTGCATTTTTCATTTCATGAGGATTTGTGTCCATGCAACCGCTGACTTTTCCTTTTGCATCATAGCCAAGTCCAACCAATACTCCAAGAGCAGTGGTTGTACCTGCAGGTAGGCTTTCTCCAATTACAATGTAATCATGCTTTTCAGATAGGATTTCTGCAAGTTCAAATCCTTTTTCAAAAAGCTCTTCAGGGTCTTCAACAGCATTACCTGTTCTAATGTCTTTTCCATGCTTTCCATCGCTTATGTCAAATACATCAGAGTTTGCCTTGATTTCACTTCCTGCATCCAAAACCATAACAGGACAGTCACAAAGTGCGAGGGAACCTTTTGTAATCATTGATGGGGTAGGAGTTACAACTTCCCCAATGATTGTTTGAGGGATGTCTGTCATACATTTGACCTCTCCATCCAAAATAAGTTCCGCATCTCCAGCAGGGGTGTATTTGGTAAGTTCTGGAGTAGCTCCAGCACCAGTAAGTCCTGGAATCTTTGAGGTTTCAGTTGTAGCTATTGTACAAATAAAAATCGGGTTTTTCAAGTCTGGCAATTCTTTTACAAGTTTGTCTGATCCGTAAGTTTTCAATCCTTCTATCATTTTATCATCTTGAATTTCATAAATTTTTTAACGTATTTTGATAAATTAATTAAAATTATTGTCAATTCTTATTTCAATTCGCATTGTCAATTCTTGATTAAATTAATTAACTTAGTTCTATAAATATATTATTGGTAAAAATTATATAAATGTATGTTAATATACTTTATATGAACTGATTTTATTCATTTTTAAAATTTTTTAAATGGTGCATTGAAATTGATATCTTTAGGAATTGAAGGGACTGCAGAAAAGACTGGAATAGGCATTGTTGACAGTGAAGGCAATGTATTGGCTATGGCTGGAAAGCAATTGTATCCAGAAGAGGGAGGCATACATCCAAGAGAGGCAGCTGAACATCATGCCAAATGGATTCCTCAACTCATCCCACAAGCTATGGAAGAGGCAGGCCTTAGCTATAAGGATATTGATTTCATATCCTTTTCACAAGGTCCAGGTCTTGGCCCTGCGCTTAGAACTGTAGCCACTTCTGCAAGAACACTTGCATTGAGCCTTAATGTTCCAATCGTTGGTGTAAACCATTGCATTGGTCACGTTGAAATAGGAAAATTGGACACTGGTGCCCGTAATCCAGTAACCCTTTATGTAAGTGGTGGAAACAGTCAGGTGATTGCTTATGAATCCGGCAGATACAGGATCTTTGGTGAAACCTTGGATATAGCCATTGGTAACTGCCTTGATCATTTCGGTCGTGAAACCGGTCTTGGACATCCTGGAGGGCCAGTTGTTGAAAAACTCGCTAAGGAAGGTTCATACATTGACTTGCCTTATGTTGTAAAAGGTATGGATTTCTCATTTTCAGGTTTGCTCAGTGCAGCACTTAGAGCACATAAAAATGGAGAAAGGATTGAGGACATTTGCTACAGTCTTCAGGAAACTGCATTTGCAATGCTTGTTGAAGTGACAGAAAGGGCACTTGCACATACAGAGAAGGACGAGGTTCTATTGTGCGGAGGAGTTTCTGCAAACAGCAGACTTAGGGAAATGATGCAGATAATGGCAGAAGAGCACTATGCAAAATTCTATATGCCTGAAATGAAATACTCTGGAGACAATGGTGTAATGATTGCATGGCTTGGCCAATTGATGTATAAGGCCTATGGTCCACTAAGAATAGAGGATACAAGTATCATTCAAAGATTCAGAACAGACGAAGTGGATGCTCCATGGGTTGACAATACAAAATATAAGTTGAACTTGCCTGAAGAGCTTAGAGCTAAAGGAGCGGAATCTGATATTTACGAAGCAACTTGGCTTGGAAGGGAAGCCATTGTAAAAAATAGGGTTTCCAAATCCTATAGGATTCCTGAAATTGACAATAAAATCAGGAAGCTCAGAACCAAAAGTGAAGCAAAAATATTGTCTGATGTTAAAAAGACTGGTGTCAGAGCTCCTGTTTTATATGATGTTGACTTTGAAGACAAATCAATTGTCATGGAAAAGATCAATGGATCTTTAGTGAAGGATATCATGCATAATATTGGAGAGGATAAAAGAAGGGAATTGGCTATCGCAATTGGTGAAAACATCAAGGCATTCCATGATGGTGATATTATCCATGGTGACTTGACAGGTTCAAACATGATTTTGATTGATGATGATTTAGATAATATCACAGAAAATCTAGCTATTTTTGACTTTGGCCTTGGAAAATACTCTGACCTTTTGGAAGATAAGGCAGCAGATCTACTGGTTTTAAAGAAATCATTCCAAAGCATTGATTATGATATAGCCATTCAAACATTTGATTGGATTTTAGAAGCTTATGATTCCAATAATCAGTCTAAAATGGCAAATAAGATAGCAGAAATTGAAGGCAGAGGAAGGTATACCCACTAACACAAGCTTTTCCACCCTTTAGGGGTGCAAAACCTTGACCAAAATTTTTTCCTTGATGACAGTGTTTAACTTCACTGATTTTTTTTATTTTTCATTTTGTTCTAATTTTTCAGATAAATATATTAAAACTTTTTTATATAATAAAAACTATGATAACATTTATAACTGGGAACGAACATAAAGTAATAGAAGCAGAGAATATTTTCAAACTTTTTGGTGTTGAACTTGAGCATATTGATTTAGGTTACATGGAACCTCAAGGAACTCTTGAGGATGTAGCAAAATTCGGTGCTAAATATGCTTGCCAAGAGTTGAATCGCTCTGTGATTGTTGAAGATGCTGGTTTATTCATAAGAGCTTTAAATGGTTTTCCAGGAACTTACTCAAAATTTGTACAGAATTCACTTGGAAACCAAAACATATTAAAACTTATGGATGGAGTTGATGATCGATACGCTGAATTCAGGTCAGTTATTGGCTATTGCACACCCAATTCTGAGCCCAAGGTCTTTTTAGGGCGTGTCGAAGGTCAAATAGCTTTTGAAGAAAGAGGAAATCTTGGTTTTGCATTCGATCCACTATTTTTAGTGCCTGAAGAAGGTAAAACCTTTGGAGAACTTACTACAGAAGAGAAAAACCAGTTTTCACATAGAAGAAATTCTTTAGAAAAATTTATCAATTGGTATGTAGACCAAGATGATGAATAATAAATTTTTAAATATTTTTTAATTGACAAAATTATAATAGGCAATTTTATCTAAGATTGGCTGTTTTATTCTAGTTTAATTGATGAAATTTGAAACTTATTATTTTTATTTTGTTTGGCTATTGGTAATTTTTTAAAGGTTTTTTCAAAAATGAATTTAAAATAATTTTTTAATGATTATTGCTTAAAGAATGATTTTTAAAATACTTTTATAGCATGATATTTTCATTAATAATTATTTTACAAAGGACCTTACTATAAATAATCAAAAAACTTATTGGAGAGGATATTTATGGCAAGACCAGAATGGATCGCATATAGTAACGAAGAAATCGAAGAATTTATTGTAAAATTCAAAAGAGAAGGTAAATCTGCAAGTCAAATCGGAGTAATTTTAAGAGACCAATACGGTATTCCTAGTGTAAAAGAAGTCACTGGTGAAAAAATTACCCAAATCTTAAAAAGAAACGGTCAAGCTGAAGAGTACCCTGAAGATTTAATGAATTTAATCAGAAGAGCAGTAAATATCAGAGATCACTTAGAAGAAAACCCAAAAGACCTTCATGGTAAAAGAGGATTAACTATCATTGAATCTAGAATCCGTAGATTAGGTAGATACTATGCAAAGAATGGTCAATTACCAGAAGGATGGAGATACGATCCAACAAAAGCAGCACTTCTCGTTAAATAGAGATAATGAAAAATTTGATTCTCTATTAAGTAGAGGATGTGATGCTTCTGATATGCTAAAGAAGCATATCGAAAATGATAACATTATTAGATTAATTTCTCATAATGATGCTGATGGATTGTCATCAGCAGGTATTATAGCTAATGCCATTAAGGAAGAGGGAGGACAATTCCACATAACAATTGTTCCTCGCCTTAAGGCTGATGTAATTAGGGATGTTGCAAAGGAAAAATATGAATTGTATGTTTTTTCAGATATGGGCAGTGCCTGTATCAAGCAACTTAATTCTCTAAAGGCTGATGTTATTGTTGCAGACCATCACCAGCCAAGCGCTCATGAACCTAAAGACAATCTTGTTCATGTAAACCCACACTTATTTGGTGTTGACGGAAGTCGTGAAATAAGTGGTGCAGGGTCTAGCTATTTGTCAGTTAGAGACATGGACAAAAAGCATTTGGCATATATGGCGCTTATTGGAGCATTTGGCGATATGCAGTGCCAGAACAGATTTGTTGGTGTAAACCAATTAATCTTGAAGGATGGTATGGAAGCAGGCAATTTAGAAATCCATGAAGACTTAAAGATAGTCTCTAAAGCACAAGAGCCTTTATTCAAATCAATTGCTTATACATTAAATCCCCCACTTCCAGGCTTAACTGGTAGTTTGGAGAAATCACAGGAACTCCTTGAAAAAATGGGTGTTTCCTATGGTATTAAGTTCATTGAATTGGAAGATGAGGAAAAGGATGTTGTTAAAGATGAACTTGTAAAGGTTAATCCTCAAATATTTGGGGATGTTTACAGTGTTCCTCGTGAACATCCAGTCTTACGTAATTTAGAGGAGTATTCTGCAATCTTGGATGCTTGTGGTAAAAACAAGGAATATGGATTAGCACTTAGTATTGTTCTTGGTGAGAGAGAGGAAGCTTTAGATAAGGCTCTTAATCTCCAAAAGACTTATAGGAACGACCTTACCAAAGGCTTTGATTGGATTAGCCGTGAAGGCGCCCAACAATTGAATTACATTCAATACCTTTACAGTGAGGATAAGGTTCTTAAAAGCATTATGGGGACAATTGCAGGTGTTGGCATGTCTGCTAAAATCTTAAATGATGATAAGCCTATTTTAGGATTATCAAGACTTCATAAGGACATTAAGGTTTCCGGCAGGGCAACACGACCAATGGTTGCACGTGGAGTTAATTTAGGCAAAGCTTTAAGCGAAGTCGCAGTTAACTTTGGCGGGCAAGGTGGTGGACACGATATCGCAGCTGGTGCTATGATACCCTATGAAGCTAAGGATCAATTCTTACATTTAGTTGACCAAGCTATTGAAGCTCAATTAAATAGTTAAGATAATTCTTAGCTATTATTTTTTTAATCAATTTCTTTTTTTAATCAAATTTTTAAAAAGTTTTCATGAGTTTTCTATTTTTAACTTTTTCATAATCAACTATTTTACAAATTTTTCTTTAATATACAATTTTTTAGCCTATTTTTTTAAAAAGTATTTTATAATTAAAATACAAAAATAATAGTGTTATATTAATTTCTATTAATTAAAAAATTTAATTAATCACGAATTTTATTAATTTACTAATGATTATTATCATTGCTAATATTATTTTATTATTGATTGGTGGAATCTTATGAATGTTGATAAATTAGTTGGCAATACCCCAATGATTAAGATTGATTATGAATATGAAGGCAAAAAAGGAAGCATTTATTCTAAAGTTGAATATTACAACTATTCTGGAAGCATTAAAGACAGAATAGCATTGTACATTATCCAAAAGGAAAAGGAAAGAGGAAACTTAAAGGATGGCCAACCTATCATAGAGGTTACAAGCGGAAACACTGGAATTGCTTTCAGTGCAATTGGAGCGCTATTAGGTCATGATGTGCATATATTCATGCCTGATTGGGTATCTCTTGAAAGAAGGAAACTTATTCAGATGTATGGTGCAGAGGTTCATCTTGTATCCAGAGAAGATGGTGGTTTTAAAGGAGCTCTTGAACTTGTAGATGATTTTGCAGATGAAATTGGCGCTTATAAGCCTCTTCAGTTTGACAATGAATTGAATGTGGAAGCCCAATATATGAAAACAGGTCAAGAAATCATTGATGCCCTTCCAGATGTCAATGCATTTGTTTCAGGAATCGGAACCGGTGGAACACTTATGGGAATCGGTAAAAGACTAAAGGATCATAATCCTGATGCTAAAGTCTTTGCATTGGAACCAAGCACATTATCCATTCTTAAGATGGGAATGGATGAAGGAAGCCATTTGATTGAAGGTATTGGTGATGACTTTATTCCAGGAATCGTTGATGAGGAATTGATTGATGATATTGTTTTGATTCATGATTGTGATGCAATAAACATGTCTAAAAGAATTGCTCAGGAATTAGGATTAGGAATAGGTATTTCCAGTGGTGCAAACTTCTTGGCAAGTGTTATTATGGACAATGATGACTTGAAGATTGCAACAGTCTTCCCAGATGACAACAAGAAGTACATAACAACCAAATTGTCTGAACCTATTGATGAAGATTCTAAATTGATTTCCAATCATATCAAGCTTATAGGTTTTGAAGTTATTTAACTAAAACTGCATATTAATTTCACAAAATTTCATAGAAAAGGGGAATTTCATGTTTTTAACTAAAGAAGAAGAAAAGATGGCTAGTGGTGAATATGGAGAAACCATTAGAAAGAGTATGGATATCTTAATTGCATTAGGAGACATTTACGGTGCAGAGAAATTCGTAGACATCAAGTCTGCTCAAGTGTCTGGAGTATCCTATAAGACCATAGGCCAAGCAGGTCTTGAATATCTTGAAGACTTGGCTAGAACTGCTGAAATCATTTATAATGAAAATGGTACAATAAGCGATAAAAGTGGAATTGCAACAATATCTGCAACTCTTAACCCTGCAGGAACTGATCTTGACAATTGGGAAGATTTCGGTTTTCCTCCAGAGTTCGCTAAAAAGCAAGTTGATATCTGCAATGCTTATGGAGCGCTTGGAATAAGCACTACCTGTACATGCACTCCTTATTTGATTGGAAACGTTCCAAGATTCGGCGACCATGTTTCATGGTCTGAATCCTCTGCAGTTGCTTATGTAAACTCTGTAATAGGTGCAAGAACCAATCGTGAAGGAGGTCCTGGAGCATTGGCTGCAGCTATTGTAGGTAAGACCCCATTATATGGATTCCATTTGGATGAAAACAGAACCGCTAGCTTGCTTGTTGATGTTGAATGTGAACTTGAAAGGGCCGATTTTGGCGCTTTAGGATATGCAGTGGGCCAAGTGGTTAAGGATGGAGTTCCTTATTTCAAGATGCAAAACAAGCCTTACAAGATAGAAAACGGTAATCTGAAAGCACTTGGTGCAGCGCTTGCATCTTCTGGTGCAGTGGCTTTATACCATGTTGAAGACATCACTCCAGAGTACAAGTTTGCTGACATTGGAAATGTAGAAGACAAAATAACTATCACTAAAGATAATATTATCGAAACAAGAGAAAAACTTAGCAGTGCAGAAGGATATGCAGACCTTGTATGCTTAGGCTGTCCACATGCTTCCCTAGAGGAAGTTAAGGAAGTTGCAGAAATAGTCAAAGGCAAAAAGATTAAAAATGAGCTTTGGGTTTGCACTTCAATAAACATTAAGGAAGCTGCTAAACGTTTAGGTTATCTTGATGCCATTGAGAATGCAGGAGGTAAGATCTGCTGTGACACTTGCATGGTAGTTGCTCCAATAGAGCAAATGGGCTATGAAGTGATTGGAGTAAACTCTGCAAAGGCAGCTAATTATGTCCCTTCAATGTGTGGATTGAAAGTTATCTACAATGACATTGAAAACCTATTAGATTTTGAATAAATCTATTTTTTCTTCTCTTTTTTTCTTATTTTTCAATTAATTTTTATTTTTATTATTAATTTCAATCATAACTATTTTTTATTAATTTTATCCTATTTTGCTTAATTTTTTTAATAAATTTTAGTGTACAGGAATTTATTTTCCCATCTTTTTTTAATAAACTTTAAGTTATATAAAAATTATAAATAATATCATATAAATTTATGAATCATTTATGAATCATTCACTAGCTTATATTTTTGACAAAATGATTTGTAAATTGAAAAAAATTATTTAAAATTCTAATAAAATTACATAAACCTTCAAGGAGTGTTAATTAATGAATGTTATTGTTGTAGGAGCAGGAAATGCAGGTCGTCCTGTTGCAAGATTATTAAACTATGCTGGCCACACGGTAAAGATAACCGACCCAAAGAAAATTGAAGACTTCCACATGGATGTTCAAAAGACTTTAAGACTTATGGAAAGCGAAGGAGTTGAATTAGATTTAGGGGTATTTGAACCAAATCTTGATGGAATCGATACAGTTTACTTATCTCCAACTGTACCTGAAAATGCTCCAGCTTATAAAATCATAAAAGAAGCTAATCTCAATGTCTTTTCCAACGATGATTTTGGAAGATTGGCAGATAGCTTCATCGATATTGACATTATTGGAATCACAGGTAGTGTAGGTAAAACCAGTACCACCCATATGGTAACTGAAATATTTAGAACCGCTGGCTATCAAGTTTGGATCTGTTCCTCAATGACCCAAAACCTTGTTAGTGAAGTCATTGTTGATGGAATCATTAAAGGAATTCCAGAAAAATCAGACATTGCTGTTTTGGAACTTCCTCATGGTACTGCAGGATTAATGGCTGAACTTCAGCTTAAGGTGGGTGCACTCTTGAATATTTATGAAGAGCATTTGTCTGAGTTTGGAGGTTCAATGGAGCTTTACACTCAAAGAAAAATGTTCATTGCTAAAAATAGTGAAAACTTCATTACAAGCATTCATTGTAAAGACACTGTAAAAGAAGCAAGACCTGATGCAATCTTTTACGCAATGGTTAAAGATTTACCTGGATACGACCCATCCAAAAAATCCGAATACTTTGATAAGGTAGCAAACTTTGAGGAAGTTGCTATTGGTGAAGGGCAAGTATGTAATTTTATTGGTGATAGTGCAAAAGGCGCTATTGATATCGCTTATAAATTTAGAAACAAATCCAATGAACTTAAAAAAGGTAATTTTACCTCTGATTTCCATATGATGAGCTATTACTATGAAAATGCAGTTGCTGCAACAGCTATTGCAATGGCTTATGGATTGCCTGTAGAAATCATCAAGGAAGGCCTTGCAAACTTCAAAGGACTTTCAGTTCATATGGAATACATTGGAGACTACAACGGCAGGGAAGTTTACATTGATGCTTCCTACTTAATTGAAGGTATTACTGCTGCGCTTGACTTCTTAGGTGATAGAAGTCTTGTTCTATTGCTTGATAACTTTGATACTTCAACTTATAGGGATAAGAAGGAAACCGGTAAGCTTATGGGTAAGTATGCTGATGTAATGGTGGCAACTGGATTCAATGAGGTTTACCAAAGAGTTGACTTGGAACCTGCTCAGGAATTGCTTGATGCTGCAGTAGACTCTGATGCAGTCAAGGTAATTGCAGGAACCATGGAAGAAGGTGCAGAACTAGCCATTAAATATTCTAAACCTGGAGACACTATCCTTCACTTAGGACCACAACTCATGCAGGATCCTGAAGGAATCATGGAAAAAATAGTGACTGGTTTGGAAGAAGGCTGTAAAAAATACGATTAAGCTTTTCCGTTGCCTCCGGCAACGCAAAACCTTAACCAAAAATTTTTCCTCTATTATGGAGTAATGATATTTTTCTTTTTTTAATTAATTTTTATCTTTTCATGAAGGTGTTAAATTGAATAGTTTAGAGCTCTCTTCCATGTCTGATGAAGAATTGGCTTCATTGGATTTGGAAAATAAAACCTTTGGTGTAATTGGTGTTTGTGGAGTTGTAGGAAACTTGGTTGCAAGAATCCTTATGGATAGAGGCTATTCTGTTGTTGGAACAGATATTTCATCTAAAGAGGATTGCAGATTCCACTCTTCATTTGAAGGCTATGACATAGAAATATTCTTCGGAGGTCATCCTGAAGAATTCTTTAGGAAAATAGATTTCATCGTTCCCCCTCCAAGCATGCCTAAGAATGCAAAGGTTTTAGATATGGCCTCTAATCAAGGCATTAAAATCATTGAGCTTGGAGACATTTTTAAGCTATTCACACCAGAAAAGCCTGTAATGTGCATAGGTGGAACCAATGGAAAGACCACTACAACAACTCTTTTAAAGCATATTGCATATTCTGCAGGCATCAATCCTTGTGAACATAATTTGAAAGGCATGCAAGGTAACAATGAATTCATCCCATCACTCCAAACAAGATTGAATGGTGATTTGGCTATTTTAGAGACAGGTACTGACGGCACACCAGGTGGCTTAAAGTCTATCATTGACTTGACCCATGCCAATTTTGGAATCTTGACAAACATTACAGTTGACCACTTGCAAGACCCTCACGAAAATGACGAAACAGACTTCATTACAAGAAGCTTTTTAGAGTATGCTAAAGTCAAAGGAGAGCTTGTAAAAGGTATTGAAGAGAATGATGGTACCTTGATTTACAACAGTGATGATCCAACAATTGTAGGATTATTCAAGGAAATTGACTTTAAAGGTGATGCAATCAGCTTTGGTCTTGAAGATGAGCCATGCAGAGTTTCAACCAAGCCATGTTGGTGTGGCAGAGAAATTGAAATAAATGAGCTTATTTCCGGATGCGGAACATTTGAATGTGAATGTGGCATAAAGTATGAAAAGCCAATGTATTTGGCTAAAAACATTTCTCTAAATGACAGAACATTCACTCTTGAATCTCCTGAAGGAGAAACTGATTTCACCATTTCCCTTGATGGATTGCATAATGTTTACAATGCAGTTGGAGCAATCATTGCAGCTAGAAGATTCTTGAAGCTCTCCGATGAAGAGATTCAAAAAGGGCTTTTAAGCTTTAAGGGAACCGCTGGAAGAATGGAGATAATGGGTAAAGTTGGAGATAAAACCATTATGGTTGATTATGCTCATAATCCCGCAGGTGTGGAAACAGTATTAAAGGAAATCACTAAAATCTATGGTGATACAACTGTTGTCATTACAGTAACTTCTGAGTCTGGTCATGAAGGAGACATTGAGATTTTAGAAAAGGCTTTGGATAATGTCAAATATATCGTTCCAGCATCTCACGATTCAAGACTTGTTGTAGATGAATTATTGGCATCTGCAAAGGAAGGAAATGCTGATTTTGATTATGAAACTTTAGAGAAAACCTTTGTTTTCACTGAAGATGCACCTGAGCAAGCTTCTAATTTTACTTTAGGAGCTAACCAAGAGCAAGTGGTTGAAGGTGTCAAGGCAGCTTTAAAAACTGATGCAAACATTGTTATAGCTATTGGTGAAGCTGCATTTAAATTCAATTCAGCTATTAGTGAATTATGCGATAAGGATTAAATGCTTTTAATCCATTCTTTTTTTATTTTACTTTTAGTTTATTTTTATTCTTTGATTTTCTTTTATTATTTTTATTTTAATTCTTTTTTGATTTTACTTTTATTTTTGTTTTAAATCAAGATTATATTCAGTTGATTAATTTTCAACTGCTCTCTATAAATATTTAAATAATATCTAAATACATATATTATTTCATGGTTACTTATATTGAACATCCTTTAATTAGGCCGAATTCAGCAGAAGCCAGGATTTATCAACAGGTTTTAGCAGCAGATGTACTTAAGAATGGAAATACAATGATTGTAGCTCCAACAGCTTTAGGTAAGACAATCATTGCAATACTCGTAGCTGCAGATAGGCTTCAGAAATTCAAAGGATCAAAAATTCTTATTTTAGCTCCAAGTAAACCATTAACCATACAGCACGAGGAAAATTTCAAGCACTTTTTAAACGTTCCTTGCACTTCAATTACTGGTGCTGTAAAGATAGATGAGAGGGAAAAACGATGGAAGGAATCCCAAGTTATTTGTGCAACACCACAAACCGTTGAATCAGACTTATTGAATGAAAGGTACAGTTTAGATGATGTTTCCCTAGTTGTTTTTGATGAATGTCACCATGCAGTAGGTTCCTACTCCTATGTTTACCTCGCTTCCAGATATGTCAAGGAATGTCAAAACCATCTTATTTTAGGGCTTACCGCTTCTCCAGGGCATGACAAGAACAAGATTAAGGAAGTTTGTGAAAACCTTTTCATTCAGGATATCACTATCAAGACTGAAGAAGACCCAGATGTAAAGCCATATTTCAATCCAATCAATATTGACTGGATTAAGGTGGAAATGGGGCCTCGTCTTGAAAAGATTAGGGATTTGGTAAACAAGGCATTGAAGGTTCGTCTGAAAGGACTGAAGGATTTAGGAATCATCAACACAGTGTCTGTAAATAAAAGGGATATATTGAAGGCAAGGTCTAAGGTTCAAAGGAGAATAGGCCAATCTGTAAATCCTCCTAAGGAATGTTTCCAGGCAATATCCATTTTATCTGCTGTCATCAACTTGCAGCATGCATTAGGATTATTGGAAAGTCAGGGAGTAGCCCCATTCAATGATTATGTTGGAAGGCTCAGAAAGAAAACTACAAGAGCTGCGAAGAATATCCTGCTTGATCCAAACTTTTCAAAAGCGGTTTATCTTGCAAAAGAGGCAGAGGAATATGGACTCGAGCATCCTAAAATGAAAAAACTCATAGAGCTTCTTAAATTGGAATTAGGTTTGGATGGTCAAACAAGATTGAAATCTCTAAGGGAAGATGGCCAAAATGAGGACAGCCCTAAAATCATAGTGTTTACACAATTCAGAGATACTTTAGACATGATTCATGAAAGATGTGAGAAAGAAGGAATCAAAAGTGTCAGATTCTATGGTCAGGGAACCAGTGACGGAAAGAAAGGATTGACTCAAAAGGAACAGAAAAACATTATCAAATCATTTAAGACAGGAAATTATGATGTTTTGATTTCTACAAGTGTTGCAGAAGAGGGTATAGATATCCCTGCAGTTGATTTGGTTATTTTATATGAACCGGTTCCCTCTGAAATCCGTATGATTCAAAGAAGAGGAAGAACCGGACGTAAATCCTCTGGTAGGATGAAGGTATTGATAACCAAAAAGACAATTGATGAAGGTTATTACTGGACCAGCGTTAGAAGGGAGTCTAGAATGAAGACACAGCTTGCAACACAGGAAGCTATTGAAGAGTTAAAGCTCAATGCTGCTGAAAAGATTGAAGCTGAACGTACCGCTAAGGTCTTAGGCAAAAAGGAAAAATCAATTGTAGAGGAACCAGTCACTTCTGATATTGATGATTCATTGGAAGAGGAAGTCAGTGATGAGGACATCGAAGAAATCGATTTGGAAAATGAGAATGAAAGCAAGTTGAAAGAGATCAAGGAAAAGGAAGCTAAAGAGGAACAGGCTTTAGAGGATGCTATTTATGAAGAACTTACCAAAAGTCCTCAAAATCAGGAATTAGTTGTTTATGTTGATACAAGAGAAGGAAACTCAAAAGTCATAAGGGCATTGGATACCATTGGCGTTAAGGTTAAAGTAAATACAATGGCTGTTGCAGATTATCAAGTAAGTGAAGAGGTTGCGATAGAGAGAAAAACCGCTAAGGACTTTGTAGATTCCATTGTTGATAAGAGATTGTTCAAGCAGGCAAGAATGATGATGGAAGAGTTTAAAAAGCCAATCATGATTCTTGAAGGAGATGATTTTTACTCAGGATTCATCAATCCGAATGCAATTAGAGGAGCCATGACATCAATTGCACTCGATTATGGCATCAGCATCATTCCAACAAGAACTGCAGAAGACACAGCTGCAATGCTTAAGAGAATTGCAATCAGAGAGCAAAAAGGTGAAAAGCGTAGCATTCAAATCAGAACAGAAAGAAAACCTCAAAACCTTTGGGAACAGCAATTGTTCATCATTGAATCATTGCCAAACATTGGGCCTGTTCATGCAAAAAGGTTATTGGAACATTTCGGTTCAGTCAAAGCGGTTTTGGAAGCTGATGAGAAAAAATTGCAGGAAGTTGAAGGAATCGGTAAGAAAACAGCCAAGAACATTAGAGAAGTTGTTGAAGGCAAGTATCTCTACTTCAAAAAAGATGACAATCAAAAGAAACTTAAATAACTCTTAGGTTTCTTTATTTTTTCTATTTTTTTTAAATTTTTCTCATTTTAATTTTTTGCATGCTAGTTTAATTGATAAAAAAATTATTCTTATTTTAAATAATTATTAAATATAATAAATGCTAAAAATAACTATTAGTTTAAAATACTATTATTTAAAAATTTAATAAAATAATTTTCATAACAATTTTTACATAATTTTTATTTTCAATTACTTTTACAAATTTCATTTAGATGGTGATTATTTGAAGATTTTAATGGATGAAAGAGGAAAAAAATACTTAATCAAGGAAGATAGAGAGTTCCAAACTGATTTAGGTATTATTAAAAAAGAGCAAATGGAAAGAGCTACTATTGGTGATACAATAATCACTCATTTAAATAAGGAGTTTAAAGTCATTAAGCCAACTGTAAATGATTTCATTGACTTAATGGACAGAAGATGTTCCATTCTTATCCAAAAGGATATTGGAACCGTTCTTGCTCGCACTGGACTTGGTTCCGGAGACAGAGTTATAGATGCAGGTACAGGTGCAGGAGCAATTGCATTGAACTTCGGAAATGTTGTTGGAGAAAAAGGTAAAGTCTTCACCTATGAGATAAGGGAGGACTTTGCGGAAGTCGCCAAAAAGAACATTGATGATTTTGGAATAAAGAACATTGAAGTCAAAAACCAAAACATCAAGGATGGAATCGATGAAGAGGAAATAGATTTGGTTTTCCTAGACCTTCCAAAGCCATTTGAGATTTTTGAAGATGTTAAAAAGGCATTGCGGCTTGGAGGATGGTTAGCGGTTTATGCTCCATATATAGACCAAGCTGAAACAGCTTATAGAATTGCAAAGAAATTAGGATTCAGAGATCTTACAATCCTTGAAACTCTTGAGAGAGAAATGGAAATAAGACCTCAAGGAACCAGACCAAAAACAAGAATGGTTGGTCATAGCGGTTATTTGGTTTTTGCTAGAAAGCTTTAGGCAATTTTTTTCTAAATAAAATATTTTTTAATTTTAAGATTTATATTCTTATTAATTATAACAGTTAATTTTTATAACAATTGTAATGTTTATGTGGTATCATGTTTGATGTGAATGAGTTAAAAGACAAGGTGTTGAATGATTACAAAATCACTAAGGAAGATGCAATGAATCTCATTGATGTTCCATTGGAAGATTTGACAAGCGCAGCAAATGAAATAAGAAAGTCATTCTGTGGAAACAAATTCGATGCTTGTATGTTAATCAATGTAAAAAGCGGCAGATGCAGTGAAAACTGCAAGTTCTGTGCGCAATCAAATCATTATGATACGGATATAGAAACCTATCCGCTTCTATCCAAAGATGAATTGAAGGAAAGGTCATTGGCTATTTACAATTCTGGATTCAAAAGGATATCCTATGTTGCTTCAGGCAGAAAAGTGACTCAAAAGGACTTTGAAATAATGTCTGAACTCATTGAAGAGTTGAAAGAGGAAAACAGTGATATTAAAATCTGCGTTTCATTAGGACTTTTAACAAAAGACCAGATTTCAACATTAAATGAAGTGGGTGTGGATAGAATCCATAATAATTTGGAAAGCTCAAGAAATTATTTCAAGGAAATCTGCACAACTCACTCATATGATGAAAAGCTTGACACTATAGAAATGATTCATGATGAAAACGTCATGATCTGCAGTGGAGGAATTTTTGGAATGGGTGAAAACTTTGAAGATAGGATTGACTTGGCACTTCAATTGAGAGAGTTTGGCGTCAAATCAATTCCAATAAATGTCTTGAACCCTATAAAGGGAACCCCTGTTGAAAACAATGAGATATTGTCCAATGATGAAACCTGCAGGATAATTGCTATTTTCAGATTCATCAATCCAGATGCTTTTATTCGTATGGCTGGTGGAAGAGCGCTTTTAGGAGACAATGGTAGAAAGGCATTTGAGTCAGGTGCAAATGCTGGAATTTTAGGAAATATGCTAACCACTCAAGGTGTGGAATTGGATAATGACTTGAAACTTTTAGAAGAATTGGGTTTTGAAATAACCTACTCAATAGATGGATTGTGATACTTTGTCTAAAGGACTGTTTGTAATTGGAACTGGAACAGATATTGGGAAAACTTATGTCACCGGATTATTGCTCAAGTATATTCGTGACAATGGATATGATGCCACTTACTTTAAGGCAGCTCTAAGTGGTGCCATGAGGGATGAAAACGATAATCTAATTCCAGGAGATGCTGTAGAAGTATTGACAATGGCTGGTTTAGAGGAAGATACCGATTTCCTGGTTCCATACATTTATGAAACTGCGGTTTCACCACATCTTGCAAGTCAGATTGAAGGAAATCCTGTTGACTTAAGTGTAGTGAAAGATGCTTATGAAAAGGTATCCCAAAAATATGACTACATCGTGATGGAAGGAAGTGGAGGAATAGTTTGTCCTATACGTTACGAAGGAAAAGGTCATGAGAATAACATCATGCTTGAGGACATAATAAAGTATCTTGGCCTTGATGTTATACTCATTGCCGATGCTGGACTTGGAACCATCAACTCAATTGTCACCACAGTTGAATATCTCAAAAACAGGAATGTTCATGTATGTGGAATCATCATGAATAATTACAAGGATGAACTTATGGAAAATGACAATATCAAAATGGTTGAAGATCTTTGCAATGTTCCAGTTATAGCAAAAGTTTATCAAAATGATAAAAATTTACTGCCTAATGTAGATACTAAAGAACTAATTTCATATTTCAAATAATACTATTAATTATATTGAAGATAGCTATAATTATTTTATAGTTTATCTTAATTTCTTTTTTTATTTTATATTCTCTTTTAATTAAAATTGTACTTGTTTCTTATGCAAAAATTTTAATTAAATTTCCTATTAAATTTCAGTTCTTTTCATATCTTTCTAAATTTTTAAACTTGCTTAGTTTCTTTTTACCTTTATAATTTTTTTCACATGCTCTCAAACTTCATTTACATATACCTACTTATATCACAGATAATTGATTTCCTAACTATTCCAACTAAAATAATGTTAAAGTCAAAATCTCATAATCTTATATAATTCTAAAAGTTTAATGCATGCTATTATAAAAAAAATGATTAAAACGGGTTTTTCTTAGAAAAGGTTAAATATGAAATGGGAGCTATTATTATTACTTATGGTGGTATTATGAAAAAATTACATAAACTTCTTGTAATTGCCATAATTATTCTACTAGTGATTGTAGGGGCTTTTTTCCTGATGGGCAGTTCAACGCCTATAGGTGATGGGCCTTCATATAATGCAAGTGTTTTAGCAAAATGACCTTTCAATAGACATGAATAATTGGCAATATGATGAAACAAATAATATTTATTATCAAATTGGACTTGTATACTGTATGAATCCGGAAGATACTGCTTATGAATCATGTGGTATCTATGTTCCGGGAGAATACTTTGATGGAACAAAAAATTCAAATGGAACTTATACATGTAGTGTAAATGAAAATGCACAGGTGGGAAATTATACTGCGGGCTCTGCACCTATAGTTATGCCAGTAAACACGCCTGGCTATTCATCATGTGCAGCACCTACAAGCTACAATGCAGGTGAAGTTAAAGACTACACTGATGAGGGGTTCATCTATTTGGATGCTGGTTGCAGAGGAAGAGACAATGCAGAAGCGCCGGATGGTGTAGTTGACCTGAAAGCAGCTGTAAGCTATTACAGATTCAATGGTGATGTATTACCTGGAGATGATGAGAAAATATTCACATTTGGCCATAGTGGAGGAGGAGCTCAATCTGCAATAATGGGGGCTTCCGGAAACAGTGAATTATATAATCCGTATTTGGAGGATATTGGGGCTGCTATGGTTGATAAGGATGGAAATGCATTGTCAAATGCAATCTACGGTTCAATGTGCTGGTGTCCGATAACCAATTTGGATACTGCTGATGGAGCATATGAATGGAACATGGGACAATATGCAAGAAGTTCAGATTCCTTTACTGCTGCATTAAGCTCTGATTTGGCAACAGAATATGCCAAATACATTAACGATTTGGGCTTAAAAGATCCGAATGGAAACACATTGACACTAGATGAAAGCGATAGTGGAATTTATGCCTCAGGCAGTTACTATGACTATATGTTAAGTGTTACTGAAGAGTCATTGAACAATTTCTTGAATGATACAACATTCCCTTACACTCCAAGTTCCAATGGCATGGGAGACATGCAATCTGGTGGGGCTCCTTCTGGTGAGGGTCCTTCTGGAAATGTGAGTGGTGGGGCTCTTTCTGGTGAGGGTCCTTCTGGAAATGTGAGTGGTGAAATTTCAAGTGAAAGCACTGATGCAGACTCTTCAACAAGTTATGAAACTGCACAGGACTATATAGATTCACTTAATGGAAACGAAACATGGATTGAATATGATGCAAGTACAAACACAGCAAAGATCACTAGTTTGGAAGCTTTTGTAAAACATTGCAAAAACCCATCTAAATCTGTAGCTGCTTTTGATGATTTGGAACGTTCTCAAGCTGAAAATGCATTGTTTGGTATTGATGCAAACAGTTCATCACATTTCGATAAAACATTATGTGATTTGCTTAACAATAATGGCGAATCTTACTCCAAATACAGTGATTACTCATCTGATTATGCTAGCCAATATAAAAATGATTTGGCAGCAACAGATAGTTTAAACAATTCTATGGAAACCCGTGTAAACATGTACAATCCAATGTATTACTTATGCGACTACTATGATGGGGCGGGAAGCTCTGATGTGGCTAACTATTGGAGAATCAATACAGGTATTGAACAGGGTGACACATCTCAATGTGTAGATGTCAACCTATATTTGGCAGTGTTAAATAAGGTTGGAAAAGATAACGTTGAGTTTTCAACTGTATGGGGCCAAGGACACACCCAAGCTGAAAGAACTGGTGACTCCACCACCAATTTCATTAATTGGGTGAATAATTGCTTAAACTAAAATGAGTGGATATTTAGTTATCCACTTTTCACTTTTTTTTAATTTTTTTTTTTACTTGTTTATACATTAATATAAACTTTATGCTAATTTTTATACAATATTCTTTAAACTAGTTAACTACTGAATAGCTAGTGGGATTACGATTTTTTAGGGGAATTTCAATTCAAATTTCAATTTTTTGATAATTTTAATTTCTTTTTAAATTATACCTATAGTAAAACTTATAGGTAAGTTTGGAGTTATTAATTCCTATGAACAAAAAAATCTTAATTGCAGTTATTGCAATAATCATTATAATTTGTGCTGGTGCCTTTGCATTAATTAATATGCAAGCAGGTAATGGGGCTTCAATAAATGTTGATGCAAATGCACTTGAAGATAAGGGAAATTTAGTTGTTGACTCAGAAGAGATCTCAGCAGAAAATGGTTTGTATTCAAGTTCATCTTCTGATGAAAACGCTGTTTTAGTAAAAAACAATGGAGTATTGAAATTAGCTAATTCAATAATCAATAAAACAGGTGATACAAGTACCACTGGTGATGATGCGGACTTCTATGGAATCAATTCAGCGATTTTGGTTAATACAAATGGAAGCTTGGATATTTCAAATGTGAAGATAACTACAAATTCAAAAGGATCAAATGGTATTTTTGTAACAAATGCAGAAAGCTCTGGAAGCTCTTCATCTAATGTTGCTTTAGATGGCAATGGTTTGGCAGAAAGTTCAAGTGGCTCTGGAAGTGATTCATCTAATGGAGGAACACCTCCTAGCATGCCTTCTAGTGGTACTGGTTCTGATGGTGGTACTCCTCCTGAAATGTCAGATTCAAATGGAGGTTCTGAAGGTGGAGACTCATCAAGTATGGCTGCATCTAACCAAGATAGTGTAGATGGAACTACAGAAGCAAATATTGAAAATGTGGAAATTACCACATACAGTGACAAGTCTCGTGGACTTGATGCAACATACAATGGAATCATCAATGCTAAAAATGTAATAATCAATACAAATGGACAAAGCTGTGCAGCTCTTGCTACAGATCGTGGTGAAGGAGAGGTTCATGTAACTAACAGTGAATTGAATACAGGTGTAAGCAAGCAAAGCGGCAGAGGTTCACCAATAATCTATTCTACAGGAAACATAACTGTGGCAAACTCCATAGGTACTGCTTATGTTTCTCAAATAGCTTGTATTGAAGGTAAAAATAGCATTGAACTCTCTAACTGTGACTTGTCTGCAGCTGCAGGTGGAAACAGGCAGGATAACGGGGACTATGTTGATTTAGGTGGTGTATTTATATATCAAAGCATGAGTGGAGACGCTGATGTGGGCACATCAACTTTCACTGCAAAGGATTCTGTATTGTCAATTCTATCTGATTCAGACTGCTATGAATCTGCACCGATGTTCCATGTAACCAATACCAAGGCAATCATTAACTTGGAAAAAACAGAACTTAACTTTGGTAGTGGAACTCTCTTGGATGTTTCCGGTCAAAGCCAATGGGGAACTGTAGGTTCCAATGGTGGAGAGCTCACTTTCAATGCAAAAGATGAAACTCTTGATGGAAACATAATTGTAGATTCAATCAGTTCATTGAACATGACTCTAAGCTCCACCAGCTATGTCGGAGCCATCAATCCTTCTGATGATTTTGGACAAACTGCGGTGATTATTGAATCTGGTTCTGACTGGACATTAGATGGTGATAGTCACATATCCAGTTTAGAGAATAATGGTGAGATTAATTATAATGGCCATACATTATATGTAAATGGAGTGGCTTACACCGAATCTAATCCATATAATTAATTTTTGGAAATTTTAAATTTTTCATTTTTTTCATTTTTTTCTTTTTATTTATTTTTTAACTATTTCTTTTAATTTTCCCTAGAGAAAAATTTTTGTATATTGTATATTTTTTAGTAATGTAAAAAAATTAAAAATTTATTTAATATAAAGTCTAATCTTATAATAGAGTTTTAGAATTAAAATTTTTAAAAACTATTTTTAGAAAAATTATTATAAAATATCAGGTTTTAATATGAATGAAAGTGAAAAATGTGCAAAAAAGGATTTGGCTCATATTTGGCATCCTGCTTCTCAGATGAAAGACTATGAAGATTTCCCACCAATAATAATTGACCATGGAAAAGGGGTTAAGCTATATGATGTAGATGGCAAGGAGTATATAGACATCATCAGTTCCTGGTGGTGCAATTTGCTTGGACACTGCAATGATGAGGTTAGTGATGCTCTAAAAAGTCAAGTGGATCAATTGGATCATGTTCTTTTTGCTAACTTTTCACACAAAACCATTATAGAATTGTCAGAGCGTTTAATCAAGGTAATGCCAGAGGGACTTAACAGGTTCAGTTTTGTTGACAACGGTTCAGCATCCATTGAATGTGCACTCAAAATGGCTTTCCAATATTGTGCACAAAATGGAAAAGATCATAAGAAACGTTTCATGTGTTTCACTGATGCTTATCACGGTGAAACTTTAGGTGCATTGTCTGTTGGTGCATTGGATGAATATTCTAAGGTATTTGAACCTATAATGATTGATACAATCAAGGTGCAGGCACCGGATTGTTACAGATGTCCATACAATAAGCATAGGGATAGTTGTGATTGTGAATGTTTTGAGAATGCGGAGAAGGCGTTTGCAGAGTTTGGTCATGAAACCTGTGCCATGATAATCGAGCCATTGATTCAAGGAAGCGCTGGAATGAAGATCTATCCTCCATTGTATCTCAAGAAGCTTAGGGAGCTTTGTGACTTGTATGATGTGCTATTGATTGCAGATGAGATAGCTACTGGTTTTGGAAGAACAGGCAAGATGTTTGCAGTGGACCATGCAGGAATAAGTCCGGATATAATGTGCATTTCCAAAGGGCTTACAAACGGTTATATGGCAATGGCAGTTTGTGTAAGTACAGATGAAATCTATAATGGATTTTATGGAGATTATTCTGATAATGTCGCTTTCATGCACAGTCACACTTATGCTGGAAATCCCCTAGCTGCAAGTGTTGCAAATGCAACATTGAAGATTATGGAAAGAGACCATATTTTGGATGAAGCAAATGAAAAGGCAATTTGGCTAAACAATCGTTTCCATGAGATATTCGATGAGCATCCTAATGTAGGTGAGATTAGGCAGATGGGACTCATCAATGCAATTGAACTCGTTGAGGATAGGGAGTCTAAAAAAGGATTTGATTCATCAGAAAGAATCGGCTATAAAATCTATAGGGAAGCATTGAAACAAGGTTTGATGCTTAGGCCTTTAGGAAATGTAATGTACTTTAACCCACCTTTGGTTATTACAAAAGAAGAGCTTGATGAATCTTTAAGAATCTGTAAAGAAGCTATTGATTCTGTATTGTTGTAAAAACAGTAAAAAAAGATTGATAGCGTATATAATTTATTATTTTTTTTAAAAAAAGAAAAGAAGAATAGCTATTTAAAATAGCTATTAATTACTTATTTTTATTAATTTATTTTTTATCTATTTTTAACTATTTTTCATGTTTTAACAGCACTCAAAAAGTTTTGGTCAAGGTTTTGACCGAAGGTCAAAAGCTTGGAGTTATTCCATGAAAATAGCTGGTTTATAAGGCATTGCATTTCTTGCCTTGTTTTGCGGGTCATAGCTGTCATCAGTATGAATGATTACTTCAGATTCAACTTCAGCTTCAATGAAGTCTTTTGCATCATTTAAGATGGTGGCTTCATCAATCTTACCGATGTATCTTGTTTTGGTCATTTCTTTTGATATCTTCTTAGCAACATTTGCTATTTCCTTTTTGTTATCGTAGATGTTTTGACCAATTGCTCTGCCCATGATTTGACCGATGTCAGGTTTACCGACTTCATCAGCTATTTTATATAATTCCCATTTCCAATCTGGAGCTAAGTAAAGGTGTATTTTCTCTGGATTGGTGTCTACAATGTTCTTGATTTCATTAATGTCCTTAACGATGTTTTGGACAAGGGATTCTGATCTTTCAATCTCTTCGCTGATGAGTTCATCATCATATTCCGGCCATTTAGCAAAGGAAACGAATCCTTCTCCACCGAATTTCTCCCAAAGCTCTTCAGAGGTGTGAGGAGTAAATGGAGCAAGTAATCTGATCCAATTGCTTAATACAGTTGAAAGCACGTAGATTACAGCAGGGTCTTGCTTGTCAACAAGGTCCTTGACTCTGTACATGTAGTGGTCCAAGTCTTTTTTAAGCAAGAACAATGCATGTTGTAATGCTTGTCTGGTTTGGAAAACTTCAAGAGCTTCTGTTGCAGCTTTGATATGCACATTCAATTGGCTGATCATCCATTTGTCAATGCTGCGTTCAAGAGCCACTTCTTCAATATTGGAAAGGTCTAATTTTTCACCTTTGATGTCTTCAACTTTTTGTGCAAATTCTCTAAACCATTCGAGTCTTCTTTGGGTTCCTCTAACTTCTTTTTCTCTCCAATCGAAGTCTTGCCATGGTTCAGCGGATGCCATAAGGAAGAGTCTTACCACATCTGCACTGTATTCCTCAATTGCGTCTGCAAGGAGAATTACATTACCTTTTGAAGAGGACATCTTGTTTCCTTCAAGAAGCCCCATACCGAATACAACAGTTCCTTTTGGCCATTTCTCTTCCGGGTAAATAGCAGCATGTGTAAACATCAAGAAGCTTAAGTGGTTACCAACAAGGTCCTTTGCAGATAATCTCCAATCCAATGGATACCAGTAATTGAATTCCTCTTGAATCTCATTGATGATTTCAGGTGCAACAGTGATTTCATCGCTGTCGGTTCCTAAGAAGACCTTTTCAAAGAATGCTTCATTCAAGTCTTCAGGGTCCATGTCCTTAAGGTATTTAGCTATTGAATAGTAGGACATATACATTGTTGAGTCTGATAAAGGCTCGATTAACCATTGGTCATCCCATGGAACTCTGGTTCCAAGACCTACTCTTCTGGAACATGCCCAATCGTCTAGCCAGTTAAGGTAATATTCAAAGTTGGAGCGGATTTCTCCAGGAATGATTGTTTCTTGAGCAAGTAACTTTTGGGTCTTTTCAGTCCATTTCTCATCACCATATCTGATGAACCATTGGTCATCCATAATCTTGACAACACATTTGTTACCGCATCTGCAGATTACAGGTCTTTCAGCAAAGTCGTACATGATGTCAGCACTGCCTTCCTCAATCATGTCAGCCTTGATTTCATCTCTGATATATGCGACTCTTTTTCCTGCGTACTTTTTAATATGGTCGCTGATGTATCCTTTACTATGCTCTGCCTTGTACAATTCATCAGTTGCATCCTGCACTTTAGGGTCGTTTTGGTTTTCGATTCCCATTCTTTCAACAACTTCCACAGCTGGGAATTCACCATATCCTTTTACAGTTACAACATTGATAGGATTTGCTTTAGCAACCTCATCAGCTATATCAAACTCTATGATTAAATCTTCATTTTCTTTCAAGTCTCTAAGTGCAATATAGTCTGCAGGTGCATGAGCAGGTACAGAGAATACTGTTCCTGAACCGTATTCAGGGTCAACAAAGCTTGCTGGGAAGATTGGTAATGGCTCTCCATTAAGAGGATTTTTAACGTATTTTCCGATTAATGGTTTAGGGTCAATGTCTCCAACAATTTCCAAGTCATGCTGGTTTGAAAGGTTTAGGAAAGCTTCATTACTTATAATCCATTTTTCACCTGCATTAACGCCGGATTTCACTTCAACTTCAATGTAGTGAACTTCTGGGTTTAACCATACATTGGTTGCAGCGAAGATGGTTTCTGGTCTGAATGTTGCAGGTACGATGTATTGTCCAGGTTCAACTTCAAATTTGATCAATGTCAATTCGTTTACGCCTACACCTTCACCTTCAAGCAAGTCGTGGTCTCCTACAGGGTTCTCATCGTGAGGACAGTATTTTACAGGGTGCTCACCTTGCTTGATTAAACCTAAGGACTTAAGCTTTTTAGCTTGCCATGTAATGAATTTCTGATAAGTTGGATCGATAGTTCTGAATTCCCTTCTCCAATCGATGGAATAACCCATATCGTCCATTACAGTGTGGTATTCGTTACTGAAGTATTTTACAATGTTTATTGGGTCTTCCAATTTTGGGAGGGTGTCATGAGGGACCTTGTGAACTCTTTCATATAAATCAAGGGTCCATGGGTCTTTCCTTTTGATTCTGTCTGCAATTCCTATAACTGGTGCACCGGTTACGTGCCATGCCATAGGGAATAATACATTGTAGCCTTCCATCCTTTTGAATCTTGCAAATACATCAGGTACGGTATAGGTTCTACCGTGACCGATATGCATAGCTCCACTTGGGTATGGATAAGCTACTGTTATGAATAATTTTTCTTTTTCATTAGGGTCTGATTGAAATAGCTTGTTCTCTCTCCAGATTTTTTGCCATTTCTTTTCAATTTCGTTATTAGTCACTAAATCACCGTTTTAGTTTTTGATAATTAGATAATTGCGATAATTAATAATGCAATTTATAATTTAAAAATTATATTGAAATTAATTGAATCATTAAGAAATTAATTAAATAATTAATAAATCATATTATTTTATATTTATTATTTTTATTAAATATAAAATTTTCATATTTTAAAGGATTTCCATCATAAAATTGATTGAAAAATAAAATAAAAAATAGAATTTTGATGGAAGGGTGAAAAATTTTTGTAAAATAGTTAAAGAGATAATTTAATAGTTAAGGGAGTAATTTAATATTTATAGTGGTAATTTAATAGTTTAAGAGATAATTTAATGGTGGAAATAAAAAATAAAGGAATTTTTTAAAGAATCTTTATAAAATTTGAATTGACAGCTATTCACTATCTATTTTCCACCTCTTGCATTAACATTGGTTTTATTGTAATCAGTATTTCCATTAGTTTTTTTGCTGACCATTTGTCTTATGACACCAAATATGGTTTTTACAAGCACCATCCCATCTTGTCGTGTTTGACTTATCAAATAACCTGGCCTAATATAGAATTTTATGAACGCTTTCTTTTGAATGCTTCTCAGATCATCTTTTGAACAATCAATTGTTTCAAGGATAGGATTTATAAGTGTATATTTGGACCAATCTCTGATTTTAATCAAATTTTTCTCAAATGTTTCTTTATAGAATCTTGTTCCAGGGTATGGTGTAGCAAGGCTGAATAAAGCATAATTTGGTTTTAGGCTACTAACAAAATCAATAGTTTTTTTCATGGATTCCCTTGTGTCTTCGGGCATTCCTATTACACATGATGCAATTGTCCTGATTCCAACTTTTCTAGCAAGTTTAAATGCATTCATTGTTTTACGCACTGTAATGTTCTTATTCATTTTATCAAGCATTTGCTGGTCTGCACTTTCCACACCCATGAATATTGTAATGCATCCTGCATCCTTCATCATTTCAAGCAATTCTTCACTAAGCGTATCTACTCGTGAAGTACAACCCCACCAAAACTTAAGGCCTCTTCTTTTAATCTCTTCACAGAAGTTTTTCACGAATTTAACATCTAATGTAAAAGTGTCATCCATAAATGCAATGGTATCAATGTTCTGTTCTTGCAACCTCATTTCAATTTCGTCAACTACATTCTCATAGGACCTTCTTCTTAAATGCTTGCCATGCAATGCTGCTGAAGAACAGAAAGAACATTGCATTGGGCATCCTCTAGTTGTTATGATAGTCGCAACATTTGTTGTGATATTGAGAATTTTGTATTTTTCCATAGGGAATAAATGGAAAGCCGGGAAAGGCAATTCATCCAAATCTTGAATAGGTGGCCTATCAGGAGTTACAATTATTGTTTTGTCTTCTGAAGTGTCATCTATAAATGCGAGACCTTGAACATCTTTCAAATCTCCTCCAGATTCAATTTTCTGAACAAGTTCCAGCATTGTGTATTCCCCTTCTCCTCTAACAATCACATCAATGCTTTCCTCTTCTTTTAACAGGTTTTCATATTCAAAAGTTGGATGATATCCCCCTAAGACCACTATGGTGTCTGGCTTCACATTTTTAATCTTGTCTGCTGCATCCAAAGCAGCACCAATAGTTGGAGTAAGTGCACTTATGGAAACAATGTCCGGGTTTCTTTTGAGCATCTCTTCACCGATTTCATCATAGCTCAATTCCAAGGCAGAACTATCTAAAACATCAACGTCATAATTGTTTTGCTCAAGCACTGCAGCAATGTATCCTATGCCAAGTGAGGGGGCTACAACACCGAGGAACTTGTATTTGGAGTTAGGTTGTGGCGGATTTAAAAATGTTATTTTCATTTTATCACTGAAACTTTATTTTTTCTTTCTTTTCCCCCTTTATAAACATGATTTTTTTTTAAAATCTTATTGTTTGAAAAAGCATAATGCTATATGATTATCTTTTAAGTCAACTATTTGGCCTATACGATAAATGATTTTTATATATGTCTCTATTATAACTGATTTTATATAAAATTTTTCAATTTATGGAGGATCCATTAGGCTTATGTTTTTCCATTTAAAATTCATGAAAATTAAAAAGATAAACTTTATATGTAAGAAGAATAAAATAACTTATTGTTACTAAAACTTTTAGATATTCGATAATGATTAATTATTTTGCATTGAATTCAAATCAAAAATAGAAAGTTTCTTAATAGATTAATTATTTTGCATTGAATTCAAATCAAAAATAGAAAGTTTATTAATAGAATCCTTAGGATGGTTTATATGGCATTTAAAGATTTATTCAAATTTAAGCAAGGACAAACCACTTTCATATTTGTAGGAGGGAAAGGGGGAGTAGGAAAAACTTCCATTTCATCAGCTACTGCACTGTGGCTATCCAATCAAGGTAAGAAAACATTGATCGTATCAACAGATCCTGCTCATTCATTATCAGATTCACTTGAAGTGAATATTGGGCATTATCCTGTTCAAATCAATGAAAACCTCTATGCAGTTGAAATTGATCCTGATAAGGCAATGGAAGAAAAGCAAAGAGCTTTGGAAAGCCAGAAGTCTGTAGCAAGTCCTGACCAATTGATGGGTCTTGACTTTTTAGGTGAGCAAATGGATTTGGCTTCAGCTTCTCCTGGTGCTGATGAAGCAGCTGCATTTGAAGTGTTCTTATCTGTGATGACTTCCAATGAGTATGATGTTGTAGTATTTGACACTGCGCCAACTGGTCACACTTTAAGATTGCTTTCATTCCCTGAAATCATGGACTCTTGGGTAGGAAAACTAATGAAAGCCAAAGCAAAATTAGGCACTGCAGCAAATGCATTGAAGAATATCATCCCATTTATGGATGCAGCAGATGACTTGCAGTCCAGCAAGGAATTGGAAGAGACCAAAAAGCAAATTGATGAAGCTAAAGCAGTTCTCTCTGACCCTGAAAGAACCACATTTAAGATGGTTGTCATTCCAGAGGAAATGTCTATTTATGAATCAGAAAGAGCTATTGAAGCATTGAATAAGTATGACATTACAACTGACAGCATCATTGTAAATCAGGTCATGCCAGACATTTCAGATTGTGACTTCTGTCATTCAAGATACATGTTACAGCAAAAACGTCTCGCACTCATAGACCAAAAGTTCTCAGACCAAGTCGTTGCAGAAGTTCCTTTATTCAAGGATGAGGTTAAAGGACAAGAGAAATTGTTAAAATTAGCTGAAATCCTTTATGAAGGAAAGGACAATGATGAAGTCCAACAGAATGTAATTCAGTTGTAATTACATTCCCTAATTTTTTTATTTTATTTTATTTCACTTCTTTACAAAGACAGAATTTACAGGTAAAGTAGTCTTTAGATCTATTTTTCAAATCTTTCCTTATGTCACAGTAATAGTTTATTTTTCCATCTTCCTCTTTTGTAAAAACAGTTTTTCCATCTCTGAAATCCATTCCCACTGGATGCAATGGCTTTTTGGCAATCAGACTTAAATAAACACAGATATAGGTGATGAATCTTTTGAATATGTCTTCGCTTTCAGGTGAGCATCCATCAAAGAATTTAGCTATTTCCTCTTTGATTTCCTCTATCAGCCTATCTGAAATTTCAACATTTTCCTCATCTTTAATGTCTAATGCCATGATTTCGTAGTAGTTTTCAATATTGAATGCTGAAACCTGCTTTGATATCGGATTTATGTCTTTTTCTTTTATTTTTTCTTCCAGATATTTGATGTCATAATCCTTGATGTTTTCCCTTATTTCTGCAAGTAAGTCTCGTGCTTTCATTTCAATTCCCCGTATCTAAAGCATTCATGAATGTGATTATTGATTACTCCAATTGACTCCAAGTAGGAGTAGATTATTGTGGTTCCAACAAATTTCATTCCCTTTTTCTTCAAGTCCTTAGCTATTTTGTCTGAAAGGGGAGAGTTGGTGAGATAGTTCTCTTCAGTGTCAACCAATATTTTATTGTCTGTAAAGTGCCAGATGTAGTTGGAGAAAGAGTCGTATTCCTTTTGTATTTCAATAAAGACCTTTGCATTGTTTATAGCAGCATTTATCTTTCCCTTATGTCTGATTATTCCTGCATTGCTTCTGAGCTCTTCTATTTTCTTTTCATCGTAAGCAGCTACTTTTTCAACGTCAAAGTTATCAAAGGCTTCTCTAAAGTTCTCTCTTTTCTTTAGTATTGTAATCCATGCAAGTCCAGCTTGAAATGACTCAAGTACAAGCAGCTCGAACAGTTCCCGGTCATCATGTGTTGGAACTCCCCACTCTTCATCATGATACTTTACATAGATTCCCTCTACATCTTCAGCCCAAGAGCAACGTTTTTTAGTCATGGAATCACTTTTTTGATTTTCACTTAATTAATATTTTTATAGTTTAATTCTATTTACCTATTGTTATTTTTTAAAATTATTTATACTAAAAAACTATAATGATTATTATATGTTGGTTAATGCAGATTTACATACTCACAGTTGCTTCTCAGCAGCCACTTCAAAGGATATGGTGATTAACAATATAGCTCCAAAATCCCGTGAAAAGGGATTGAACCTAGTTGGAACTGGAGATGCTTTCCATCCAAAATGGCTTGATATTGTAGCTGAAAGCACAGAATATAAGGGGGATGGAATATACTCTCATAGAGACTGTGATTTCATCTTGACCACTGAGGTTGAAGCTCAGCACAAGATTCATCATGTAATCATTTTGCCTAATATCGAAGTTGCCCGTGAGCTTTCAGAAAAATTGGTCTCTCCAAACAAGTATATTGATGGAAGGCCAAGAAGCCCTTTAAGCGGTGCAGAACTCCTTGAGCTTGTAAAAGAGTATGATTGCATGATCGGTCCAGCTCATTCATTCACTCCTTGGACTGGCATGTACAAGACTTATGACAGCATTTATGATTGTTATGAAAAGGCGCCTGATTTCGTTGAATTAGGTTTATCTGCAGATACAGACATGGCGGATACTGTAAAGGAACTCGCTGATTTTGTATTCTTAACCAATTCTGACGCCCATTCGCCATGGCCTCATAGATTAGGTCGGGAATTCAATCAAATAGGGATGGAAGACATTTCATATACATCACTTCAAAAGGCACTGAAGCACAAGACTGTAAAGGCAAATTATGGCCTTCTTCCTAATTTGGGAAAGTATCACATGACTGCATGCACAAAATGCTATAAAATAATAGATCCTGAACTTGCAAAAGCCAATGGAATGAGATGTTCCTGTGGTGGCAGGATCAAGAAGGGAGTGGATTTTAGAATAAGTGAAATAGCTGATTACAAAGAGCCTCATCATCCAAGCCATAGGCCACCATATGTCCATTTAATGCCTCTTGCCGAAATAATCAGCATGATTTATGATAAGGGAATTACAACAAAAACCGTTCAAGGGGTTTGGCAGAAATTGATTGATGCATATGGCCCTGAAATCGATGTTTTAATAAACACTCCATTTGAGGACATTTCAAAAATAGATGATAAGGTAGCTCTTGGAATAGAAGGATTTAGGAATAAGACCTTGAATGTTGTTCCTGGTGGCGGGGGCAAATATGGTGAAATATCTTTCAATGAGGACTTTAAGAAACCGGAGAAGTCTGAAAAAATAGTAACTTTAGATTATTTTTAAAAGCTTTTTTGAGTTCAAGAGATAGAAAAAAGTCATTGATTATTTTTAAAAGCAGGCTTGGCGGGATTTGAACCCGCGGTCTTTAGATTAGGAGTCTAACGCCTTATCCAAACTGGGCTACAAGCCTATATCATTTCTTAAACTGCTTAAGATATCTTAAGTAGTCTTCTTTTGTAATTATAATAAAAATAGTAAAAATAGTAATAGAGCGGACCCGCCGGGATTTGAACCCGGGACCTTCGGATTAGAAGTCCGACGCCCTGTCCAGCTAGGCTACGGGCCCTATATACAACATTTAATATTATGTTTATTATGATATATAAAACTATCGTAAAGAATACTCTTTTTTTAAATTAAAAATTCTAATAAGTTTAAATTGATAAAACTGTTTTTTAATAAAAATGATTTATGAAAACAAATGTAATAAAATGAAATAAAAAAAGAAAATAAAAACTAAAAATTAAATTAATTTAAATTTTAATTTTTTTAGCATTTATTCTTGTATAGTTCAACACTGTTTAATTTTAGAATATTAATTTCTTTAATCACTTATTGGCTGTTGGTCTCGTTATCTGAGTCATCGCTTGAGTCAGTGCTGTTACCTTTTTCAGGTACAACTTCGTCACTCCAAGCACCTTCTAAAACTGTTCCAGTACCAGATCCAACAAGCACATAACCAGTACGGCCTTTAGCATCTTTTAAAAGGCAAGTGTAATATCCATGAGAATTGTATTTTACACTGTAACACCAGGAACCTTCCCATCCTTGAGCTTCAGCAATCTTTTTAGCTTTTTCAGGGCTTACGTTATGCTTGCCTGAAGAACTTGAGCTAGAGCTTGAGCTGCTTGAGGAGCTGCTGGTTCCACTGCCTGAACCGGTATTGTCACCAGTTCCAGTACCGTTTCCATCAAGACCAGTAGAATTATTTCCTATTCCTGTGTTACCTTGGTCATCAGGTGTAAAACCTGAAAGGTCATTGAATACACTATTGCTATCATTTGTTAATCCATATGCAGTTACTCCTGCAGCAATACACAATACGATAACAACAGAAATAATAATGCTTGAATTGTCCATATTTCCACCTCTTTTAGAATATTTTAAAAAAGATTTGCAATAATTTTTATAAAATTTCTATGAATGTAATATTTGTAAAATCACTTCATCAATTTTTTAAATTGATAATATAGTATATTTTAGTAACGATATATTATAAATTTATTCATTTTTATAGGGTTTTCACTTTAAAAATAGATTTTATTCATAAAAAAATTTTTTTAAAAATAGTAATTAAAAAGTTAAAAAATAAGGAATAAATGAAACTTATTCCTAAAAATAAAAGTTTAAACTTTTCCTAAGTTTTCACCAGAGTAACTGATTGCAATTGCGTCAACAACAGTTCCGTTTGCATCTGAGATATAGCAGATGTATTGGGTTCCGTCATCCTTAACGTTGCTGACATATGCTCCTGCTTCCCCGATAAAACTTGAAGCAACTGATTTAGCTTGGTCAGGACTTATTTTAGTTTGGCCTTGTCCGCCAGAACCTCCAGAGTTACCTCCAGATCCTGAACCGGAACCTGATCCTGAGCCAGACCCTGATCCTGAGCCAGAGTTACTGCCTCCATTAGAGTTTGTTCCACCATTGCTTCCACTGGAACCTGAACTTCCTCCGTTAGAAACATCTGAGCCAGTTCCATCACCTGAATTATCGCCGAACAAATCGCCAATTCCATTATCTCCAGAACTTGTACTGTCTGGTGAGAATCCGGTTAAATCATTGAATACTGCATTATCGCCTTCGCTTATTCCATATGCAGTTACTCCTGCAGCAATACATAAAACAATAATTACAGATATGATTATGTTTGAATTGTCCATTATTTCACCTCCTTCAATTAGAAGAATTTTTATAAATTTGAGTTAATTGATTTTTTTAAATTTTATTAAAAAAATTTTTACAATTGTATATTATTATTGTTCATTATCTTAAATATATCTTTCCTAAAAATTTTTTTCATTTCATTAAATTTTCCATCATATTTTTCAAAAATTTTTCATCATATTTTTAATCAGATCTTTTAAAAATTTTGGGTTGAAAATCTTATTTTCTCATGCAAAATTTCCTATTTATTCATTGTCAAAAAGTAATACTTTTTATATAAAAATTCATAAAAAATTAAAAAATTTATCATCATGTATTTGTCATGATTAATCATTTTTATTTTTTTGCTTAACCTAATTAATTGATTTTATATCTTGCCTATGAGCTTGTTTTTTTGAATTTTAAAGAATTCTTAACGAATTTTTGATTTTTGGGTTAAATTTAGGCATACCTAATAAATAAAAGTATTTAAATGTTTCTTTTTGATTTTAAAAGGTTAATTTATATTAAATTAGTATTAAATATTAATAATGTTAGTTTCTAACTTTTAAAATTTTAAATAAAATAAGAGGTGACACATTTGAGCGATAAAATAGTTATATCCCCAACATCTCGTCAAGAAGGTCATGCGGAATTAGTCATGGAAATTGACGATGAAGGGATCGTTACCAAAGGTAGATACTTCAGTATCACACCTGTCAGAGGCTTAGAGAAAATGGTTACAGGTAAAGCACCTGAAAGCGCACCAGTTCTTTGTCAAAGAATCTGTGGGGTATGTCCAGTACCTCATACAATGGCATCTGTTGAAGCAATGGATGACTCTTTAGACATTGAAATTCCAAAAGCAGCTGCATTGTTAAGAGAATTAACAATTGCATCTTCTAACTTAAACAGTCACGCAATTCACCATTTCTTAGTTGCTCCTGACTTTGTACCTGAAGATCTTTTCAAAACTGCAGTAGACAGTGTTGGAACCATTAGAAAAACAGCACAATATGTTGTAGATATGGTAGCTGGTGAAGGTATCCACCCATCTGACGTAAGAATCGGTGGTATGGCAAGAAACTTATCTGAACTTGCACGTAAAAAATTATACACCAGAATGAAAGCATTAGTTCCTGTAGTGGACAACCACGTTGAATTAATGACCAACTTAATCCTTGAAAAGGACATTCCTGAAGGATTAGGTGCAATTAATGCTCCTGTATTTGCAAGTGATGTTATTTACGGTAAAAGAGAATTCTTCGATCTTGACAGATTTACTGAAATTGTACCAGAATTATGGTATGATGACCCAGAAATCGGTAAAAGAGCATGTACTACTGTACCATTATACGATGGTTTAGCAGTAGAAACTGGTCCTAGAGCAAGATTAGACAAATTCCAAGGCTACAAAGAAAAAGGTGTTGTAGCTCAACACTTAGCAAGAGCTCGTGAAATGAAAACTTACCTTTCCAGAGCAATTGCTCTCTTAGATGAATTAGACACTGCTGCTAATACCCTCGCAGATTTCGACCCAAGAGGAACCAACAAATTAGGTATCGGTGTAGTAGAAGCTCCTAGAGGAACTGATATTCACATGGCACAAGTAAAAGACGGAAAAACCGCTTTCTACAGTGCATTAGTACCAACTACTTGGAACATCCCAACTATGGGTCCTGCAACTGAAGGATTCCATCACGAATGGGGACCTCACGTAATCAGAGCTTACGACCCATGTTTATCTTGTGCAACTCACGTAATGGTAGTTGACGACGAAGATGGATCAGTTGTTAAAAACGAAATGGTGAGAATTTAATTTTATAGATTTTAATAGAGAGGAATAAAATGCCATATGATGCAGGAAGATTAGTTGTTGGATGCGGAAACGTATTGTTTAAAGATGATGGTTTCGGTCCAATGGTTATCCATGCTTTAGAAGATTATTTTAAAGAAAACGATATAGAAAAGCCTGAAGACACTCAGTTCATTGATGCAGGAACCGGTGCAACTCATTTCATTTTTTCCATGCCTGATGACAATTGGAAAAAAGTGATTGTAGTTGATGTAGTTGAATGGAATGCAGAACCAGGAACCCTTAAGATTTTCTCACCTTACGATATGCCTAAAGGCAAATATGAGAACGCTCATACTTGGCCTGTAGAAGAGCCACTACATGATTTAGTGGATATGGGCATTGAGGTAGTTATCGTAGGATGCAAACCGGCAGAAATCACTGCACCAGATGTTGATATGGGCTTAACAGAGCCAGTAGAGGCAGCTATTCCAAAAGCTATTGAAATGATATTAAATGAACTTTAAAGGGGTTTAGCAATGCTTGATGGATTAAAAAATAAATTAAGAAAATTTTTAGGCCTTGAAGCTAAACCGGACGCAGAAGATGATGAAGCAAAAGCTAAATTAAAACAAGAAATTAAAAGCGAAGTAGAAGCTCAATCAAAGCCGGCTGAAGAGGCAAAAAAAGCGGCTGATGCTGCAGCTGAAGAAGAGGCTAAAAAACAAGCAGAATCATCTGAGCAAATAAGTAAAGAATCTTCAACACAGGAGGTTGAAAAAGTGGCTGACAAACCAAAAATAGGATATATTCACATGAGTGGTTGTACTGGAGACGGTATGTCATTAACTGAAAACTATGACATTCTCTCAACCTTACTCACTGATATGGTGGACATTGTTTACGGAACAACTTTAGTAGATTTATGGGAAATGCCTGAAATGGATTTAGCATTAGTCGAAGGGTCTGTCTGTTTACAAGATGAACACAGTGTAAAAGAACTTATGGAAGTAAGAGAAAAATCAGGATTAGTTTGCGCATTTGGATCTTGTGCTATGACTGGTTGTTTCACCCGTTACGCACGTGGTGGACAATTAGCTCAACCAAAACATGAATCATTTGTACCAATTTCTGACTTAATCAAAGTAGATTGTGCTATTCCAGGATGCCCAGCATCCCCTGAAATTATTGCAAAAGTAGTTGTTGCATTAATTAACGGAGACATGGATTACTTACAACCTATGTTAGACATGGCAGCATGCAACTTAGCATGTGGTTGTGACTTACAAACCAACGTTGTAAGCAAAGCATTATGTTGTGGTTGTGGAACTTGTGTATTAGCATGTCCAACCAGAGCTCTTGAAATGATTGAAGGTAGACCATCCCACAACAAAAACAGATGTATTAAATGTGGTGCATGTACTACTCACTGTCCAAGAACCTGGTTCCCTGCTGAACAAATTAAAAAAGACTTAGGATTATAGGAGGAAGTAAAATGGCATTCGGTACATATAAAGAAGTAGTATCTGCAAGAGCTACTGACAAAGCAATCCAAAAAGTCGCACAAGATGGTGGAATCGTAAGCGCATTATTATGTTACGCTTTAGAAGAAAACATCATTGAAGGAGCTATTGTTGCTGGAGATACTGAAGACGCATGGAAACCTGAACCAACTATTGCAATGACTCCAGAAGAAATCATTGCAGCAGCAGGTACCAAATACACCTTCTCTCCAAACGCAATCAGACTCAAAGAAGCTGTAAGACAATACGGTCTTGAAAAAATCGGAACTGTAGGAACTCCTTGTCAAATTATGGGACTCAGAAAAATGCAATCCTACCCATTTGCTACCAGATTTGTAGCAGATAAGCTCGCATTAATCATCGGTATTTTCTGTATGGAAAACTTCCCAAGAGACTCATTAAAAACCTTCGTAGAAGGTAAAATGTACTCTTCCTTAGACAATGTTAACAAAATGGACATTGGTAAAGGAAAATTCTGGATTACCGATCCTGAAAAAGAATCTGGACTTGCATTAAAAGAAACCCACGGATACGAACAAGCTGGATGTAACATCTGTCTCGACTATGTTGCAGAATTAGCTGATGTATCTACTGGATCTGTAGGTTCCCCAGATGGCTGGTCCACTGTATTTACCAGAACTGACAACGGAGCAGACATCTTTACCGCAGCTGTTGAAGCTGGAGTAATCGAAACCAAACCAATGGATGATGTAAAACCTGGTTTAGAATTACTCGAAAAATTAGCTAACGGTAAGAAAGACAAAGGT
>NZ_CACZTX010000005.1 GCF_902784195.1 uncultured Methanobrevibacter sp.
GTTATTGGTTGCTGCAATTGTTACAACACCATCATTTGGATTGATTCCATCCATTTCAGTTAAAAGGGAATTTACAATTTCAGAAACATCCCCTCTTAATGATTGGAATGACCTATGCAATGCTATTGCATCAATTTCATCAATGAAAATCAAGGATGGGGCTGATTTTAATGCAGTTTCATATAAATCATGAATCTTATTTGCGGCATCTCCTACATGATCCCCGATTAATGAGGTTGCCTTGACCAAGAACAAATTTATGTTCAATTCATTTGACAATGCCTTTGCAAGCATGGTTTTACCGGTTCCGGGAAGACCATAGAACAGAACATTCTTAGGAGCCCAATTGCCAAACTTCTCTGGGTCTTGAAGATACTTGTAAATTAATTTTGATTTCTTTTTAGCATTCTCTTGACCTACAACATCATCAAAGAAAACATTGGATTTTATTTTTTTAATGGAATCATTCTTTTCAACATCTGGAATAACAATTTCAATTGAAGTGTTTTCTCCAATAACTGAATCCTCTGGATATGCAGTTATGATTTTGAATGCAAAATCTGGAATGATCTTTTGATCAAAAAGATAGGAACCTGTTCTAACAGAGGTGCCGCTCCACTGATCTATAGCATACTGTTCAAAAAGAACTTTATCAGATATCTCTAGATTAGGCCCTTCCAATAATCCAAAATTGAAAGGATAACCTGCAGTTTCCAATACAAGAACCTTGGTTTCAATCTCACTGAAACTAGCCCTATTCTTAATATGTTTAAAAATATTAAAATTTTTTTATGAATGTTTAGATTACTTATTATATTTTTAACATTATTTAAATATTTTCATAAAGGAATTAAGTTTAAGATTTGAGAAAAAATTTAGTAAAATTTTAAAAAAAATTTACCTAAATTAAAGTATCATAAAGCTGTTTCATTCTTAAGGCATCCTGATCTATTAATGGAGTTTCACAAATAATTGTTGCTTTCCAATCGTTTTCAATCAGATTCAAAAGCAAATCCTTAATGTGTGGCCCATATTCATCATCTTCAGCCAAGGTATGATGCTTCTTTTCACCCTTATCGGTATACTCAATTGTAGTGAAATGACAGTGAAGTCTATCGATATCTAAATTGTCTTCAAGCTTTGAGAATATGCAATTATAATCCTCTTTATTATTTAGGATTCCTCTTCCCCTTGCATGAACATGAGCAAAGTCAATTGTAGGCTCGAAGTGATCAAAACTTGCACACATTTCAATGATTTCATCAATATTTCCCAATTGAGAACGTTTTCCAGTTGTTTCAGGTGCAAAAGTAAAGTTTTCTATTCCTTCCTCTTCACATCTTTCAAGGAGTCTTGTGTAAGTCTTTTTAGCTAGATCCATACAAGTTTCAGGTTTTCTGCCTGAATAAAATCCCGGATGGAATACAAGCCTATATGCACCCATGAACTCTCCAACTTTAGCAGATTGAACCAATCTGTCTATTGTGCTTTCAATCTTTTCTTCCTCTTTGGAACATACATTTACATAATAAGGACAATGCATAGACATTAAAACTCCATTCTCTTCTGCAGATTCCCGAAGTTTAAGTGCAGAGGATTCGCCAATTCTGACACCATAAGTTGACTGATACTCAAATGCATATAATCCTAAAGGCCCTAAAAATTCTGGAGACTCATGTGCTTTTCCATTGAATTCTATTGGTTTTCCAGCTGGACCAAAAATAACCTTATCTTTCATAAAAACACCATAAATAATTAAAAAAATGATAAAATATAAAAAATGAAATTAAACAAATTAAATAGAAATTATAAATTTTATGATTTAGAAAAAAAGTAAGAAAATTAAATAGAATAATTCTATTTAATTAATTATATCTGAAATTATGTTGATTTATAAAATTCCCATTGCCTTGTTGGTTTTAGCAATGGACTTTTCATTATCAGATTCCATTTCCAACATTGCACGGATAGCATCTACGTTTTCAGGCACTACATCAGATTCTTGGTGTACTGCTTGCATGTAGAACAATTCATTGTCTACAACGTTAATGGATTCTTTCCATACTGGAATCTCATATAAATCGTTTCTGCTTCTTCCTAAATCTTTAGCATATTCCATAAGTGCTGCAGTTGAGTCAAGGCCAGCAGCCGTATCGATTACTTCATCATTAGTCACTTCATTGCCAATTTCAACCATTAGGTTGTGTTGGTGCATTAAAGTGGTAGGTACAAGTAAAGCCATTGTAGTAACATCGATGCCTTTCATTACAGTCTGTACATCAGGACCGTGGTGAGAAGGCACTTTTGGAGGGTTAGGAACAATAGCGTTAATAGGACCTTTTTTGATTTCAGAAGGGTCAGATCCTCTTCTAACCATTACAGCACGAACTTTTTTAATGTCAACTAATGGATTAAGAGTGTGTAAGGTACGGGTTAAACCGGTAGTGTTACAGGATACTACTCTTGCGTAGTCTGCACCATATGAATCATCATAGTTAGAAAATGAGTTGAAGGACAATCCAGTTAATTCATGGTCTTCTCCACCCTGGTAAATAGCTTTTACACCAACTTTTTTATACATTTCAAGGTTTTGAGGTCCGATGTTTCCAGGAGTACAGTCAACTACAATATCTGCTTCTTGAATCATGTCTTCAACAGTACCTGCAATTTCAATTCCTGCTTCTTTAAAGAGACCTTCCCTTTCTGGAATTCCAATGTATAAAGGATACCCCTTTTCTTCTACAGCAGTTTTTGCTTCAAAGTTAGGTCTAGTTTTACTTACACCAATGACTTTCATATCATCTTGAGCAGCTACAGCATCAGCCACTCTTTTACCTATAGTTCCAAATCCATTAATAGCTACAGATTTCATTTTTAAACTTCCTTTATGAATATTAAATTTATATAAACTCATTAAATTCTATAAATCCAATAAATATATAATTAAAGATTTATAATTCAATCTATATATAATTTGATATTACTTGATATGATATAAAACATTTAAAAGGAGATTAAAATACCCATTCTTGACTTTCTGGAGCAGAATGTTTTTTTCCATCCTCATCTATATAATATTTTGTACCATCACTTCTATGATGAATGTAAACATGACAATCATATCCTGCCTTATCAGATAAATCTAAATCCTCTACCCATTCAGTAACCCTTTTTCCGCTAGAACCAGATTTGCTGTCAGATGCGGAATGTTCTGCTTGTGTGATTGATTTAGCAGTTACCGTACCATTTCCAATAGCCACTTGTGTACTGTCATCAGTAGCTAAACTAACATCAACCTTATCCAATACATTCCCATCAAGATCATAAAGTGTTACAATTGCATGATCAGGATACTTGTCATATGAATCCTTGCTTTCGCACACTATGCTACCCTCAGAATCAACAGTTTTCTCAACTTTGTCACCATCATTTAAATTAGCACCATCTCTACTATACAATACCTCTACAATTACCTTTTCATCAGAGTGATTAGAACCAACATTAATAGCGCAGATTGTCTTTGCATCTAAAGAATGTTGAGTTGAAAAAGTAGTGTTAATAATATGCATTGGCTCATCTTGAGAAAGAGGATTGATTTCTCCCCCTGAGTTCAAGTATAATGCTGTACCTAATATGAAAGTTAAACATATTACGGCAACAACAATGATTATTGTAGTCTTATTATTCAATTCCATTTTATCCCCCTAAAAATTTTTTAATCCAATAAAATAATTCCATAACAGAAATAACTATTATTCTCCTCATCAATTCCTAAAATATCAAAACCATTGTTTTCAATAGTCTTATGAATATCCACACCACAAGCTTCACCAGACGGACGGGCTTCAGTAGGATATTTACACCCAGTCAAATTGGATTCCTCCAATATACATTCTTCCCCTTTGGACTTGCAGACCATACAAGGACCACCACCCATGCCAAATGCCTTATAATAACCAAAATGAGCACAACAATTCTCTATATCTAATGCTATTTTAGAGATTCCCCCAATATCATCTTCAATAGAAGCCAAACTTATTTCAAATAAAATGGCAGTTTTATATGAATTTACCATTCCAACAAACTCTTCTGCCTTTGGAGTATAAGGCGGACATACAAGTGTTTTACCATAGTTAGGACATCCATATTGACATTTTAATCTTGTCCATGGCTCAACTACAATTGTGGCGGTGTCAATATATTCAAATTTAAAACCTTTATAATCTTTTGTTAATTCTTTAATTTCTATTTAATATTCTATAATTAGAATTCTTATGATAAATATTTTAATAAAATCATTAATAAAATTTTTTAAAAAAAGAAATGGAAAGGGACATTAAAAAAACTAAAAAAAAACTAAAAAAAACTAAAAAAAACTAAAAAAAACTAAAAAAAAACTAAAAAAAACTAAAAAAAAGCCTAAAAGACTGAAAAAATAAAAAAAATAAAAAAATAAAAATGAAATAGTATCAGTATTTTAAAATATTTTTCAAACATTTCAAGCTCTTAAAAATGCTAATGAAAGTACAAAAAACAATAATATGCAAAGGATAGCAAATTCAAATATCATTTTTATCACCTTTTTATCATATCTGTTTTTAAGAAATTATTATTGTTTAATCAACCCTTGTTTTGAATCTTAAAAGCAAAGAAGAATAGATAATCACTATTACAGATCCAATATTATGTACAAATGCTCCCCCAATAGGGTCCAAATATCCTAATGCGGCAAGAATTGTTGCTATAATATTTAATCCCAAAGCAAAGGCGATTCCAATATTAATAGTTCTGATGGTTTTTCTAGAAAGTGCAAGCAAATGTGGAATATACTTAATGTCATCACTTACAAGACATACATCAGATGCTTCAATTGAGATGTCACTGCCAACACCTCCCATTGAAATTCCAATGTCCGCTTGTCTTAAAGCTGGCGCATCATTTATTCCATCGCCAATCATTGCAACCTTCCTATCATTGGATTGGAATTCTTTAATCTTAGAGATCTTATCTTCCGGCAGACAATTGTATTTTAAATCCTCAATACCTACATCATAGGCAATATGCTCAGCAGCATTCCTATTGTCTCCAGTTAATAAAGTAGATTTTACACCTAATTTATCTAATTGGTCAATGAGATTTGCTGCATCATCTCTTAAAATGTCAGCCAGTAAAACTGCCCCTAATAATTCTCCATCTCTTGAAAGATAAATTGCTGTTGCACCCAGATTTAAATCTCTAGAAATATTATTCAATATAAAATCACTAGGCAAATTTACCCCTAATGATTTTAAGAATTCCTCATTGCCGGCACATAATTTATTATCACTTAAAGTAGCCGTAACTCCTTTTCCAATAATCATTTCGAAGCTTGAAACTTTTTCCAAACTTCCATCATAATTGTCTTTATAATATTTTACAATAGCTTTAGCTAAAGGATGTTCAGATGGGCTTTCCAATGAAGCGAATAAACGAATCAATTCTTTTTCACTAATTGCATTATCATATGCAATAATCTTAGTGACAACAGGTTTTCCATAAGTCAAAGTACCTGTCTTATCAAAAACCATATGGTCTATTTTAGCTAATTTTTCAATTGAAATCCCTTCTTTGACTAAAATGCCCACTTTGGTTAAATTTCCAATTGATGCCATAATGGCTGTGGGAGTAGCTAAAATCAATGCACAAGGACAGAATACAACCAAAATAGTCACTGCACGTATGATTTCTCCAGTATACACCAAAGTCAAAACTGCGCAGATAAATGCTATAACAACAATGAAAGTAGCCCATTTATCCGCTGCTCTAACCACTTTCGCATTTTCAGGACTTGCAGATTCAACTATTTTAATTAATCTTTGAAGAGAACTGTCCTCTCCTTTTTTAGTGGCTTTCATCAAAAAAGAACCATAAAGATTTATAGTTCCACTATATACTTCATCACCAACTACTTTATCCACTGGTATGGATTCTCCAGTCAAGACAGAATGATCTAAAGAAGATTCACCTAGGATTATTTCACCATCTACTGGAACAATTTCCCCTGGAACAACTTTTACAATATCTCCCACTTTAATCAAATTAGCTGGAACCACTATCTCACTTTCATTTTTTCTATTATAATTGATTACTAAAGTACAAATTGTAGGATTCAGGTCAATGAGATTCTTGATTCCTGCTTTTGTTTTAGAAACAGTGAATTCCTCTAAAAATCCTCCAATTGCCATAATGACAGCTATCACTCCTGCAGCAAATAATTCTCCAATAAGAATTGAAGAAATAATTGCAACTGAGACAAGAACATCTGCCTTTATGTCAAATTCTGTGCAAAGACCTATTATTGCTTCCTTAAAAATAGGAATGCCACAAAACAATATGGCAATCCAAATTAAGTCAAATCTGAATATGTCCGTACCTATAAAACTTAGAACTACTGAGATAATGGAAATGAATATGAATAAAACATCCTTCATTTGACTATCTATAAAAAAGTCCTTAATATGTATATTACGACTATTAGAACCATGGGATATTATGTTTTTATCGTTAAGGAAAAATTTTTTTATGTTCATTTTAACCCTCCAAGCCAATACATATAGGTATACCCTTATAGGTATACAAATAATTTGAAAAAAAATAGAAAAAATTGTTTATTTGAGAAACTTAAAGAATTCTCCCTAAAAACAATTTAATCTATAAAATTTCCAAGGATTCCCCTCTAACTTTGAAAATTTTTAATTATAATCTTGAATAATATTCTAAAATAGTAGAAACATCATTTATTGCTTCATCACTGTCTCCTGCTTCAATTGCATTCTTAATACAGTGCTCAAGATGCCCTTCCACTATTATATGGCCTACTTTATGTAAAGCAGATTTAGAAGCATTTACTTGCATTAAAATATTCTCACAAGGAATATCCTCATCTATCATACGATCAATAGCATTTAATTGACCTATAATCTTTTTTATTCTTCTATGAAGATTATCAGAATCCATACACTGTTTCAAAATAACACCACCAAATAAATCAATATACCCTATGGGGTATGCATATATTAAAATTGAACCTTGTACTATATAAATGTTTTGAAAAATAAAAAAAGGGTTTGTCAATATTATAAAAACAATTATGATGGAAGTTTGGAAAAAGTCTCCAGATACAATAATTAAAAAATAAAAAAAATAAAAAAAGAAAAAATAAATTAATTAAATAATTAATTTTTATAATTGTCCAAATTGTCTTAATTTCTCTGGGAAATATGTATCTACTACATATTCAAGACCATATTTGGAGAAAGATTGCTGTTCTGCTTTTTTACCAATCTTAAGCATTTTCTTAATCTCGGTTTGCCAGAACTCTGTTTGATACCTTGGGTCTTTTGAAAGCTCTTTCAATCTCAATACATCAATATCTTTCAATGGGTCTGTTGGAAGATCATATTCAATGATATCGGATGCGGTTACCCCTAAGAACTTAGCATCAGGAGTAGCTAAATCATGATTTACATGAGCTAATTTTGCACTTCCAGATATAATTACCTGTCCGATGTGGAATCCCCAAGGGTCTCCGTCGTTACAGATATATACAGGTAGGCCTAATTCTTCATTAACCCTTTTGATAAATCTTCTTGTTGCACGAGCTGCTTGACCTTTAAGACCTACAATCAAACAGTTGAATCTGTTATGAGCATCCTCTTGCACTAACCTGTGGAACATTCCCATGGTTTCCACTGCAAGCACAAAGTCAGCACCACAATCCAACAATTCAACTTGGTCAATGGTAGGTGAAATGGTATAGCCAGATTTACCCGCTCTTGCGGCATTGATCTCAAATTCACCATCAAGCAAGGTGATATCTCCGTAAACGGATGCACCGTCTTCCTCAGGCATTAATCCTAAATCTTCACGGGTAGCACCTAATGCAACTTCTAAGTCCTCCCCTACAATGTTGGATTCCTGTTGGTTATTGAATTCAATACCCCAACCTTCAGAGATATAATACATTTCCCTGATAGTTGCAGTTTTGTCTCTTAATACCAAATCCTTACAGAAATTAGCAACATAAACCATTTGCCCTAACTTTCTGATTTGCTTTACATTTCCAAGAGACCTTTTACCAAATCTGTCTCCGAGGATATAATAACGTTTATCTGGGTCATAAACAATGTTTCCAGTACCTCTAGAAGGAATTCTTAATGTAGGTACTTTCTCTTTTTCAACATCCCCTATAATCTCTTGACCAAATGCCTTGAGTTTATTGAAAGTGTATTGTCTCCTTTGCTCTTTGTGAGTATGTTTATGAGTAGTAGTTTCTTCAGCCATCTAATCATTCCTCCTGGTCTTCTGAATCAAACAATGTAGACTGTCCAGTTTTTTTAGATTTTTTCTTTTTAGGTTTTTCATCATCTATTAACGCTTCATCTAAATCTGATTCTTGAACTCTGTCCTTACGACTTGAATGTTCCTTGTCTACAACATGACCAAATTCGTCAAGCTCTTCAAGTAAGGAATCGACGTAGTCTTCCTCTTCTATCTCTTCTTCAACCTTTTCACCCATTAATTCTGCTAATGCTCTTCTTGTAACTTTAGCAAGAACAGGTTTATAATCTGGAACACCAGTTTCAGCAAGGGATGCTGCCTCTTCAATGATAACAGGAACATAATCTTCAAATATTTTAGATCTCATAGCTTTTTCCTTTTCAGCTTTTTTGGATCTGATATGTCTTTGAAGTTTTCTTGCTATTTTCATGGTAGCTTGCCTGATTTCATGAACAATCTCAGGTTCTGGTGCGATACTTTGCTTACCAGTGGATAAGTAAGGAACTTGAGTGGAAATAATGTTAACAAACAAGGTAAGTGGAGTGTTATCCAAATCTCTAAGACCATATCTTCTCCAATCAATAGATTTCAATGCTTCTGTAATAGCACAGCTTCCTGCATCGAAAGTCAATGGAACTCTGTTTGCAAATCTTAAGATTTCAGATTTCCTTTGTTCATTTACAATTCTACCAGCATCTCCACCATAAGCAATACCTGCTTCCACAATGAATGCCACACCACCTTTATAGGTAACAGGAGCTCTTGTAATTGTAGTGATGAATTCAGGTTTCAATATTAATTTCATACCCTTTTCAATTTGCTCTTCACCAATAGGAATAAGACCAGAAGTAGGAGGAGCCATGAATTTCATTTTTCCAAATGCTTCTACAATAGCTTCCGCTTCAGCCCAAGTCATGTTTTTTGGACGTTTTTTCATGTCAATACCAGTGAGTTCCTGAAGCTCTTTGATCTTCTTGGAGGACATTCTTGACAAGTTGGTAGTTAACATGCTTTTGAAGTTTCTCTTATCAGTGGTTTTTGCAATGTGAGTAATGTCATCTGCAGTTACACCTTTAGGGTGAGGCAATACTTCTTTAGGTAAGACTGGAACAATTTCTGCAGCTCTTTTAAAGATGTATTTATGCCCTTTAGGGTCTCTAAAAGTAATCTTTGCATGAGGGTTAGCAATCATGGTTCTACGAATGTACTCAAATGCCCCTTGTTCAGCTAATGAATATGATACCTCTTTAAAATGGAGTTGGATACAAACACCAGTGCTTTCTGGAGTGAAATGTTCAGTTTTAATGATATCTCCAACGTTGTTTTTTACATCCATCTTAAATTCCATTTTAACCCCTTTGAGCTCACCATCCTCTTTCCATCCGGAAATTACATGGGTGGACTCACCAGTGGTCATTTGGGATAAAAGTACACAACCACTACAACCTAAACCTTGTTGCCCTCTTGATTGGATGTTTCTAAATTTGGAACCTGCAAACATCTGACAGTATACTTGAGTTACAAATTCCTCAGGGATACCTGGACCATTATCTGAATGTCTTAAAAGATAATGCTCTTTTCCGAGTTGCTTTAAATCAATTCTAATTTCAGGCAAAATCCCTGCTTCCTCAGCAGCGTCAAAACTGTTTGTGATCAATTCGTGGAAAACAATAGTTAAAGATCTGATTTTACCAGAAAATCCTAACATCTGTTTATTTTTTCTAAAGAACTCTGATGGAGTTAATTGGTCAAAATTCTCAAAGAGTTCTTGCGCTTGTTGAGACAAATTAAACCTCCTTTACATAGTTTTTAATTAACATATGAATTAATTAAACTAATCATTAAATAATCAATAATACTTAATTATTTAAAGTACTGAAATTTTTATAAAAATTCCCCTTAAAAAACATATGATGATTTTTTTATATGATAATGTAATCATAAAATAGCATATATTTATTAAATATTTTAATGAAAATATACAAATATTATTTTTATGGAAAATTTTTATACAAAAATGAAAAAGTTACTAAAATTTTAGACAATAACATAAGTAAAATATTTTAAAAGTATGCCAAAACTATAGTAAATATATCACTATATATACATATGTTGTTGAAAGTATATAAAAGTTTTTAATTACTATAAAAATTTTAATAAAAAAATCATCATATAGCATAAAAATTTAAGCTAAATATAATTAAATTACATCACATCAAAAAATATTGTTAAAAAATATTAAACCATACATATATCTTTAATGAAAAATAACAATTAATTAAGAAAATTGATTCGAAGCAGTTAAAACAATATCGATTTGTAAAAATAAAATTAATAAAAATAGATATTAGAAATATGGAAATAAATTTAAGAGTGAAAGATAATGAAAATTAGAAAAATAGAAAAAATAATAGAAATGAAAAAAATAAAAAATAAAAAAATAAAAAATCAAGATATGATTGAATGAATAAAAAATAATAAAATTATAAAAAAATAAAAGAAAAAATTCTAATCTAAGTCATCACGGAATTGAATTTCATCTCTTTCAATTCCAACAACTTCTTTGAACTCTTTCATTTTACGTTCATTCTTCTTATTTTCTAAAAATGCATAGACAGACTTATGTCTTGATCCATTAAGAATCATTTCAACTGCTTCCTTAGCAACCATCACATTTTGAAGTTCACCAATCAATGAAACAGTCTTTCCATAAATAGCCATGTCAACTTCAGCCATATCAACGATTATTTCTCTGGTTTTTCCATCTTTTCCAATTATTCTACCTTTGTATCTTGCCATAGCCTTTTTGGATTTTCCAACATACAAAGGCAATTTGATTATTTCCAAATAAGTATCATCTTTATTTAATTTTAATGCTACACGAGGATTGAATCCACGAGCAATAGCTTTTACAATATGATTTGCTTTCCATACACCAAGAGGATCTTCCATATTTTCATTAGGATAAATAGCTACAGTGCATTCTTCACTATCAATATCCAAATGAGTATTGGTTGCATTTTCAATTAATTGTTTGGTTTCTCCTTTTGTTCCAATTAAAGCACCTACTCTATCTGCAGGAACTCTAAGATAATCGGTTTCCGGCAATTCATTCACCTCTTTGATTTTTTAATAAATTCATTTACAATTATATATTAAATATTTCAATTAAATTTAATAAATATTTTGATAAATTATTATTCTAAATAAATTTAAAATTAATAACAAAATTTAATCTTAGAATTAATTCTAAATTAATAAACACCCAAATGGAAACCTAATTGGAACTTAAAAATATTTATTTAATATTTATAAAAAATAGGTTTACCAAGAGCATTTGAAAACTATTTATCAATTAGCATTCTAAGAAAGTTTGGATAGGTTTTTAATAAATTATTCTTTTATTAAACGATTAGTCAAATCTTCAATGGAAGTGTCTACACCCATCTTTTTAAATTCAAAACTAATGTTTTTTATGTCTCTTTCAAGCAATTCACGGGCAATAATGTGATCCTTAACAACAGATTGTGATACATCAATAATCACTGGCTCTTCATCGAAATTTAGAATATTATAACTTGATAAGTCACCATGAATCAAATTTGCCTTGTTTATGAACTTATCCATTTGGTCCACTAATTTTTCATAAAAGTCATTAGGGTCTTGTGGAGGCAAGTTTTTCACGGTTGGAGCAGGATTTCCATCTTCATCACCAATGAATTCAATTATTAAAACATTGTTTAAGCTTGTAATTGCTTCAGGAACATTAACTCCTGCATCCTTAAGCCTTGTCAAATTCCTATACTCCTTATTAACCCAATTGTTTATCAGTTGTCTTTTATTGCTTGATCTGACATTAAAACGAGGGTCTCCCGCAATATAATATTGCATTTTCTTAAAGTCCGAAGTGGCAATCCTATAAATCTTAACAGCAACAATTGAGCCATCCTCTTTAATTCCCTTTAATACGTTAGCTTCCTTTCCAGTGCTTATAGCACCATTTAAAACATCCAAATAACCTTGATTAGCTAATTTATAAAGTACCTGCAATGTTGCCTTATCGAAGATTTCACTGGATACCTTCCTATCATCTGAATCCTTAATCCTCTTTTGTGAAATCAATTTCTGAACTTCAGCATCCGCTTTAGCCACTCTTGGATTTTCATTCATGACTTCTTCATCAGATTCAATTTCCATTGAATCATCTTCAATAAGCTCTGCATGAGCATTAGCCATTTTTGGATTCTCTTCCATAAAAACACCGCTTTAAAATTAGATAAAAATTTAGAAGTAGTTTAAAATAGGATATTTAAAAAAATAAAGTAAAATTTTGGTAAAAAAAAAGAAAATTAAAAAAGTAAATCAAATGATTTACTTATTTACATAGTCAAATAGCCTTTTCTTTCAAGCCAGTTGGATTCAGTTCTTGTGTATCTCCAAATTACATCAGCCTTTTGGTCTGATTGGAAATCCCATGGTTTAACAAGAACGACATCACCTTCACGTATCCAAATTCTCTTTTTCATTTTACCTGGAATACGTGTCATTCTGATATTACCATCAGCACATCTTACTTTAATTTTTCCATGACCCATAATCTGTTCAACTACTCCTGGAATTTCGCCTTTTCTAGGAGTACGTACTCTTCTATATTCTTGTTGGTCGTTATTTTGTGGTTTACTCAAAAATTCTCCTCCTGCTCATTCTCCAAATATTTAATAACACATCATTTTCATAATTGAATAAATCATTTATAATAAATTTAATTTGATTATATATTTGATTAAACAATTTTCTAAATAAATTGTAAAAATATCATTTTAAAATTATTGTTTAAAAAATACAGCAAATAATTTATTATTATATATTATATATTTCTTACTATAAATACTAACAAGATAATTTATAAATGTTTTGATTTTTTAGATGAAATTTTTTTAAATTTAAACAAAAACATATAATGTAAATATATCAATTAATATATTATTAAATATAACATATAATTAAAAAATATTAATTTAATAATTTTTCAAAATTTAAAAGGTAATACAATGGGTGTAGAATTTTTAAAGATAAAGGAAGTAGATGAAGCAAAAGAAATCATTAATGAAAAGTTTAATGAATACTATACTCCACAATCTGAAATCATTGATATTGCAGACAGCAATAATAGGATTACATTCAGTAAGATTGAAAGTAAAATTGATTTTCCACCATTTAACAGGTCTTTGAAAGACGGTTTTGCAATTAAGTCAGAGGACAGCTATGGGGTTAACGAAGAAAATCCTAAAAAACTTAAAGTCATTGACTTTTTAGAGGCAGGATCATTCACTGATAAAACTGTGGAACTTGGAAAATGTGTAGAGATAAGTACTGGTGCACCAATTCCAGAAGGTGCAGATGCAGTCGTTATGGTGGAATTCTCCAATAGGCCAGAAGACAATGATGAACTCAAAGATGATGAAATTGAAATTTTGACAAGCGTTACACCTTCCCAAGACATTGGCCAAAAAGGTTCTGATGTTAAAAAAGGACAGACAATTCTTGAAGAAAACATTTTGCTCAATCCTCCTAAAATAGGAGTGATAGCTGCTCAAGGAATAGACACCGTTGAAGTGTATAAAAAGCCTAAAGTTGGAATCATATCTACTGGAAATGAATTATTGACCAATCAGGAAGAATTGAAGCCTGGAAAAATCTATGATGTTAATAGTGAAATGATTAAAGCAGGGGTAAATAACTGTGGAGGAGAAGGCGAATGCTTAGGAATCGTTAAAGATGTTTACGATGACTTAAAGACTAAAATTCAAGACTCATTAAAAGAATGTGACATCTTGCTATGCTCTGGCGGGACCTCTGCAGGTGTAGGGGACAATATCAGACATATTCTTGATGAACTTGGAGAAGTTCATATTCATGGAATCACTGTTCAACCTGGAAAGCCAACCATCCTTGGAGTTGTTGATGGAAAGATAGTTATTGGACTTCCTGGAAATCCTGTTTCTGCAATTGTTATCTTTAATGTATTCGTTGCACCGGCAATTAAGAAATTAGCTGGCTACAAAGATGAGGAAGAGCAAAGAACAATTAAAGGAACTTTGAAAAGAAGAATCCATTCACCAATTGGAAGAATGCAATATCAATTGGTGAGAGTTGAAGGTGACGATGTAATCCCTATATTTAAAGACTCTGGAGCTATTTTCTCACTTGCAAGTGCAGCAGGATATACAAAAGTCTCTAAACAGACAGAATTGCTTGAAGAAGGAGAGGAAGTTGAAGTAATTCTCTTTAATTAAATCAAAATTAAATTTAAAAATTATAAATTTAAAATATAAACTATGAATTTAAAATAAAACTATAAATTTCAGATAAAGTATAAATTTAAAATTATAAAATATACAAAAGATATTCATTATAATTATCAGGTGTAAACATGGAAATTAAAGAAAAAACTATGGAAGATCAAAAAGTAGCTATTATGAATTATAAAGGAGCTCTAAAAGATATGGATGTTTTGGTTTCTAAATTAACCGGTTGGATTGAAGTTGAAGAAATCGAAACTGCTGGAGACTTATTTGCAATATTCTACAATAACCCAAGAACAGCTAAGGAAAATGAAGTTGTATACGATGTAGGAATTCCAATCAATCCAGAATTAGACCCTGATGAAACTGAAGAAATAAGAATCGTAACCCTTATCGAACATAAAGTATTGTCAGGAATTCATAATGGAAGTTTAGACAATATTCAAGAAAGCTATAACATTATGGCAGAATACTCCATTGAAAACAAATACGACATTATCGGATCCCCTAAAGAAATTTACATAAAAAACAAATATGAAGTGGATAATGAAGAGGACTTGGTAACTGAAATTCAATTGCCAGTCATTAAAATGGGTTAATTAACCCATAACACTTAATCTTAATCTTTAAACTTAAAAACCTAAAAATCTTAATAATTCTAAAAAATTTTAAAATTTTAATAAAAATAAATCATTAATCAAATTCTATTAAATCTACTGAAGGAATGATAAAATGGCTAAAGAGAAAACTAAAAAAATGACTAGAAAGGAAGAGGAAAAACTTAATGAAAAAGTAGATAAAATAATAGAAAAAAACTTCGCAGACTTCTCATCTCAAGATGAACTTGAAAACTTTATCCAAGATGCCTTTGATACCAAAACTTCAAAATTCAATAAGAATTTAAAGAAAAAGGAAAAGGAAATTAATAAAAAAGTGTCAAAAGTATATAAAACAGACACTAAAAGAATTGATAGAAAAATGAAAGAATTGGATAAGAAAATCAATGCAAGATTTAAAAACATGCAAAAATAGAATAAATAAAATAAAATAGAATGAATAAAATTTAAAAATTTTAAATGAATTTAAAAAGAATTTTCGGTGGGATTAGTTCCCCACCACTCTTACATCATGTAAAAGCAATTTAGGAACAATGAAAGATCCTCTTTGCTTTGTCTCTTCACCTACAGCTACAGCATCACTTAACAAGTCATAGATATTGCCGGAAATCATAGCTTTTTTAATAGGTTTCTTGACTCCCTTATCAATTAAGAATGAATTGCTTGCTTCCACTGAAAAATCACCAGTGATAGGATTTGCAGTATGTGCACCTAAAACATCAGTGACTAAGAATGCATCATTTATTTCATCTTCCATTACATGATCTTTAAAATCAAAAATAATATTTGAACCGCTTACAGAGGGAGTTCCTGCATATGAACCTCTAAATCCATTGGAAGTGCTTTTAACTCCATCCTTATTTGCAGTGTAAATATCATATAAATATCCTTTTAGGACACCTTCTTCAACTAAAGCAGTTCTTCTTGAAGCGGTTCCTTCATCATCACTAACTCCAGAGTTCAAACCGCCATCAACTGTACCGTCATCATAAATGGAAAGCCCTTCGGTGACTATTTTCTCACCGATTTTACCGGTAAGTCTTGATCTCCCCCTTTGAACGTTATCTGCACTGAATCCACTCATAAAAGTAGAGAGTAAACCAGTAACTGCATGATAATCCAATATGACATCCTTATCTGAAGTTTCAATATGCTCCCCATTCAATGAGGATTTTGCCAAATCACATAAGTCTTCAGCTAATTTGATTCCATCCAAATCATAAAGACATGATGAAACAGAGTCATAAGCGGTTGCCAAATCACCATCTTTTATGGCATTGATTGAAACTCCCAATGCGAAACCAGTTGACTTGTCATATGCTTCAACACCATTGGAGTTTACAATTAGGACTTCACCTTCAGCTGCTGAAAATCCACCAGATGTGGTTTGACAGCCATTATCATCTATGCAATTTAAAACAGATTTAAGGGAACTTGTAAGTTCATCCAAGTCAATCTCTTGGAACTTTTTATCAAAAGTGCCATTGATTTTAGGCAATTTTTCAAGCTCTGGAAAAGAGAAGTTTTCATCCTTTGAATTAAGTTTAGAGTTTAAATAAGCATTTTCACAAGTCTTTGCAATTTCACCCATATCTGATGTGAAAGCAAAACCTACTGAACCATCCTTAATAACTCTTATACCAATGCCTAAGCTAATATCCTCTTTTGCAAAATTCAAATCGGTCTTTTGAGAATCCAATTGAAGCAATTCAGTATTTTCCAAATATATTTCATAATTATCCGAATATTTGGAAATTTCCCTTTTTGCCTCTTCAGCTAATTCATATAACATATTATCACACATAAAAAAAGAATATGATTTAATTAATCTTCAGTAAAAACAAACTTTTCAATAGCTTCTGCCACTCCATCACCATACTTATTCTCACAGACATAATCAGCCATTTCCTTAAGCTCATCACATGCATTGGCCACTGCAACCTTAAAACCCGCAGAACGTAAAAAGTCAATGTCATTTTCACTGTCCCCAATGCACATCATATTATCTATATTATAATCCAAGAGCTTAGCCAATTCCACGAGACCAGTTCCCTTATCAACTTCAGGATCTGTCAAGTGAAGTGCAAATCCACTATCATAGACCTCCACATCAAAGTCCTTCAATAGCTCTTTAAGTGGCTCTGAATCCATATTCTTATAGAAACAGATTTCAGATACTCTTGCATCGGAATCCTCTACAATCTTAAATGGAATATCATCCCCAAATTTCTCAAGTAAAAAGTCATAAGCCTTTTGAGCTTTGGAAATGTCTCCTAAAACAATTACCCTATTGTCATTATATCCATCTTGGTAAATAACTCCACCATTTTCACAAACCAATCCTCCAGTGGTTCCAACAAGTGTAGCCACTGCATAGGCAAAGTGTGAAATGTTTCCAGTAGCAATTATTACTGGAATTCCTGCATCTTCAGCCTTACGAAGAGCATCCAATGCACTATGACAAACTCTCCTTTTTCCATCTGTAATTGTTCCATCAACATCTACAGCTATCGCTTCTATTTTTACCATATTTTCAAATCCTTAAATTGAGCCATAATTGAAAAATTATAAAATTTATCATTTAGAAAACTTATCTGCTATATCTGTGAGCAATGTTACAGGTTCCTTCCTTACTTACCATACATGCACCGATTGGGTGCATTGGATTACATGCCTTTCTAAACAATTTACAGTCAGTTGGCTTTGCCATACCTCTTAAGATAGGTCCGCAAATACATCCTTTAGGAGCTTCAGTAACATCTTTCACTTCAATGTCATATTTCTTCCTTGCATCCCACTCAGCAAACTCATCATTAACTTCCAAGACTGAGTTAGGGATTTTTGGGAAACCTCTCCATTCTCTGCTTTCCACGTGGAAAACCTCATCCATCATTTCTTTTCCAATAACATTTCCTTCAGTTCTTACTGCACGCTTATATTCATTGTCAATTCTTGGAGTTCCATTGTCAATTTGTCTTAAGATCATGTAAACGGACATTAAAATATCCAATGGATTAAAACCTGCTACAGCTTGAGGGATGCCATATTCGGTTGAGAACTTTTCAAATGGTTCAGTTCCTAAGATTGTACATACATGTCCAGGTTCGATTAAAGCATTTAAATTGGTTTCACCAGAATTGATCAAGAAGTCAATAGCTGGTGGAATCAATCTATGACATGAAACGATTGAGAAGTTTTCAGGTGGCTTTTTCAATAATTCGGATGCAGTTGCAGGAGCAGTTGTTTCAAAACCTGCAGACATGAATACAACATCATTATCTATTTTTTCTGCAATTTCCACTGCATTTGGAATACCATAAACAACCCTTACATCTGCACCTTCAGCTTTTGCTTCAGCAAGAGAGCCATTGGAACCAGGAACTCTCAACATGTCTCCAAAAGTGGTTACAGTAACCCCTTTTTCTATCAATTGTAAACATTCATCAATTTCTCTTGAAGGAACAACACATACAGGACATCCTGGCCCTGCAACGATCTCCACTTCAGGAGGAAGCAAAGATCTTATACCATGTTCCATTATGGTATGTTCATGGGAACCACAAACATGCATAATTTTAACAGGAGTAGCTAAATCATTTATTCTTTTAATTAAAGTATCAGCCATCTCTTTCATACTAGCCATTATAACACCTTAAATTTTTTTAAAATTTTTATAATTAATTATCAGTTAAATCTTAAACTTGTTTTAAATTTATTTTAATTAATTTAAATTGATTATATAAGTCATTTTATATAAACTATTTATAATTAATAAAATTTAATATTAATTAATAATATAATATTATTAGTTTGTCTTAATTAATAATATTTTTTAAAATTCAAACAAAAATATAAGAAATTTTTATAATTGAAATTTTTATAACTCCCAATTTCAATAAAAATAATGAAAAAACAATAGCTAAAGGTTTTAAAATGTATAATGATAATAGAATTTTAGTTGTAATTCCTGCTAGGGGTGGTTCTAAAGGGATTCCACGTAAGAACATAAGATTGCTTGGAGGAAAACCGCTCATAGCACATACAATAGAAATGGGAAAGGCATCAGGATATGTTGATGATGTTCTTGTAACAACCGACGACAATGAAATAAAATTCATTGCAGAGAAATTCGGTGCAGAAACTGTCAAAAGAGATGGAAAACTTGCAGAAGACTCAATCCCACTTGATCCTGTAATCCATGATGCTACAATTCAAAAAGAGAAAAAAGAGAACAAAAAATTTGATGTTGTAATAACAGTGCAGCCTACTTCCCCACTTCTTAAAACAAAAACCTTAGATTTAGCTATTGAAACATTATTAAATCCAAATGACGACAAGGAGTTCTATGATACAATAATCAGTGTTGTTGATGATAGACACTTAAGTTGGGGATACGATGAGGAGGAGAAGAAGTATTTCCCATTATACAAGGAAAGAGTAAATAGGCAATACCTGCCAAAAGCATATAAAGAGACAGGAAGCATATTTGCAACAAAACGGGAATTTGTAAAGGAAAATAGCCGTCTTGGAGAAAATATTGGACTTGTTGAAATATCCAAGCAAGAAAGCATTGACATTGACAATTATGAAGATTGGTGGGTGGCTGAGAGAATCCTTAAGAAAAAGAAAATATTGATTAAAGCAGATGCTTCCCATGAAATCGGAACCGGCCATATCTACAGGGCATTGTCAATAGCTTCAAAATTAGTCAATCATGAAGTAGTGTTTTTGCTTGATGAAGCACAGCCTTTAGGAATTGAAATCGTCAACAATAACAACTATCCTTACATTACTCATAACAGCAATAAGGGCAATGGAAAAGAGGCAGATGATGAAGCAAAAGAGGAATTGATTGAAAAGATAGTTGAATATGACCCTGATATTGTAATCAATGACATCCTCAATACAAATTCAAAGTACACTAAATCCCTTAGGGACAAAGGATTCTTCATAGTCAATTTTGAAGATGTCGGTGGGGGAGTGAAATATGCACATATGGTCTTTGATGCATTATATGAGCATAAAATACCTCTTCAAAACCTTTACTCAGGACATAAATATTACATACTGAAAGATGAGTTCTATTACCAATCATTTAAGGAAATCAAAGAGGATGTGGATAAAGTTCTTCTTACCTTTGGAGGAACAGATCCAAATAACTTAACTGAAAAGGTTCTTGAAGCAATTTTGGAAAGCGATTACAAAAACAAAATTGAAATCATTTTAGGACTTGGTTATGGAAACAAGAAGGAAATACAAGATAAATACAAGGATAATGAAAGAATAGAAATCTTTGAAAACGTTAAAAACATGAGTGAACACATGCACGATGCTGACTTGATATTCACTTCAGCAGGCAGAACCATGTATGAAATAGCCTCACTTGGAGTTCCTTGCATATGCCTTTGCCAAAATGAAAGGGAATTAAGCCACATCTTTGGAAATGTGGAAAATGGATTCATTAATTTAGGTTTAGGCAGTGAAGTCTCTAAGGAAGAAATTAAGGAAACATTTGAAAGCACAATAAATGACTATCAATTAAGACAGGAAATGAACAAAAGAATGAGTGAAGTTGATTTGAAGCATGGATTTGATAACATCAAAAGGCTAATCAAGCAATCATACAAAGAATGGGAAGAAGAAATGAAAAAAATGGAAAAATAGATGAAGATAAAAGATAAGGTGAAAATATGAGCATATTTAATGAAGAACCATTTTTAATAGCTGAAATTGGTGTAAATTACTATGACATTGCCAAAAAGGAAAATATTAGCAATATGGATGCAGCTAAACTGATGGTGAAAGAGGCAAAAGATGCAGGTTGCAATGCAGTTAAATTCCAATCATATAAAGCTAATACAATAGCTTCCAAGAACTCCCCCGCATATTGGGATACAAATGAAGAGCCTACAACCTCGCAATATGAATTGTTTAAGAAATTTGATTCCTTTGGAGAGGCAGAGTACAGGGAAATTGCAGATTACTGCAAAGAAATTGGAATCATGTTCCTATCAACACCTTTTGATTTTGATTCAATTGATTATCTGGATGAATTCATGGATGTCTATAAGATATCCTCATCAGACCTTACAAACATTCCATTCATTAGGAAAATAGCTGAAAAGGGAAAGGACATCATCATTTCAACTGGCGCTTCCAATCTTGATGAAATTAAATTGGCAATAGACACAATAGAAAATGCCAATAAGAAATATGCAAATGGTGAAGCCGGAATAGGAATCATGCATTGTGTTCTTTCATACCCTACAGACAATAGCGATGCAAACCTATTGATGATTAAAAACCTTAAGGATTTGTACCCTAACTATGAAATCGGTTACTCAGACCATACAAAACCTGATGAAAATATGCTTATTTTAACAACAGCTTATCTTTATGGAGCAACAATCCTTGAAAAGCATTATACATTAGATAAAACATTGCAGGGTAATGACCATTATCATGGAATGGACCCTAAGGACATTAGAAAATTCAATGAAAACATAAAACTTATCAAAACAATCAATGGACAATATGATAAGGTTCCTCTCCCTTGTGAAAGCGAATCAAGAAAGCAAGCAAGACGTTCCATCATTGCAAAAGATGAAATTAAAGAGGGAACAGTGATTTCAGAGGATATGCTTACATACAAAAGGCCGGGAACCGGAATTTCACCAAGCGAAATAGAGAAAGTTATTGGCAAAAAGGCAAAAATTGACATTGCAGAAGATGAATTGATTAAATATGAATATTTGGAATAAATGAATTAAAATTGAAAAATTTTATTGAAAAATATTGAAAAATATTGAAGAATTTTATTGAAAATAAAACTTTAAAGGAAAAAATATGACTTTTACTGTAAAAGAGATCTGTCAAAAGATTTGGAATCTTGAAGAGAAGTATGAATTGAATCATAAGGAAATTCAAGATTGCTATCCTTGGCAATTGATTAGAATGTATTTATATTATGAAATAACAAGAAAGACAAATGTCTTTGAATCTGCTCAACAGTCCAGCCTTTCATTATTTGATAAAATAAACTCATTCTTGCCTTTTATTAAAAACAGCATTTTATCAAATCCATTAAGCGGAAGGGAAAATGTGGATGTTTTGATATTCGATCATCCGAGAAAAGTCATATTTGAAGATGAGTATCAGGATATCTATAGTTATTTTTTAAAAGAAACTCTTAATCAATATGGGAAGAGTTTTGAAACCATTGAATCACCTTATCTAAATCAGCATTTTAGAAGCAATGCAAACATTAAGGAAAATCATGTCAGATTCAATGACAGAATTCTTTTAGGTTCATTCATTCATAAAACAAGAAATAGGGGCAAATTGCCTTTTACAGAAGATGAGAAGCAATTTATCAATAGTGTGAAAGAAGATCTTGAAACCGCCTTTAAAATTGAAATTGACTTGTTTAGTATCATGGAAAATCATATCCTGAATTTCCAATATGACTATAAGAAGTATATTGAACTTCTTCAAAGGAAAAACCCTAAAGTGGTATTTCTTGTAGTGGCTTATGAAAATAAAGCATTGGTTGCAGCATGTAAAAAAATGAGCATAGACATTATCGAATTACAACACGGAACCATCAGCCCATACCATTTAGGATACAGCTATCCTGAAAATACAATGAAATTTAACGGTAAAATCAAGGAAATCGAATACTTCCCAGACAAGATTCTAAGTTTTGGAGACTATTGGAAAAATGCTTGCCCATTCCCTATAACTGGTGAAAACATCATTTCTATAGGATTCCCATATTTTGAGGAAAACTCAAGAACATATATGAAAATAGCTGAAAATAAAAACTCTGAAGATGGAAATAATGGAGAAACTCAAGAAAAACAAATCCTATTTATTTCACAAGGAGTCATTGGAAAATACTTATCTGAATTAGCATATGAAACCGCTTCAAACATTAATGATTCTCAAAATTTCAAATTAATTTATAAATTACATCCAGGAGAATATGGAACTTGGAAGGAAAATTACGATTATCTGACAAAAGCAGTTGACAAATTCGATAACTTTACTGTAATTGATAAAAGTGAACCTCCATTATACGAACTCTTTGCTAAAAGCCACTATCAAATAGGGGCATTTTCAACTGCAATCTATGAAGGGCTTGCATTCAACTGCAAAACTTTCATAATCAATGTTCCAGGAGTGGAATACTTAGATGATTTGATTGATAAGAATATCGTGAAAAAAGTTAAAAACAGTGAAGAACTAATAGATTATCTAAAAGAAGATGAAAAAAATGAAATAATTTTTAAAGAATATGATAAGGATTATTTCTTCAAGAACTTTGATGAAACTATTTTTAAAAAGATTTTAAGTGATTAAATGAGCGAATATGTGCGATTTATACAAAGAATAGGTTTGGTGGGACTCACAAACATCCTAATCTCTCTCAGTAGCCTGATCTTTATTCCAATTATTACAAAGTCATTTACCACCGCAGAATATGGTATGTGGGCACAGGTAAACACTACAATCGCACTTGTTCCAAACATTGCAAATCTTGGCCTTCCATACACAATGGTAAGGTTCCTTTCTGCTGAAAAGGATAAGGAAAAAATCAAGGACTCATTCTATCCAATGATTAGCCTAACATTCATTTCAACAATCATAATATGTTTATTGTTCCTAATCTTTGGAAACACAATTGCAAATGCATTATTCAACGGAAGCATGCAAGTATTGTACATTACAACTGCAATCTCATTCTTTGCATGCATGAACCTTATGCTCATAAGCTTCTTTAGAACATTCAAGCAAATGAAAAGATACTCATTATTCCTGGTTCTTCAAAGTTATATTGGAGTATTCGTAAGCATTTACCTAACTTATGCAGGACATAATATTGAAACTGTAGTGCTTGGTCTTTTGACAGGTTATGTGGCAGTATTCATAATGATGGCATTTCTAATTGTAAAATATCTTGGAATTGGAATTGGAAAATGGTCTAATCTAAAGGAACAACTTGCATTTGCTTTACCTACCATTCCAAGCAATGTGTCCAGTTGGGTTGTTGATTCAAGTGACAAGTATGTCATTGGAATCCTTATTGGATCAGTTGCAGTTGGATGCTACTCACCAGGATATGCATTGGGAAGCATACTATTGATGTTCCTTTCCCCATTTGCAGTTCTCTTACCTGCAGTTTTACCTGAACATTATGAAAAGGGAGACATAAGGGAAGTGGACAAGTATCTTAGCTATTCAATGAAATACTATCTCTTGCTAACAGTTCCTGCAGCAGTTGGAATGAGTGTGCTCTCAAAGCCATTATTATACATAATCACAACCCCTGAGATTGCACTTGGAGGTTATATGGTAACTCCTTTTGTTTGCCTTGGAGCAATATTCATGGGAATGTATGGAATTACAAATAATATTATGATCTTGGAAAAAAACACAATGATTCTCGGAAAGCTATGGATTGTTGTGGCTATTTCAAATATAGTCTTGAACTTATTGCTTGTTCCTTACCTAAACATTTTAGGGGCAGCAATTGCAACACTTATCTGCTACATATTGGCATTTGCTGTAACAGCAATCGCAAGCAAGAAAACAATGAGATTGCCATTCAACATGAAAGAGCTTTTAAAAATAGTCGTTGCGGCATCCCTTATGGGAATTGCCGTATATTTAATGCACCCAATTGGAATTGTTAATGTCTTGATATCCATTATCGCAGGTGTAATCATATACTTTGCAGTCATCTTCATTTTAAAGGCAGTGACATTTAAAGAAATTGCAATCTTTAAAGATTTGCTTCATTAAATTGAAGCTAAAATTGATTAAGATGAATGAAATTTTTTTGTGAAAAATAGTTATTGTGCAAAAATGAAAAAATATGTAAAAATAGCAATATACAAAAATAAATCATGAAAAAAATTAAAGATGATAATTTATTTAATGGAACTTTCCTTCTTTTTTTAACTTTTCATAATGATCATTATCTCTTGAAGAAAAGACTTTTGCAGGATGACCACCAGCAATTGCATATTTAGGAATATCCTTAACTACAACACTTCCTGCTTGAATGATGGCGCCTTCACCAATAGTCACTCCAGGAAGAACAATGACACGATTTCCTAACCATACATTGTCTTCGATAACAACATCCCTAGAAATTACAGTATCATCATAAGGAATGGCATCCCCTTCATAATTATGACTATCAGTGATTATCATGCATTCGATTCCAGAGTGAAAATTATCCCCAATTATCACATTGGCTGTTCCTTGAATCTTCATGCCATTAAAATTCACATTGTTCCCAAGACTTGTTTTAGGAGTAATATAGGAAAAAGCATTAACAGTTAAGTCATTTCCACATGACGCAGAGACCCTTTTAACTCTAAATGTATAATATTTCCTTTTAATAACCTTAAAAACATTTAAAACTTTAGAAATCATCTTCATCACAGCTTGAATCTATAGAAAAAATGTGAAAATAAATAAAAAAAGAAAAAATTAGCATTATACTACAGAACAATCTGCAGAATAATATGATAATAATCTTGCTATTTTAGCAACAGTTAACTCATCAATTCTTCTTTGACCACGAATCATTCTATTGAACAATTCATCTATAAAGAGATCCTCATTGGTAAGGATTACATTTAAAATAGCCAAGTCATCGTTTACAAAACCGATTAAAGGTTCAATGTAAATTCCGCTAAATCCTTTATTATCCAAGAAAATAGCTAAGTCTTCATTTAACTCTAAAGCTTTACGCTTGATTTGACTATTGTTTACAAAATGAATCTCTTCATTTCCAAATTCAAATCTGGTTTGATTATCCTTATAATCAGTTTGAAGCTCTAATGTATTCTTCTTATCCATGTAATTTTGGATAGAAGCAGAATCATTCACCATAGTGTCAGTTTCATTGTCAGATTTGACCTTATTCTTGTAGTCTTTAGAGTCATATCTTTTGGATAAAATGGTATATACACCAGTAGGTCCAACAACCACGTGGTTAATTATATCTCTTGATTGTGGAGGTTGAACTGCATAAAAGACATAGAAATCATTTGGAAGTGCAAGCAATCTTTCACGAATGATTCTTCCACGAGCAATGTAATTATTGAAAGCGTATCTTTTATAAATACCGTAACTTAGAATAAGAACACCTATTGCAACAGCAATCAACACATACCATATTTGGTTAATGAAGTAATAATATGCAGCTGAAACAACTAAAATGAATGCTCCGATTAACATATATAAATCAGCATTGGTTTTCTTAGGTTCATAAGCCCTATTTTGAGATTTCATTAGTTCAACTGTTTCTGGAGTAACCAATGCATCCTCTTGGCTTGCAGTTATGTTTCCACGTTTAACACTTTCTTCACCTTTTTTGATTAAGCGTTTGACTGAACTTCCCTTGTAGAATTCCTTATCCATGCTTCTTATATATTCATCTTTAAGAATATCAGACAATGCAGTGTAATACTTATAACGAGCAAGCTTGAATGCTTCATACTCTTCAGGACTATCAAAGACCATTTCATTTTGAACTCTGGCAAAAAGCTTTTGATCCTCTTCAGACAATTCCTGCCTAGCTAAAGACACTGGAGATTCAGGCATTTCATCTTCTGGAATATCAGTGACTTCAACAAGACCATATTCCTGATTTTCATGCGCCTCTTCATAAGCATCCTTATAAGCAAAACCAGAAGCTATATCCCTTGAAGTTTGCATATACCTTTTTTCAGCATGAATAGGAATAATCTCATCAACATCTCCAAGTGTAGAGTCATAAATTGAACCATAGGAAACCATTTCTTCCTCGCCATAGGACTCTAAGGTATCAGGCAATATCTCTTCAGTTTCATAATAATAGTCTTCATCAGAGTATCCTTCATTTTGAGCATTTAGCTCCGCATGAATAGGAATAATCTCATCAACATCAGAATCATCTACAAAATTAGCCTCTGCATGAATAGGAATAATCTCATCAACATCAGAATCAGAATATAAAGAATCATCTACAAAATTAGCCTCTGCATGAGAATATAAAGAATCATCTACAAAATTAGCCTCTGCATGAATAGGAATAATCTCATCGATTTCATCATCAGCGAGTGGGGTTTCTGTGAGTGGGTTTTGTGTAAAATTAGTTGAGTCAGTGGTTTCGGTTGATGCGGAGACCATATTGGAAATGTAATCTAAAGATCCTCCACAGCTATTGCATTCAAATTCGTTTATATTGTCACTTTCACTTAATTGATATTTTAATCCGCAACTTGTACAATAAACAAGTACTAAACCAGAATTATTCTGCGAATCATAATCAGAGGAAACTTTCTCTTCGTCATTAGAGAAACCATCCAATTCCTCCAGATTTCCAGAACAAACAGAACATTCAAATGCATTAATATCATCTTCATCATCAAGCTGATATTTTTCACCACAGTTCTGACAAACTACCACTTTCATCTTATCCCTACTCAATTTGATTATAATCAAAAATTTTATCAAAATATTATCTAAAAAGTGATTAAATTTATTAGAAATCTAATTAAATTTATTAAAAATCTATAAAACACTCAAATAGATTAATATTAATATAATATATATAATTTATTAGATTTAAACATTATGTATTATTTAATTAAAAATAGGAGAAATTCAAAAAAATAGTTATTTGATTAAAAAAATCAGTGTTTTTTAATTATTATTTAATCAAAAAAGAAATTTAAAAAAAATTTAAAAAAATTAGAGATATCTATTGTAAATTTCTAAAATTTGATCATTGATTATGTCCCAATTATATTTTTCTTTGATAAGTTTCTGACCATTTCGAGCGAAAATGAGAGACAAATCTTCATCGAATAATACCTTTTCAATTGCTTCCCTTAAGGAGTCCTTATTGTCATCACAAGCAAGGCCAACATTTCCATCCACCCAATCATGAATATGATTGTTTTTAGTTAACACCAATGGCTTGGAACATGCCATTGCCTCGAGACCGCTTGTTGTAAATGATTCATATTTAGAAGGCATGACAAATAAGTCACAATCCACTAAAGCTTCCTGCTTTTCCTCTTTATATAATAGGCCAGTGATAATGACATTATCTTCAAGAGAATATTCCTTAATCTTATCTTCCAATTTTACTAAATAACCATCATCTGGACCTACAATAGCTAATTTAATGCTTGAACTACTGATATCCTCTAAACTATGATTTTCATTATGCTGATTGATCAAATCATTAAATGAATCAATCAATAAGCCAAGCCCTTTTATTTCATGGATTCTTCCAACGAAAAGAATCAGTTTATCATTTTCACCAATGTTAAATTTAGAGCGGAATTTGCCATAATCTGGAAGGTTCTCATACTCATCTAAATTAATCCCAAGAGGAACAATTTCAATTTTATCCTCATCAACACCCCTCTTCAAATATTGTTCCTTTTCCACTTCAGTAAGTGCAAATACACATGATGCATTGTGAAGGATCTTGAATCCAAACACCTTATCAAAAATATTCTTTAGCCCCTCCTTTTGGAAGAAAGGAAGAACTGAACCATGAGCCTGCACGACGTATGGAATATTGTTTTTCCTTGCAAAATAGCTTGCAAAAATAGCTAAGGTTTGTCTATGCTCATGAATATGGATGATATCATAGCCTTTAATATCATTTCTAATCTTGAATGGAGCTGCTAATGGTGTGTCTAACATGGTTTTAAGCTTAAATCCATTAGAGAGATTTCTGAAATAATCCACTTTAATTCCATCAACATCAACATCATAGCGACCATTTGGGAATCTTAATCTTTCCTTACATGAATCTGAACTAATGACTTTTACATCATTATCCTCGCTTTGTTTGGAAGCTATTTGATAACTTGCATTTACCACCCCTCCTGCTGACAAGCAAGGATAAAAGAAATGTGCAACATGTAAAATTTTCATAAAATTCACCATCTAAAAAATTATTTTATAGAATTAATGTATTTAATTAATCCTTTCGTATAAATATAACCCTTCTTTTTGATAAATCATTGTATAATTTGATAAATTAAAATTACCATCAGAGATGTAATAAGTGATATTGCTTGACTCCAAATAATCCAATCGGTCATCTGTTATTGGAATTGTATACATCCTTAAGAACCAATTGTAAGGCCTTTGTTTAAATACAGCAACATCCTTTGACATATAATCAGAATCATATTCTGTTAAGTAATCTGCAATTACCTTATTCTTATTGAAATCCTCATTATAATGAACTGTAGATGTGAATGTGAATGCAGAAAATATGCAAAATACAATAAGGAGTATTGGAATAATCTTTAAAAGATTCTGCTTTTTAAACTCAAAGAACTCAAATTTCCCAGACAAATCCAAAATCTCGTTTAGAGCATATATCACAAAATAAATGAAAGCTGGGAAAACAGTTATTATGTATCTATTCACCTTAATATTCAAGAATGTGAAGAAAATAAAGTAAACTAATAACCATGCCAACATGAAAATATCTGTTGAATATATCTCCCTATCAATACCGATTTTCCTGAAATATGAAAACAGAATAACCAAATCAATCAGTATAAGTGTTATTGTGATAAGGGAATTGATTTTAAAGCTTAAGATTGAAATGACCAACAGCACAACAAATAAGATCCATACAAGATACTTGTATTTAGACTCCCCTTTTCTCTCAGCATTGATTAACTTATATCCAGATAACAAAATTCCGGCAGCAAATAGTCCAATTAAGAAAAATGACATTGGATTTAAGCCATTTAATACTGGAATAACATTATCAAAACTCACATAGTCCGAGTATAGGAAATTTGGGAAATCATGAAGATAAAAGAATGTGTCAGTTGTATATGCATTATCAATCACTTCTCCTTTAGAACCTGAAGCAAATGTAGAGCTTTGTGTTAAAAATGATAAATTAGACCCATATGCTAAAATTGTAGCTGAAAAGAGCACGACTAACATAAAAGCTATTGCAAATGATTTTAGAATATTCCTAAATTCCTCGCTTTTTATGTAAGATTTGAGTTTTCTTGAAAACTCTTGCCTATCCACAATCAATAAATCCAGGTTTGTGAAAAAATCATGCTTGGAAAGATAATACAAGAGTATCAAAGGGAGCAAGAATAATGCAGTATAACGTGTGAAAACAGCTAAAACAAATAAAGGAATAGCTATCATATAATATTTTGAATCATTATCAACTGCAAGAAGAATGAAAATGACAGTCCATATGGATAAAGCGACTGCAGGCACATCCAAAGTCCCATTTGCCCACCAAAGCAAAGTAAGGGAAAAGCTACCAAAAAGAAATGCCCCACAAAGGCTTAATAGGGAACTGAACTTATTCTTTAGAAGCACATAAATGCCAATATTTGCTAATATGCAAAAGATTCCAGTAACCAAGTAAAGAGAAGCTTCAGATAAAAATCCTAATTTGAAAAGAATAGCTGTTAAAATGCAAATAACAGGTGACAAGTACAGATAAAGGATACTTGATTCATAACCTGCAAAAACAAGGGAATTTGATAAATAAATAAAGACATCAGAACAGTAAATTCCTAATGCCTGATTAAAATTTATGAGAGTATAAGTAATGAGAATGCTAAAGACTGTTAAAATAAGCAAATAGAAAAAATCATTCTTAGAGATATTCAAATCATCTAAAATATTTTTAAACATCATAATTTTCACTAATCCCAATAATTTCATTAATTTTAACAATCAATTTCTACAATTAAATCCACATTATATTCAACAATTAATTTAACAATTTTTCAATTGAATTCACAATAATTTTTAAAACTATACAAAGCTAAAAACATTAAAAGATCCTACTACAAATGCTACAAAACTGATTAACATCGCTATTTTTAGATTTTTAGAAACCTTAGCGCATGTCTCTTCAGGCGGATTCAATTTTAAACTATAAGCGCTATACAAGAATATGATTATAGGTATAATCATTATCACCATATACCCAATATTAAATATTTTGAAGATGTAAAGAATAGGACACATTAAAGTTGTTACAACAATCAGGATTATTGAAATTATTGAAGGGATCTTCTTGCCATATAAAATAGGAAAAGTTCTTGCACCTTCCTGTTTATCACCCTCAATATCTTCCATATCCTTTACTATTTCACGTGCCAATGTCATGAACATCGCAAATAATCCTAAATAAATTGAGATAAATAAAATCTTTAATGAACTTGTAGCACAAGCTATTACAACACCGGCAATTACAAAACAGAAACCTGTTAAAGTAGCTACAGTAAGATTTCCAACCAGTGGCATTGCCTTTAAGTTTCTAGCATAAAGATACATTATGAATGCAGCAGGAATGACAATTATAGATGGCCAAATTGAATTTACTAAATAGCTGTCAACAAGACTTAAAAGAATTCCTATTCCAAAGAGGACATAAGAATAATTTCTTGCATTTTCAAGACTGATTCTTCCTGACGGAATAGGTCGATTAGGCTTGTTTATTTCATCTATCTTTACATCAAAAACGTCGTTGATAGTATTTCCTGCACCAGTGCAGACAAAAACAATTATTGCACAGATGATTATAGGCAAATCATAATAATGTCCCACAAACATCATCAATATTACAGCAATAGCTGCCATAAGTGCATTTCCTGGACGGATAATTTCTAAATAAGCATTCATTTTATTTCCTCAATTTTAATTCTAAATATTTATCTCCTAAATAAATTTATAATTTTATAAGTATAAATCTTTTATTTTTTAATATTAAAGTTGCAAATTTATTAAAATTGCAAATTTATAATTCATTCAGTAAATCAGCGAATTTTTTAGCCATGTTTTCCATGGAATAATCTTCAATATTGATGTCTGAATTCAATTCAACAGTTCCATTTTCAATGAATTCATTATAAATGTCCAATAAGGCGTCTTTAGTTGATTCCAAGCTTGAAACATGATATCCGACTTTAGTTTCCTCAATCAGATCCTTCAGGGAACCTTCCTTGTATCCAATTGATAAAACAGGTTTCTTCAATGCGAAATATTCATAAATCTTTCCTGGAATAAACATCTTTTCCTTTTCATTATCCCAAGATATAAGAAGAAGAACATCACTATTCAATTGCTTTTTCAACACTTCCTCATGAGCTATTTTACCGCCAATATGAACGATATCCAAAAGACCATAACGCTTAGCTATTTCTTCCAAACTAGTGCTGTCACCGTAAAATTCGATTGAAATTTTAGATGAATCCAATTTATTCTCATCCTCCAATTGGCGAATAGCTTCAAATAAATAACTTGGGTCTCTTTTACCCCCATACAAAGATCCTGCATAAATAAATTTCAATTTTTCTGAAGAGTCACTGGAAAAATCATCCTTCTTAGAAACTAATTCCCCTAAAAACTTAAAGTCATCCTTGTCATAACCTGATAAAATCGGGACTATCCTATTCTTCGGATGTAAAGTGGCTAATGTCTTAGCAGCCAAATCTGTAGTAGTTGTTAAAGCATCTACATTTTCAAATGTCTTCAATTCCAATCTTTTTTCAAAATAATTTCTTATGGAAGTATGTGAAACATATGGGTTCAAATTCCAAAGATCCCTTAAGTCTGCTATCCAAGGGAGATTATACTTTTCATTTAAATCCTTTGCAATTGTATGACATGTTATAGGCCATGAAGAGCTTATGATAGCATCAATTTCTTCCTCTTCAATTACTTTAGAAGCTTCCTCAAATGCAGATTCATGCCAGTATTTCATTCCATCAGGAAATGCAAATACTTCACCCGCCATTGAAATGGCCTTTGAAGCAATTGGATTGGAATAAGAAGTGGAATCCTTTAACTTTTCATCATTAAATTCTATAGAATCTTTAGAATCATTGTAATCAGTGAAATCAGTTGATTTAGATTTCTTGAATTTATTGGTAAAATGACTGAACATATCCTCATATTCAGTGAAAATGATTCTGCAATTCAAATCATCGTTTTCCTTTGGAATGAAACCTAAATCCGGGACAATCACTATAGGCTCCCATCCAAATTGAGGCAAATATTTTGCGAGTGCCCTTAAACGCTTTGAAGCAATTTCATTCACTTGATTAAAGTAAAATGCTATTAAAATCACTTTTTTCATTTAACCACCGAATTGAAGACTTAATCTAAATAGTTTACCATGTAAAATTATTATTTCAATAGAACATCGTCATTTTTTTTGAAAAGATTTATATAAACAAATGTTAATATATTAAAGTAATATGATTAATATTTATTTTTATTCAATAATATTTATATAAATTTTTAAAAAAAAACAAAAATACTTTAATTTAATCATTAACTAAATTAGAAAATCAAAAATTAGAATTATTATATACTGGTGAAAATATGAGCAAGATTAAAATAGCTGTAGTAGGAATTGGAAACTGCGCAAGTTCTCTTATACAAGGAATCTATTACTATAAAGATAAGAATCCTGAAGATGCAATTGGTCTCATGCACTGGAAAATTGGTGACTGGGACCCAACTGACATTGAAGTAGTGGCTGCTTTTGATATTGATGCAAGAAAAGTTGGAAAAACTGTTGATGAAGCAATCTTTGCAAAACCAAATTGTACCACTGTTTTCCAAGCAGAAATACCAAAAAGTGATGTAGTTGTCCAAATGGGACCTGTACTTGATGGTGTCAGTGAACATATGGCAGAATTTGAAGATGATTATACCTTTGTAGTAGCTGATGAAGAACCAGTAGACGTTGTTGAAGTCTTAAAAGAAAGTGGAGCAGAAATATTACTCAGTTATTTACCAGTAGGTTCTGAAGAAGCTGCAAGATTCTATTCACAATGTGCATTAGATGCAGAAATTGCTTATATTAATTGTATGCCAGTGTTTATTGTAAGTGACCCAGAATGGGATGCAAAATTCAGAGAAAAAGGCCTCCCTGCTGTTGGTGACGACATTAAAGCACAAATTGGTGCAACCATTACACACAGAACTTTAAGTAACTTGTTTAAAGAAAGAGGTGTCAAATTGATTCACACCTACCAAATCAACACTGGTGGAAACACTGACTTCTTAAACATGCTAAACAGAAAACGTTTAGACTCTAAAAAAGAATCTAAAACTGAAGCTGTTCAATCAGTACTTGCAGAAAGAATGGACCCTCATGACATTCACATTGGTCCAAGTGATTATGTACCATGGCAAAAAGACAACAAGATCTGTTTCTTAAGAATGGAAGGTAAAACCTTTGGTGACGTGCCAATGGACATAGAACTCAGATTAAGTGTAGAAGATTCTCCAAACTCTGCAGGATGTGTAATTGACGCTATTCGTTGCTGTAAATTAGGACTTGAAAGAGGAATTGGTGGACAATTAACTTCAATTTCATCTTATGTTATGAAACACCCTCCAATCCAATTTACTGATGATGAAGCAGCAGCTAATGTTGAAGCATTCATTAATGGAGAAATTGAACGTTAAGAATTTATTCTTAACTTTTACTTTTTTTATTTTTTTAATAACTTTCTTTTTTTTTACGAATTGTCCTTATTTTACTTTTTTATAAACTTTTTTGATCCAATACTTTAATAAATTTACTCTATTTTTAAATCACAATTAAATTTAACTAAAAATAGATAACTTTTATTAGTAGTTATAACAATAAATAATAATATAATGTAATATAATCGTATGTGATTTAGAAATAATAAATAGAAATTTATTTAAAATCAAAAACGTGATTTTGAATTAAATTTATCATGATATGTAAAAATTTTAGTGAGGTGTAAAGATGAAAGTGAAAATAACAGAAACCGCATTCAGAGATGCTCACCAATCCCTTTTAGCAACCAGAATGAGAACAAGAGACATGGTTCCTATTATTGAAGAAATGGATAAAGTGGGATATCATGCAATAGAAGCATGGGGTGGAGCTACCTTTGATACTTGTATAAGATTTTTAAACGAAGACCCATGGGAAAGATTAAGAATATTGAAGGAAAACTTTACTGAAACTCCCTTGCAAATGCTCCTTAGAGGTCAAAACTTACTCGGATACAAACATTATGCTGATGACATTGTAACTAAATTTGTAGAAAAATCCTATGAAAACGGTATTGACATCTTTAGGATTTTCGATGCAATGAACGATATAAGGAATATGCAACAATCCATTAAAGTAGCTAAAGAACAAGGGGCTCATGTTCAAGGAACTATCAGCTACACCATTAGCCCAGTTCATACCATTGACAAATTCGTAGAGTTTGCAAAAGAACTTGAAGCATTAGAGTGTGATTCAATAGCTATTAAGGATATGGCTGGTTTAATCACCCCATCCGTTGTATTCGAATTGGTTACAAGATTAAAAGAAGAAACTGATCTATTAGTTAATTTACACTCACATTGTACCAGTGGTATGACTCCTATCAGTTACTATGCTGCATGTCAAGCAGGTGTTGACATTTTAGACACCGCTATTTCACCTATCGCTTGGGGTACTTCACAACCTCCAACAGAAAGTATTGTAGCATCCTTACAAGGTACTGAATTCGACACTGGTCTTGATTTAAAAGCATTAAACCAAATTAAAAAGTATTTCGAAACCCTTAGGGAAAAATACGAAGGATACATAGATCCTATTAGTGAAAGAATCGACACTGATGTATTGATGTACCAAATCCCTGGTGGAATGCTTTCAAACTTAATTTCACAATTAAAACAGCAAAATGCATTAGACAGATACCAAGATGTATTGGAAGAAATGCCTCGTGTAAGAAAGGATATGGGATACCCTCCACTTGTAACTCCTACAAGCCAAATCGTTGGTATTCAAGCTGTAATGAACGTTATAAATGGAGAAAGATACAAAATCGTTTCTAACGAAGTTAAAGATTACATGAAAGGTTTCTATGGACGTGCTCCAGCACCAATCAATCAGGAAATCGCTAAAAAGATTATTGGTGATGAAGAGCCTATTACCTGCAGACCTGCAGATTTAATTGAACCGGAATATGAAAACTTCAAAAAAGAAGGTGAAGATTTAGGAATCATCAAGAAAGAGGAAGATGTGCTTACTCTTGCAATGTTACCTCCAGTCGCTAAACAATTCCTTAAAGGCGAACTTGAAGAAGAAGCATTCCCAGAAGTCCATATTGGAAGTTCCAGTGACGATGACTTAAGTGCTATTCCAACAGAATACTCTGTAGAAGTGGATGGAGATATCTTTGATGTTAAAATCATGCCTACAGGATACATGCAAATAGGACAACAAGGCTCTGGAGACATCGGCCCAATTCCTGGTGCATTAACTGCATCCATGCAAGGTATGGTACTTAAAATCAAAGTAAACACTGGAGATAAAGTCCAAAAAGGTACTGTAGTGGCAGTTCTTGAAGCTATGAAAATGGAAAACGATATCTACGCTGAAGAAGAAGGTATTGTAGAACAAATTTTCGTAGAAGAAGGTGACACTGTCAACGCAGGTGACAACTTAATGTTGATTAAACCTTTAGACGAATAATGGTAATTATTTACCATTATCTTTTTATTTTTTTTAGATTGATTTAATGTTCATTAGATTTAATCTCTTTACACCCTATTTAAAATTAAATGCTCCTTCTAAAATTAAAATCTCCTATTTAAAATTAAACAAACTATTTTTAAGAATTTATTTTCAAAACATCTGGTAAAAAGAAACTCATATAATGCCCAATTAATTCGTAAAATATGAAACTATTATATGGATGATAAAAAAATAAATGGACAATGATAGCATTATCCATTTCCAATTCCTAAAAAGAAATAATTATAAGTATTTTCTAAAGTGTCTGGAGCCATCCAAGGATATGTTTTAGCCAAGTATTCCTTTATCTCATCTGACCTGGTAATGACATCCGCCTTATTTGCAAATTTCTGAGACCTGAAATAATCATTCAAATCATCGCTGATTTCACGGGATTCCTCATACAAATGCTCTAAATGTGCAGGGGGAATATGAGGCAATATCTCCCTAAGAATATCAATAGGAATCAAATCAAAATGGTTTGCAATTGCAAAATTAAAAATAACATTCAATATAAGATCTTTGGTATTGAGAACAACCCTTCTTGGAATGGATTCCGCTTGTTCCTTAGAAATGACACCATCTTTTAAAGCCCTCTCTACATCTGTTTCAACGACAATCTGAAAAGACCTATTGTACTTTCCTTGTCTTAAACGAATGGCAAATAAAACCATACAAAGAACAGACAAGACTGCAAATATCAATGAAATGAATGAAACCAAACCAGATTGGAGCTTAAATTCATTATAAATCAATATTACAAGAGCCAATAATATAAATAATCTTGATAAAAATGCTAAATCTATTCTTGGAATTCTCATATTTTCACATATAATAATTACTGTTAGTCCATATTTAAGAATTTCTTTTTAAACTAACAATTTTTGCATAAATATATTTTCTACTCTCTTTCTTTACTCTATATTCTTTAACTCTCTATTCTTTACTCTCTGTTGTTTTCCAAATAATCACGAATCATTGTGTTTGCAACATCCCTAATTTCAATTAAAGGAATGTCCTGCTCTACAGAGATTCTGCGTAAATCCTCATATTCCGGCCTATGAGAAATAATTTCATCTCCGATCAAGCCTATCTTAAAGTTGATTGTGTAAATATGATTGCCAACATTAATATCCAAAGGAACAAATTGCCTTTCAGCCACTCCTCTATGAGTGTTTTCAGAGACTCTAATACCTAAAGTACCTGTTTCCTTAAAGAGGATATTAACCAAATGGTCAACCAAATCAGGTTTGGAAATAATTTTAATTAAATGTCCCGGCCTATTTTTCTTCATTGTAATAGGCACCATTGAAACATCAGATGCCCCTTCAATCAACAACAAGTCAAACAGGAATCCCAATTCTTCACCGGACATATGGTCAATATTGGTTTCGATTACAGAGACCTTATGTTTTCCATTGGCATTCTTGGATTTGATGATTCTTAAAACATTAGGGAAATCGAATTCCTTTGAGCCGCAACCGTATGCAATCTCTTCAGGAGACATCATAGGGGCAAATTCCAAAAATTCGTCACAGAACTCCATATACAAAGCACAACCTGTAGGTGTTGCTAGTTCAGAATTTACCGGCCCTCCAATGCATTTAGCTTCTCCCTTTGAGAAATCACTGAAATTGCCATCATTTAATCCTTTGAGAATATCCAAGCTTGCAGGAGCTGGGACAGGAATTCTTCCATGGGCAGTTTCAACTACTCCCCCACCAACAGCAATAGGAAGACCAACTACCTTATCATTATCCATTCCCAAATCAAAGTAAGCACAAATGGAACCTAAAACATCTGCAACAGCATCTGCAGCACCAACTTCATGGAAATGAACTTCTTCAAGGCTTTTGCCATGGACGCTGGACTCTGAAATAGCTATTCTTTTAAATACCTTTTTAGCCATTTCAACCATTTCATCAGTTAAATTTTCAATATCTGCATATTTCAAGAGATCAATTTTTTCCATAAAATCTGGAAAATGAACATGATGATTGTTTTCATTATCTTCGTCTATGGTCTTTACATTACAAAATGTAGCATCAATTCCAGACTTATTTACCTTGTTTAAGGACACTTCAACCTCACCAAAGTCAACAGCCACATCTTCCATAAGACCTTTAACCTTTTCGCCATCAGCTCCCAAATCAACAAGAGCCCCGATAATCATATTCCCAGAAATTCCTGCATTCTGAGGGTCAATAATATAAACCATAAAATTACTTCCTTAAGCTTAAATTCTAATATTAAAATTAATCTCTAAAAAATTCTCTAAAATACTATATATAATTACAATTAAATAATATTTGTTATAAAAATATATTCATTAATATTCATATAATAAATAATCAATTTTTATAGAAAACGATTAATTATAGAAAACAGTTAATAGATAAGCAATCTGAAATTAGAAAAATAAAGTATAATCTTCAAAGCAATTGAAAAGAGGAATTTAATTGTCTAAAAAAAGCAAAAGCAAAAAGAACAATAAGAAAATCCAAAGCATCAAAAACAAGCTTGCAAATGGTGAATTGATTAAAAACGAAGATGCTTTATACATCAATAATCCAGATTATTTTTTAACATTCAGTGATTTGGAAATAAGTGATGGGATTGACATTATAGAAAATATCATGGTCTTGTCCGATAATTACATAAGTTTCAATAGAGAAAATGAGGATGAACCATTAAATGATGTTGAATTAATGGAAATCACTGAAGAATATAAGGAAAATAATGATATTGATGGAGGGTATATCGCTCAAAGCTTTGATAAAATAGATTTTATAAGCAATACCTATGAAGATATAACTGTCATTACTGTAATTTCCAATGACCTTGAAGTTCAGGATTTTTACAATGACCTGAAAGTGCTTAACAGCTGGAAAGGATTTGAGAATGCTAAAGTTGACTTTGGACAAATAATTCTATTGAATCATGCATTTAGTCCTAAATTGCTCATACAACTTTATAAGGTAGCAACTAAACAAAAAGCAAAATTCTTTGAATCCCTTCACTTGCCAGCCCATATTAATCATATCCTAAACAACAATGATTTCTTGGTTATTGCATCCAATCTTCCAGAAGAAACTTTAGATCAAGATTACATAATGGAAATTGGTTTAGACATTACAAATATGGAATATGAGGATGATGACATAGATTTGGATGAATTTATAGAAAGAATTGAAGATGCAGTGGTCATTAGTTGTGAGGATGCATTGGAAAAGATTAATTTAAACATTGGAATACTTGATTATCTTGTCAGCAAAGGAATCCAAATTGGAGATATGATTGAAGTTGGAATGAGTCTTTTGGAAAACATTGAAGAAAGTGAGGAGTTGAAAGAAAGATTTGAAAAGCAATTGCTTAAGTCAATAAGCGATAATAACATCAATGCACTATTGATTTCAGCAATTGGACTTGAGGAAGACCTTCAAAAAGGAAGAGTCCGTGAAATAAACCTAAATGAAAAATTAGTTCATTTCTATCCTGATGAGCTTATCGGCGCAACAATTGCAAACCAAATCGCTGGAACAAAAGCTTTACTGAATTTCAGAAGATACTCAAAAGAAAAGCCAGGCATCTTATACGGCTTAGGACCAATTTTATCAAACACATTTGCGGGTTTGATTGCAGGATGCATGACAAAAATACTCGAAGAATAAATTTCTAATGATTATTGATGATTTATTAAAGAATTGATGGATTTGAAAATATGAAAGATCAAAATAATGATGACTACTTTGAAAAACAAAGCCCTTCAACATTACGTTCAATTGGAGGATTATTGACTTTTTCAACAATACTTCCTTTAAACGTTTACACAACTATAGATGAAATGGCAAAATTGACCTGGTTTTGGCCAGTTTTAAATGGGCTTATAGGATTAATGGCCACAATTATTGCATTCATATTAGCAAAATTCATACATTTTGACCCATTATTAGTTGCTGCAATAGTCTATGGATTCTTATTATTGATTAATGGATATAATCATTTTGATGGATTGATGGACTTTGGAGATGGGGTGATGGTCCACGGCCCCCCAGAGAAAAAGTTAAGCATTATGAAAGATCCCATGACTGGTGTCGGCGGAATAGCTACAGGATTTATTGTAGGAACAATCACAATTGCGGCATTTAGTTCCTTAATTAACTATGCATATGCAGTTAGCTTTAATATTCTTTTATTAATTATAGTGGCAGAAATCTCTGCAAAAATAGGCTTAACAACTTGTTGCATAAGCTCCCAAGCATCAGAAGATGGAATCGGCAAATATTTCATCAAGTACATGAACTTGAAGAATTATGTTATTGGATTAATTATTTGCTTTATAATTTCTGTAGCATTAAGTTTAGGCCCTGGAATCCACATAGGACTTTTAGGCATCATTGGAGGAGCATTCGGTGGAGCATTAACAGCATTGCTTGCTAAGAAACATCTTAAAATTGCAAATGGAGATGTTCTTGGAACTTCTAATGAATTAGGCCGACTTTTCTCATTACTCGCTATGTTAGTATTTATTTCAATGAATTTCAGTACTTTAATTTAAATTATAAATTTAATAAAAAAACTTAAGAATTATAAATAATTAAACATTGAAAAATAAAAAATTAAAATTATCAAATTATCTTATTGTAAAAGAGTGAAACAATGAATATAAATGTATTAAGATTAGACCACAGAATAGGAAGAGACACACGTATTACAACCCATGTATGTTTAACTGCAAGAGCTTTTGGTGCAAGTAAAGTATGGTTAGCAGGAGAAGAAGACCACAGCATGATGAAAAGCGTAAGAGATATTGCAGACAGATGGGGAGGAGACTTTGAAATTGAATATAACAATTCATATATGGAAGTTATAATGAACTGGAGAGAAAATGGAGGAAAAATAGTTCATTTGACCATGTATGGCTCACAAGCTCATGAAATTGTAGATGAAGTGCGTGAAACCAGTGATGATATACTAATCATCGTTGGTGGAGCAAAAGTTCCTACAAAAGTTTATAAAAATGCTGATTGGAATGTGTCTGTAACAACACAACCTCATTCTGAAGTTGCAGCACTAGCAATTTTCCAACATCTTTTGATGGAAGGAAAGGAATTTGATTTGGAATTTGAAAATCCTGTATTTGAAGTCATTCCAACAGCTCATGGAAAAACTGTAAACATCCATGATGAAAATAGAAAAATCAACAAAGAATAATTAGTGAAAATAACCAATAAAAAAAAAATAACCTATAAAGAAGAATAAATTATTTCACAATAATTTATTTATCTTTACCACCATAACACCTAAGAAATAAAATCATCCAAACGTTTTAAAGCTTTCATTTTATCATATTTATCTAATTTTGCTTGATAAAGAGCATCCTTTACAGTTGCTATGGAATGGTCGTAAACATCCCTGTCTACAGGATATGGAAAACCGTCTTTTCCACCATGACTAAATGAATATTTTACAGGATCTTTCCAACTTGCAGGCTCACCAAAGACTAAATCTGAAATTAAAGCAAGGGCCCTTATTTTTTTAGGACCAATGCCTTGAAGCAAAATCAAGTCTTCATACTTTTCAGGTTGTATTTCCCAAGCATTCTTTAAAACTTCAAATTCCTTATCTGATAAATCCATATCCAATACCTGATGATGCTCCGGCAGTGTCAATGAGTTTGCTTCATTGATGCTAAAGTCTGTCAAAAGGAGTTGATTAGAATCTTTTCTTTTGAAATAACTCCTTAAATGGTCAGGGTTATCATTAATCAAATCAACACTGATTTTTTGTGCTTCAACACTATCCTTTGAAGCCATATTCAAGGCTTCAGTCTCTTTCTTATCACAGGATATTCCATTATGAGGGTCCTCTAAGAAACTTGCAACATTTTCACCCATCCAATGGTAACGCCTTGCATATTTTGTTGCAGTGTTCATTCCTTGCTGTACAACTGCCCAATCCCCTTTTTCAGTGATAAAGAAGTTATGGACATATAAATTATAGCCATCCTGTAAGCATGAGTTATCCACCTTTGCAGACAATTTGCTTGAATGAATCATATCTTCAACATTAGAGCTTTTAAGATTGAATATTTCTCCTGCCCTTTCAATTCCTTGAGGAGTTTTTCTAGAAGCGGTTCCTTTACCTCCAGAGATATATATTCCATGCTTTTCCGGATCAATTGAGGATTTTAATGCACCAAGGGTGGTTGTAGTTGTTCCAGAGGAATGCCAATCAAAACCAATTACACATGAAAATGCTTGGAACCAATAAGGGTCAGATATTCGATTTAGGAATTCATTAGTCCCATATTCTTCTATTACCACTTCAGAAATTGCACCGGATAATTTAGTCATCCTATCAAATAACCATCTTGGCGTATGCCCTCCATGCAGTGGCAGATTAGTTGTTCCTCTTCGTTGCATTAAAATACCCCTAAAAAAAGTTCTAATTAATATTATCTAAAAAATAGTATATAAAATTAAAAAGAGCATTTGAAAAATAATACGAGAAATAATAAAAAAAAATAATGAAAAAATATAAGAAAAAATGAGAGAAGGTGTGAAAAAATATTCTTTTAAACAATCCAATAGGAGAAATAAAAAAATTATAAAGATTCGCCATGCGCAATAGCTACAATACCGGGAATGTCTTTAACTTCTAATTCAAAGAAAGCCTCCATTCCTTCCTCTTCATAAGCTACACATTTTTTGGAAATGACATTATTGGTAAGTAGTGCAGCTACAGGAGGAGTGACAATAAAAACAGAATTATATTTATCTAAACTATCCTTTGTTTCATCAGATAAAGATCCTTTTCCTATATGAAACTTCACCCCCGCTTGGGATAATGTCGGAATTGATGATTCTATTTCTGCTTTATTGCTTGTGGTTGGAGCAATTCCTGCAACACTAAATGCAGTATGCATAATAGCCATGCCCTCAAAATCAAAAGGATACTTATCAGTATCATCGTTCTCAATAGATTTGGCTAATTTTGGTAAAACCGCATCCCTACCGCAATACATTAAGCCAGATAGAGATACCTTATCCCCAACTTTCAAATCATTTATGACATCATCACTAATGGGAGTTTGTATTTTTTTCATATAATTAGATATTTTTTTAGAATTTATAAAATTTTCCAAAAGAACAAAAATTATCTTAAAGAGTGAAAAATAGTAATTGTGTGAAAGTGAAAATCTGCTAAAAAATTAAATATATTTTAATTGAAATAACGATTAATTAAACTATATGTATTGATAAAAAATGATTAAATAATTTAGTATATATTTAATATAATCAAAGTATACTCAATTGAATTATATAAAGATATTAACCATGTACATCAAGGAAGTAAAAAATAAAAAAATATGGAAAAATAGTGAAAACAAGAAAAAAATTATAAAAATGAAAAAAAAGAAAAAATTTTGTGAAAACTTTTTTAAATTTTAGAATTATTCTAAATTTCCATCATTTTGTGAAAACTTTTTTAAATTTTAGAATTATTCTAAATTTCCATCAACAACGCCAAGTTTCTCTTGGTCTTCATCATATGATGATCCTATAAGTTCACCACTAGCATTATCAAATTGACGGAACCCTCCATCCTTGTAAGTGACTTCACGATACCAGCCATCACCCGCTTGGTAATTGAACTTTACCACTTCACTTACAATGTCACTTCCACCATCTGAACTTGAACTATCAGATGAAGTAACTTGATCTATCTTATCAGCTACCTTATGAAAAGTACCTGAATTGCCACCGTCTGCAATGTCAGCAATACCATCCATAAAGACAAATGCAAATGCACCACCTGCAATAAGTATTACTGCAAGAACTGCTAAAATTAAAACAGAGCTTTTCATATTATCACCTCTTTTAATCTTTCATTTATTTTATTGAATATGCTTATTAAAATACTTTTCTATTATAAAAAAATAAGATTAAGCCCTAATAATCGATAAAAGAATAAAAAAGAGATATGAAAGGAAAAATAAATAAAAAAAAATATTTAAAAAATAGGTAAAATAATTAGAGAGATTTATTTATCTCATCCAAATCACTTATAAGTTCAACTAAATGTTCTTTTTTAATGTGATTCATTAAGATGACCCTGATAGCTTTAGGATAAGAGGAACAGGATATTTTCCAATTTCTTTCCTCAAGCAATTGAGCCAATTCAAAAGTCTCCAAATATGGGTGATTGAAAGCAACTATATTCAATTTAGGCTCTACAATCAACTCATATCCTAAGTTTTTAAGATTGTCTGCTAAAAAGTGAGTTTTTTCCATTGCTTCAATAGCATTGTTTGCATAACCTTCCTTTCCTAAATAACTCATTACCGCATAGGTTGCAGCTGCTGAAGCTCCTAACCGAGTTCCAACTATGGTTGATTGATTTTTAATGGTCAAGTAAGGGGAATCAACAGACATTGCATCCAAATAGGATTGGTCTCTGAATAAAATTCCTCCAGAAGGAATTGGGGAAAGTCCCATTTTATGAGGATCTACGGTTATGGATTTGACACCTTCAAGTGAAAAGTCAAAGTTTGGTAAATCATATCCTTTATCTTTTAGGAAAGGAATTGAAAAGCCACCAAATGCAGCATCCACATGTAGATGAATATCATTTTGAATAGCCATTTTGGACAAATCCTCTATTGGATCAATCATTCCAAGTTCAGTTGTACCTGCAATACCAACAATAGCTATAGTGTTTTCATTAATGTTTTCTTCCACACATTTAGGATTGATACGATAATTCTCATCCAAATCAACACGAATCAATTTCAAATCAAGCATATCAGCTGCTTTTTTAAAGGAAAAATGAGCGGATTTAGGAACTATTAATTCTCCTTTTTTAATTCCCTTATTATCTCTTGCAAGATTTCTTGCAGACCTGATTGCCATAATATTGGCTTCAGTACCTCCAGTTACCATATGGCCAACAGGATTTTCAATGGATAAGAAGGATCCAATCATCTTCAAAACCTTATCTTCCAATAATTTGGTTCCCTTAAATAGACCAGGATCTCCTAAATTGGAATCAATGAATTTAAAAAAAGCCTCTTTTGCAATAGGATGTGCTTCTGTACACATGGACCCTAAGATTCTTCCATCTGAATATTTGCAATCCATTACTTGAAATTTATTTAATTGATTGAAAATTTCATCATGAGATATTGGTTTTTCATTCATAAAAATTACCTGAACTTAAAAATAAAATGAAATGAATAAAATTAAAAATTATATTTTTATAATATTTGAAAATAAAAAAAATAAAGAATAAATAAACTCTTTAAAATAAATAAAAAAATAAAGATTTAAAAGATTTAACTTTTAAATCAAAACCAATTTAGAATTATAATTGTTTTCTTGCTGCATCAAGCATGATTTTCTTTTCAGCTCTTGCAACAGTTTTTCTTACTTCCTCTACTGCATCAGTATTGGAAGATACACTGGTAATTCCAAATTTAACAAGTTTTTCAACAATATGAGGTACACTACCTGCTTGACCACAGATACTGCAGGTTACACCTGCTGCTGCACAATGCTTAATGGTTCTTTCAATTAAAGCCATTACTGCAGGGTGTTCTTCTCTGTAGTGTTTTGCAACAAACTCATTGTTTCTGTCTACTGCAAGAGTGTATTGGGTCAAGTCATTGGTACCGAGACTTACGAAGTCAATACCTTCTGCAATGTATTCATCAATGAGAATAGCTGCTGCAGGAATTTCAACCATCATACCGAATTCAACATCAACTTGAGGTTCCATACCCACTTCTCTACATAATTCCTTAGCTCTTCTAAGCTCGGAAGGATGTTGAGATAATGGAATCATGATTCCAATGTTTTTGTAACCTTTATCGTGAAGCTTTTTAATTGCTTTGAATTCTGCTTTTAAGATTTCAGGTTCATCCAATTCTCTTCTGATACCTCTCCAACCTAACATTGGGTTGTGTTCTCTAGGTTCATTTTCTCCACCTTCAAGGGTAATGAACTCATCAGTAGGGGCATCAAGAGTTCTGTACCATACAGGTTTTGGATAGAATTCATCTGCTACTTTTAAAACACTTTCAGCAATTGTATCAACCAATTTGTCCTCTTCACCATCAAGGATGAATTTTCTTGGGTGAACACCAGCGGATAACATCATGTGTTCAGTTCTGAGTAATCCTACACCATCTGCACCAGTTGCTGCTGCTTTTGGAGCTGCTTCAGCCATACTTACATTAGCTTTAACTTCGGTAACAGTGATTAAAGGAGTTGCAGAGACTTGAACTGCACCAGCACTTGCTTCTTCACTTTCAGCACCTTTAATGATACCTTTATATACTAAACCTTTTTTACCGTCAGCAGTGACTTCATCATTTTCTTTTAAGGTAGTTGTTGCATCTCCAGTACCTACTACACAAGGAATTCCTAATTCTCTTGAGATAATAGCTGCGTGACAGGTTACTCCACCTTCATCAGTTACGATACCGGTAGCTCTTTTCATAGCTGGCACCATATCAGGAGTGGTCATAGTGGTTACCATTACGTCTCCTTCTTGAACTTTATCAAGTTCATCAAGACTTAAAATAACTTTAACAGTACCTGATGCTAAACCAGGGCTTGCACCAAGACCTCTGATTAAAACTTCTAAATCCACTTCTTCCTCTTCAGATTCTTCTTTTTTAGAATCGCCTAAGGTAGTGATTGGTCTGGATTGTAATAAGAATAAGTTTCCATCATGGAATGCCCATTCAGTATCTTGAGGTTTGCCGTAATGACCTTCTACTCTTTTAGCCATTGCAACAAGCTCTAATAATTCCTCATCAGATAAGACTCTTTCTTTTCTTAAATCTTCAGGAACGTCAACTTGAATGGAGGTTCCACCTTCTTCATTAGTGAACATGGTTTTCTTGTCACTAATGGTAACATTTAAGATTTCATTTGTTTCTTTATCTACAGCATAGTTATCTGGGGTTACAGATCCACTTACTACAGATTCACCAAGTCCCCAAGAACCTTCGATTAAAGCAATGTTTTCACCAGTTGATGGGTTTACAGTAAACATTACACCTGCCTTATCGGAATCAACCATTTGTTGAACAACTACTGCAATGTAAACTTGAGAGTGTTCGAAGTTGTTTTCTTCTCTGTAGAAAATAGCTCTTGCTTCAAATAAGGAAGCCCAACATTTTCTTACATATTCAATTACATTATCTAATCCTTGAACGTGCAAGAAAGTGTCTTGTTGACCTGCAAATGAAGCTTCAGGCAAGTCTTCAGCAGTTGCAGAAGAACGAATAGCTACATCAGCACCATCTTCTTCTCCAACTCTTTCAGATAATTGATTGTAAGCTTCAGTAATGTAAGTAGAAATTCCATCAGGGATAGGAGTTTCAATGATAATTGCTTTAATTTTTTCTGCAGCTTCTTGAAGCTCTTTAGTATTATTAATATCTACTTGGTCTAAAATATCCATAACCTTACTAAAAATTCCAGTATCTCTCATAAACTTATCATAAGTTTTAGAGGTTACAACAAATCCTGGAGGAACTGGAATACCTGCTTGGGTTAATTCACCTAAATTAGCACCTTTACCACCAGCAATACCTAAATCATCTTTACTTAAATCTTCAAATTTTTTAACGTACATTGTTCTGCTCCTTTTTAAACAATAGTCCTTAATCAATTTTCAATAATTGAATGATAATGACGTTTGGATATTAAATTAAAGTCCAAATAAATATATTTTAAGATTGTTTCTTAATTCTGAATGAAATTAAAAATAAGAATATTAAATGAAAAATTAGAGATTAATAAAAAAGCCAAAAGACTTATTTAACTAAATCTGCACCTTTTTCAATGACAATTCTGCAAGATACAGGCATTTTCATACCTGCTCTTTTTAAAGCGGTTTTAGCGTCTTGGAAGTTTTTAGGGTTTACATCAATAGACATGATCTTTTGATTGGTTTTTACTAAAGCTTCTACACTGATTGCTTTACCGAAAGCATTTCTCATACCGCTTTGTACCCTGTCCGCACCTGCACCAGTTGCCATAGGGTTTTCTCTTACAATGTTGTGAGGGTATACTCTTAATTTTAAGTGGTATCCTAATCTACCAGCAGATCTTTGCATGTATCTGTTAGAAGCAATACGAGCTGCTTCTAAAGCATTGTGTCTAATTTGAGCTGGTTTTTTAACTGCTAAGGATACTCTTACTGGGAAATCTTCTGATAAGTTTCCCATATCATATTGAACAATTCTGTTATTTGGTATTTTTCTAATATATTCTCTTCTTGAATAAGCACGAACCATTACTAGTCCTCCATATAATCATAATTAGAATTTATTGTGACCAAATGACCAAAGCCATATACAAAACTATTTCTAAATAGTGTATATTTTAGAATGCTTGATTTAATTTCTAATCTGAATATCACAAAAATTCTTTAAATTTTTTAAATCGACTGAAAAGTCGAAAAGTGATTGTTCTATCAGAACAAAGAATAATAGCTATTTTGTAAAGTATAATCCCATATTAAGAAAATATAAGCTATAATTATATTCTTATTATCATACTTTCATATCTTAGCCATATAAAATTGAGAAAATTAATAATTGATTTAATAATTGAATATTATATATTATTAATTTATAAAGTTAGATAGAATATTACTATATATTTTTCTAAACATTAATAAATGTTACCCTATATTATATATAATTCTAAAAATATTATATAAACTGAAATCAAGGAATTGATCAATGAAAAAAAAATTTAATTAAAAAATTTATAATTGAAATTACAAATTAAATAATAATTACAAATAATCATGATTTCAAATTAATAATGATTTCAAATACCATTAAATGATTAAATAAAATGATTAAATAAAATGATTAAATAAAATGATTTAAATGATGTAAATAAATAATCATAAAAAATATAATCAGGGAAAGAAGATGAAGATTAAATCAAATATTAAAATGAAATATAAAGATCCATCATACACTGAAATTGTCTATAAATCTCTTGAAGTTGATAACGAAGGTTTTGTTGAAAGTGTCTTGGATGAAAACTTAATAAATTTTAAAATTGAAAGTGACAAGTTAGGCAGTTTTTTAGCTACAGCTGATGATCTGATAGCATCTGAAATATTAGCTGAAGAAATTATTAGGAAAACAAACCAAAAAGATATTTTGAAATAAAAAGATAAAAAAAGATTCAACAAAAAACTAAAAAATTTTCTCTTAAAAGATAAATTTAATAATAATTAAAATCATAAATATATTACAATATATTGATATAACAACGAGTTATATTTTTTATCATAATATAAAAAAGGACAAGAATGAAGTGTTAATATGGAATGTCATAATCACCCAGATAGAGAAGCCGTGGCAAATTGTGCATTTTGCGGAAAAGCAGTTTGTCCAGAGTGTAGTATGGAAATTGGCGGAAATATTTATTGTAAAGATTGCATAAATGAGATCATTACAAAAAGTTTTGGAGAAAAAGAAACATTAGCTAAAAAACCTGCAGCTGAAATAGAAGAGCCTGCAGACAATTTTGAACCAATAGAACCAATTACTCCAATACAAGCAGAAGAACGTGAAGCTGAGGAAGAAGCTTTAAAAACAGTGGAAAAAGCTCCTGAAAACTTTGAAACTGATTATGAATATGAAACAGAATATGTTGAAACATATGAGGAAGATGGTGCTGAGGATAGCTATTACGAAAATCCTGACCCTATTCCTGAACCTGAACCAGAATATAGGGAAAGGGAAAGAAAACTCAAAGCAAAAGCTAAATCTCGCCAACCTCCTATTGAACCAATCCATACTGGAGACATAGATGAGGATTATTATTATGAACCACGTCCTAGTGAAACTCCAAGTAATGAACTTGAAGCAAAATATGAAAGATATTTAGATGATTTATATTATGATGAAGAAGAGGACATAGTTCCTCAAGAACTAATTGATGAAGTTGAAGAAGAACCTCCTAGGTCTAGAGCTCCTAAAGGAAAAAGAAGAAGGAAGAAACAAGCTAAAAAAGAACGTGCAGCATATGATGAAGCACCTAGAAGACAAAGACCTAGAAATTATCCAAGTGATGATGGGGAATATTACATTAACCCTAGAGATGAATACGAGGAAGACTTTATAGTTCCATCACATAATAGAAGAAGAGCACCTCAAAGAGATGCTGAAAGTTATGAAGAACTTAAAAGAAGAATCGAAAGAAACTATGAAATGGAACAGAAAAGCAAGAAAAGAGGTCGCTTCAGAAGATCTAAAAAATCAAAATACGATTATGATGACTATGATGAACTAGAGAATATCCAAGAGATGCACAGATATCCTGTAGAGGAAGAAAGTGAAAAACTTTCAATAGTTGAAATCCTCCTTGCAATCATCTTAATCATTTTAATAATATTACTTGTCTTATATGTAATTTACTTATTTAGATTAAGTGGAGATTACTCTGGTTTCATAGAAGCACTTAGGGGATTAGTTCAAAATCCTGGCGAATTCATTACTAATGTATTGAATTAATTAAAATAATAGAGAAAATTATTTCTCTATCTTTTCTTTTTTTAACACTTCAATTATTTTTTTATTTAATTTTCTTTTACTTATTTTACTAATTTTAATAATTTGCTAATTAACTTATTTTATAATTAAAATAAACTTATTTGTTTATTAAAATTATTAAATATTATATTTAAAAAATTATAAAAAAGAATCAACTATTTTTGTAAACGCTGAAAAAATGATAGAAAATGAAAAGATCTATCAGAATAAAGATAAAAATTGTAAAAAGTGTTAAAAAAAGTGATTAAAAATAGAAAAAAGTAAGTGAAATATAAAAAAAGAAAATAAAAAAAGTAAAAAGTAAAAAGAAATAATTAAAATAATTATTCTTCTGCTTCTTCTTCAGCAGGTTCTTCTACTTTTTTCTCGAATTCATCTACGAATTCAACTTTTTCATAATCCATGTTGTCCCAAATGTCTTTGGAAATTCTGAATCTAGCGAAAGTTACATCCATGTATGATTTTTGATCGAATCTGGTGATTTCATCTAATTTGATGCTTACTTTGTCACCATCGATTTTGATTTCGGTTTTGTCTAAATCCATGTTAGGGTAGGAGTAGTGTAACTCAATCATACTTTTGATTTTTTCTTCATCATCTTCAATAACTTCCACTACAGAAACGTCATATTCTAAGTTTTTACCAGCTAATTCATGGTTGAAGTCTACTTTAACTCTTCCACCGTTTACAGAAATGATTTTACCAGTACCTGCATCTGCAGTAATTTTCATACCTCTAACAGGAGTCATACCTTGTTTTTTGAATTCTTTCATTGGAATTAATTGAATGAAATTAGGGTTTCTTTGACCAAAACCGTTTTCAGGAGTTACAGATACATGAACAGCATCTCCAGCTTCAGTTCCGATAATAGCATCATCAATAGCTTTTAATAAATGATTTCCTCCAACAATAATTGGGATTGGACCGTAAACTTTATTTTCTACTAAAATACCTGCTTCTTCAGCGATATCTTCGGAAGTAGTATCAAATACTTCATCAGTTTCTTTAATTTTTCCAGTGAAATTTAATCTTACAAAATCTCCTTCTTTAATTGCCATAAATAATTCTCCTATAATCTTTATTGAGAAAACAAATTACATTATTAAATATTAGGAATATGTCTTTACTTTCACAGCATACTCAAGTTCAATAATTAAATGTAATTAATAATAAAATTGAATAGTAAATTTAATAATTTAATATCAATATAAAATATCCAGCTAATTAAAATTGAATTTTTTAATTAATCAAATATTCATTATATATTTTTATTAAGTGATATTATATAATATTTACTAATTTAATAAAAAATTTAATAAAAAAATTAGAAAAAATAGTTAAAAAATCTTAAATAGAAAATTTGAAAAAATTGATGAAAGAATAATGGATAAAATTATTGTAAAAATTTTAAAAATTAGAGAATCAGTCAGTCACAATATTCTTTACAAACCTATTGCCATTTTCAAATACTTTCTCTTCAAATTCCTTTAATACTGCTTCATTTTTATAATTTAATACACGTACAGTGCTAGGATAATTATTAATATATTCTGAAATCATATCTGCATTGATTCTTGTTTCTAAAATGCTTAATACCCTATTTTTAAAATGGCTGCTGAATCCATAGAATATTGAATCTTCAATTTCAGATATTGATTCAAATGGTTTTTCTTCACGCCTATCAATAAGTTCTCTAACTAATTTCTCATTAAAGAAATTCAATTTAAGCAAATCTTCAAATGACAAACTGTTTGCAGAATCAATGATATGTTCTTCAACTCTTAAATCATGCAATGGAGCCCTATCCGCATTAATCTCCCTTTCTAAGATCCTAAGTGTTTCACTTGGCAACATTGATTTGACTGAATCCAAATTATTCTCTGAACAGGCCTTACGAATCAAAGTTCCACTAACGCCCTCAATACGAGGAACAAAAATGAATTTATCCTTAAAATCAAAGCCTATCTTTTTCAATGATTTAGAAAATGAAACGATAACATAATTATCCTCTTCCAATTTTCCTTTGTAAATTACTTCTTTTGTATCCATGTCAACGATTTTATAAGGTTTTGGAGCTACTCCATGACCTAAAGAGATTCTCTCCAATATCTTCTCATAACCCTCAAAAGGCCTATAACCTCTTGGAATATAATCAGTATTTAAAGCTTGGAACATTTTTGTTAAGCATAAAGAATATTGGCCAGATCCCATAATTCCCATAGGTGGTCCTTCAACAACAATATCTGCACCTACAGCAACTGCTATTTCTGCCCTTGTTTTTCTATGCAAGATATAAGGCAATCCTCGACCGCTTCTCTCAAATAAACCTGGAACAACAGCTACAAATAACCCATCAGGAATTTTTTCCTTTGCTGTTTTCATACAATGAAAATGACCATTATGAAGGGGAGAATATTCTGTAAAATCTGCAATTAAAGGTCTTGAATCAGATGATTTGCTTGAAACTTCATTTTCAGAACCTTTTTCGCATAATTTTTTTGAATTTTCAAAATCCTTGAAAAATGTTTTCCTATCATTCTCTTGAATATCTTTTAAAAAATCTATTGAAGGCATAATATATTATATAATGATTAAAATTTATAAAACTATTCAAAATCCTCCTCACTATTTTTATCAATCCATAAATTAACTGCTTCTTCCATAGCCTTGCTATACCATTTAGGCTCAAATCTAAACTTCTGAGAGGCCATTTTTCTAAACTTGTAATCTAAATTCTTATCAATAACAATAGTAACTCTTTTTTCATCACTTTCTTCAGATGCCATATAATCACAACTAATGAATTTTAAAAATTAATTTCGTTTATGCTAATTTTTTTACTTTTTAATCAGTTTACTATACATAACTATTTATAAAAAAACATCCTTAAATCAATGTTTTTTGCAATTACTATAATATATAGTTTTTATTAATAAAAAGATTTTCTATAAAGCCCTTAAATTAGAAAATAAGAATTATAATTAATAATTGACTTAAAATTGCGGCAATTTTATAAATTTAAATCAATGCTAAAATTTAATAAAAAAAATTAAAAAAATTAGAAAAAAATTAAGAAAAATAAAATTAAAAAAAAGAAATTTAAAAGAAAAAGAGTTTGAAAAAATTAAAATAGAAAATGAAGATTAAATTAAAATATCATTTTCCATAACAACTTCTCCATTGACTATTGTCATAGTTGCTTTACCTTTATATGAAAGCCCATCAAATGGAGAATACTCTGCTTTTGTATAGAAAGTATCTATATCGAAGATTCCTTCTTTATTCAAGTCAATTACCACTAAATCAGCATCATATCCTTCTTTAATAAAACCTTTATTTTCAAGATTGAACCTTTTAGCAGCATTTTGTGAAAATATCTTTGGAATTAAACTTAAATCTAGTTTTGATCTATTGACTTCAGTTAATAATAATGATAAGACCGTTTCCAAAGATGGAATTCCTGGACTTGAATCCCAAACTCCTTTGGTTTTCTCTTCCAAACTGTGTGGGGCATGATCTGTACCTATCATTGAATGTTCATTTAGATCATTTATTGTGACATTTTTACCTTTTTCCCTTAAAGGAGGATTGGTTTTTATAAGTGTTCCAAATTCATTGAATGCTGTATTATCATACAATAAATGATGAGGAGTGAATTCATAACTGACATTATTGGAAATGGCCAGATTCATTGCATTTTTAGTGCTTAAATGACAAATATGCAAATCCACCCCATATTTTTTAGAAAGTTCAATAGCTTGAGCTACAGATGCATCTTCAGATTCCGCTGGTCTGCCGTAACTATATGCAATAGCTTCACTCTCTTCAGATAGCTTTTTAGTGGATTCCAATACAATATCCCTTTTTTCAGCATGAACTGTTACAATTGGCTTTTTAATCGCATTTTCTCCTAATTTAGAAATATCTTCAAATATTTTATCTAAATTATCATCAGTTTCCAAATCCATAAAGACTTTAAAGGACATCGGATTCAATTCAAGAATTTTTTCCATTTCATCAAGTGAGGAATACCCTGCATGAAGCCCAAAATTAACTATAGACTTAGATTCTGCAATCTTCTGCTTTTCCTTAAAAGCTTTATAAGTATTGGTTTTTGGAACAGTGTTCGGCATATCCATAACAAATGTAAATCCACCATGAGCAGCAGCTATGGATCCTGTTTTGAAATCTTCCTTATATGTCAATCCAGGGTCCCTAAAATGGACATGAGGATCAATAAGCCCAGGTAATACTAACTGTCCATTAAGGTCAATTTCCTTATCACCTTCAATTGAAGATTTTGATATTTTAGCTATTTTGCCATCCTCAATCGCTAAAGACATACAATCAGAATAATCCAATAATTTAAGATTTTTTAAAACTAAATCAAACATAAAATCACGAATATTTTTAAATAATTTTAATTTAAAACAATTTTCTGTAATGATAAAAATTTTAAATTAAACCAATTATATTGTTTAACTAATTTTTAATAAATTTTCTAATTAATTAATTTAATAAGTTTTCTATTAATTTTTTAATTAATATCTAATTAATTTAATATTTAATTTAATATTTAATAAATTTGATTAAAATGAATGAAAAATTTTAGTTAAAAAAAAAGATTCATGGGAAATCTTGTAATCTAGTAAAAAAAGTAAATAAAAAAAGGCACTTAACCCCATGTTAAGTGCCTTATACCTAAATATTTAGGTTTAATTTTGTTTTGTGTTTGTAACTTATCTATTTTAAGTTGAGAGCTTCTGGAGTACACTTTTCGAGACATTGTTCACAGAGAGTACAGAATCCAGCAATAGGTAAGTTAACTTTGTATGCTTTGTGTAACATATCATATGGACATGCGTCAATACATTCTCCACATTCGTCACATTTAGATGGGTTGAAGATAATTCTATCTCTAGATACTACTTCGCCATCAATTTCTTTGTCAACATAGTCTAAGATTAATGCGTCGTTAGGACATACGTTAGCACATGCACCACATCTTACACACATGGTGAAAGATTGTTCGCCCATATCTTTCTGACGGGAAGGTACTTCCATTCCTCTTTTGGTAACTACTTTTATAGCTTCAGTAGGACATTTTAAAGCACAACCACCGTCAAAGAGACATTTTTCTTCGTCCCAACAGATACCTTCAGAAGCACTGAATTTAGATGCTCCATATTCAACATCTAAGTCAATTGCATCTACAGGACATACATTTACACAAAGACCACATGCAGCACACATTTCTGGAAGATCTACAGTCAAGTCAGATTTAGGAGTGATGAAACTTCCAGGACAAATGTCAACACAGGAATTACAACCAATACAGCTTTCAGCGTCTAAAGTGAATGATTTCATGTTTTTAGTACGTTTAGCAGGGTTTGCATTTTCTGCGATGAAAATTGCGTTCCATGGACAGGATTGTGAACATACACCACATTGGATACATTTTTCTTCATCTACTTCGATAGGTTCTCCGTAAGCAGATAAGGTGATTGCATCAACAGGACATTCAGCTACACATACGCCACATCCTTTACAATCATCAATGTATACAGGTCCTTCTGGTTCAATTACTCTAGTTGCAGGTTCTTTTACTCCAGGAACTCCGATAACGTCTACAGGACAAATGTCAACACATTTTTGACACATTACACAGAATCCTTTGAGTAGTTGAGAATCTTCTGCATCTAATTTAAGAGTTTTGGAAGGACATGCGTCTACACAATCTCCACATTCATCACATTTGGTTTTGTTAAAGATTAATCTAACTTGAGTGTTTCCTTCTTCATCAATAGCTATGTCTTCTACTTGTAAAGCACCATTGGTACATGCATCAGCACATGCAGGTGCTCCTCCACAAGTATCACAGTAAACGATATGATCGCCTACTTCAATAGCTGCTGTAGGACAAACGCCTTCACATGCTCCACATTTAATACAGCTATTTTCGTTGAATACTATCATTTTAACACTCCAAAGTTAGATTTTTTTAATCATATTTCCTTCACTGTCATATACTTCTACAGTAGCTAATCTCATTTGGCTATCCATAGTGTGGGTAGCACAAGATAAACATGGGTCGTGAGCTCTGATAACCATTTCCATTAAGTTGAAAATTTTGTCATCTACTTCTACACCAGGTTTGATGTAATCTTTAGCTACTTGTTGAATACCCATTTCCATTGCAGGGTTGTTTTGGATAGTTGCTACAATGATGTTTGCTTGGGTGATTAAACCATCGTCATCAGTTGTGTAGTGGTGGATTAAAGTACCACGAGCAGCTTCTACAATACCTGCACCTTCACCAGCAGTTCTTTCTAATGCTTCTGGGAATTTGTCACCAGATAAGTCACCTTCTAATGCATCTACAGCCATTTCAGCAGCAGCTAATAATTCGATTAATCTTGCCCAGTGGAATAATAATGGGTATTGTGCGTAACCGAATTTGTCTCTGAAGTCTTCTAAAGCACCTTGTGCTAAAGGAGCTGCATCAGGCATTTTGTCACAAACGTTAATACGGGATAATGGTGCTACTCTGTAAATACCTTCTGGGTATCCTAATTCCTTAATGTAAGGGAATTTTAACCAGGAGTAAGGTTTTACGTGTTCAGCAACAATATCTTTGTATTCAAGGTTTCTGTATTCAGTGTAGATAGAGCCATCTTTGTCTTTTATTCTTACTTTACCGTTGTATACGTCCCAGTCACCATCTTCAGTTACGAGACCGCAGTGACGGGTGTCACCGAAGTAACCTAAGGTTTTGACTAAGTCAATTTTTTCTTCTAAGATAGGTACTGCTAATTCAATGGTTGCTTGTGCTAATTCTACGTTTTCTTTAGCTTTTGCTAATAAGTCAGCTTGAGTTTCTTCATCTAATTCAGTGGAAATACCACCAGGAGTAGAGGAAGTTGGGTGAATTGGACGACCACCAGTTGCAGATACGATATCTAAACCGTTTCTTCTGATTTTAATAGCTTGTAAAGCTACTTCAGGCATATCTTGGATAATTTGGAAAACGTTTCTAGTTTTTCTGGTTCCGTCAGGAATGACTAAATCAGGTGCTGCTAAGAAGTAGAAGTGGAGAGCGTGAGAGTGCATGTAAGATCCCCAGTTCATTAATTCTCTCATTTTGTAAGCAGCAGGTAAGATTTCGTCATCTTTAAATCCATAGATTTGGTCAACAGCTTTAGCAGCTGCTAAGTGGTGTTGTACATCACAAATACCACAGATTCTAGGTACAATACGAGGTACTTCCTCAGCTGGACGTCCTTGTAAGAATTTTTCGAATCCTCTAAATTCCATAACATGTAATCTAGTGTCTTCTACATTTCCTGCTTCGTCAAGGTGTACAGTAATTTTTGCGTGACCTTCAATACGAGTTACAGGTTCCATAGTAAGTTTTACCATATTATTTTCCTCCTTTTTGCATTTTAGCAGGGACTAAAGCAGCTGGTAAAGTGTAAGTGTAGAAAGTACCTACAATATCATCTAATTGGTCAGCTACTTGTTCAGGGTCTACGGTTTTATCTTCGTTAATACCGTAGTCAGATGCAATCGCAGAAATCATTTTTGCACCTGCATCGTTTACTTTAGCGGTAGGTCCGTAACAACCTCTACATGGGATAGCAATACTTGGGCATTGTGCACCACATAAGGATACGGTTGCAGGTCCCATACATACTAAACCTTGAGCAATTAAACATAAATCATCTTCTGGTTTACCAACTTCAAATTGTCTTTTAATGAAGTCCATAGCGAGTCCAGCAGGTGGTTTTTCTCTAGGACATACTTCACAAAGGTTAGTGGTTGGTAATTCGATAGTTCCTCCGTTTAATAAGGTAAGAATAGCTTCAGCTACTACGTCAGATTTTGGAGGGCAACCAGGGATCATTAAGTCAACTTGAATTGCTTCGCCTAATGGTCTTACTCTGCTTTCTAAGGTTGGTACATCTTCGTTAGGAATGATTCCTTCTGGGTTTACAGTACTGCAAGAGTTAATGTAACCTTCAGTAGTTAATTCTTCAACAGTGTGTAAGTTACCGAGACCAGGGATACCACCGTAAGCAGCACAAGTACCGTATGCAATAACGAGGCCAGCTTTTTCTCTTAACATTTCTGCTAATTCTCTGTTTTCTTCGTTTCTAATTCCACCTTCTACAATGAGTACGTCTAATTCAGGTACTTCATCATATTTAGTATCACATAATACTGGTGAGAATTCAAATTGTGCTAATTCTAAAACATCTAATAAAGATTCGTGAAAGTCCGCAATGGATAAGTGACAACCGGAACAACCTCCGAGCCACATAGTTCCTACTTTAGCTTTATCTGCCATAAATAATCCTCCATTTAAATTTATCCTTCAGCATCTAATTGTGCTTTTAATGGGGAAGGTCCTAAATCTTTAATTCTGTTTACCATCATTTTTACAGAACTAGCGAATTTTTCTCCTTCAGAAGCAGAAATCCAGTCGTGGTGGACTCTTTCTCTTCCGATTCCCATATCTTCGACTAATTTATAAACTAATCTCATTCTTCTGTCAAGTTTATAGTTACCTGCATCGTAGTGGCAGTCACCCATGTGGCATCCTGCTACGAATACACCATCAGCACCGTCTCTAAATGCTTTTAAAATAAACTGAGGGTCAATTCTTCCAGAACACATTACTCTAATAACACGAATGTTAGGTGGGTATTGCATTCTTGCAGTACCTGCAGTATCTGCTCCACCATAGGAACACCAGTTACAACAAAACATTACAATTTTTACATCTTCAGACATAGAGTTTATCCTCCTCTATTAAAATTTTAGTTTATAGTCCTAAAAAAAATTTAATTTTATCTAAGACTCATCCAACTATTTCAATCCAATAAACATTGAACCATATTATCAAATCAAAACTAATACAATTCAATTCATTTAATATCGATTGAAAATATTAAACTTTATTAAAATTGAAATAATTGAGATATTCAACCTAAATAGTTTTCACTATTTTTAATCTATAAAGATCCAAATCAAAAAATCTTAATAGATTACCTTCTTGAATCCAAATCAAAAAAATTCAAGAATTCCGTTTTAACTTTAAAAACCAAATCAAAATTTTTAAAGTTATAGATTTCAATCTAATTTCTTTTTTAAAAAAGTTTTTCAAATCTATATTAAAGTATGTTAAGGCATACCTTAATCTCAAATCATCGTACGCTAATGAGCTAGCTCAGCTTAACATTAATGTACTGATTATATATTATATTAAAGATTAAATATAAAGGTTACTTGGAAAGCAAATACACAAGATTTATATACTATAATACTTTTTTTTAAAAAGATATTACATAGCCAAAAAATTTATTTTTATTTATACGAAATATTATTGGAAAATAACCATTTTCACTAATAAAAATTAAGAAAAAACTAATCAATTTTACTTAAATTTAAAATGAGGAATTTAAATAAAAATAAATTAAGTTTTAAACCATTAAAACAATTTTTACAATTAAGAATAAAATTTTAAAAAATGGCTAAAAATTAAGGAATGCCTAAAATAAAGAATTTGAGGAAATTTAGAAAAATTGAAAATTTAAAAAAAATGTTATGAAAATTAAAAATCCGTGGAAAAATTTAAAAAAAATATTTAAAAAATTATTTAAAAAATTATTTAAAAAAATTTATAAAAAATTATCGAAATGAATATTAAAAAATAGAAAAATAAAAATAGAAAAGTTAAGAGTGAATTACTCCCAACTAAAGAAAAGATTTTGTTCAAACTTTTTCTAAAAGTTTGAACTACATTCCATCTAAACTCATGTCAATCATTCTTTGAGTTTCAGCAGCCAATTCATCAGGAAGTCCTGTGATGTCCATACTCAAGAAACCTCTGACAATCATGGAAGCCGCCTCCTCTTCAGTCAATCCTCTTGAAGTCAAGTAATAAATCTCTTCTTCATCGATTTGACCAACTGCTGCTTCGTGAGACATTTCAAGGTTTGCTGCATTTGCCTCAAGTTCTGGAACTGCATAAATAGATGAATTGTCATCCAATACCAATCCATGACATTCCAAGTGACCTTTTACATTAGGAACATTTCCAGATAAATGACCTCTTGAGAAGATTTTTGATTCATCATTTGCAACTGCACGGGAAATGATCTCAGCACTTGTATTAGGTGCATTCAAAAGAGCTCTTGAACCTACATCAATGATTGAATCCTTTACACCGCTTTGAATACTTTGGAATAATGCCCTTGCATTTTCACCATTACAATTGGTGGTAGGATATGATTGAATAGACCTTACAGGACTGGTTAGAATGTAATTGTTTATGTAAGTTGTATTCTTTTCCTGAACAATACCTGTTCTAGGACGTACTTCAACCTGTTCCGCCCAGTTATGAACCATGGTAAAGGTTATTTTTGCACCTGGCTTAAGATACATTTCAGACACTCCTACGTGAAGTGCAGAAGATACGTCTTCGCCAGTTGCACAACCGGTAATTAAGTGAAGTTCTGAGTTTTCCTCAGCGATTATGATATTGTGTGCAGTTTGCATAACATCTTGATCTGCAATGAACATACAAGCCTGTACTGGGAAAACCTCTTTGGTGCCAGGTAAAGACCTAATGAAGTATCCGCTACAGAATTCATCTTCAGCTTCACGAAGTGCAGTTTGAGCAGTGTATTTGTCTGCATCAGGCTTAACTGCTTTCCACATATAATCCTGTAACCATGAATATTTTTCCAAAGCCATTTGGGTATTCATAAGTTCAATGGAATCTGAGATTGAATGGGAAAATACATTAGATTGATCCATTTGCAAGAAAGAACCTGATCTTTCTTCTGATTCAGTGTCAACACCAACTTTAAGTAAAGTTCTTTTGGTTTTCTTGTCAACATCACTGATATCATCCAATACATCGAAAGCATTAACCTCTTCCTTAGAAAAGTTCTCGATGACAATATCAGTACCTAAAGCTGCTTTTTTATCCTTTGCCTTTTCAGCATCATGAGTTACATTCCGCACAACCAACACATCCATTAAATCCTTCTTTTCTAATGTCTTCTAAAATTTCATCAGGGTCTCCAGAACAGGCAATCATACCATGCATCAATACATGTGCCTTATCCGCTTTAACAAAGTTTAAGATATAACCTAAGTGAGTGATAAGCAAGCCAGCCCTTTTTCTTTGGCCTGGTTTTTTATCTTTGTCAAGCAAAACGTTTAACTGTCCTGCAAGCAATTCCACATTTTCAATGTCTACACCAGAATCCGGTTCGTCAAACATGGTGAAAAGCGGTTCCTGTGCAAGCAATTGGAGAATTTCAGATCTTTTTACTTCCCCACCTGAAAATCCTCTATTTACATCTCTATCCAAGAATTCATCACTGAATTTGAGTTTTTCTGCAAGCTCTTTCATTCTTGGATTTAACTCTTCATCAGGGTCTTGCTTGGATTCAAGTTTCAATAAGTCCCTTACACTAACTCCACGAATAGCTGGAGGGTTTTGGAAACTTACTCCAAGACCTTTTTGAACTCTTTCAGTAGTGGTTAAATCAGTGATGTCCTCTCCATTGAATATGATAGATCCTTCTACAACCTTATATTTTGGGAATCCCAAGATAGTTAAGAATAATGTACTTTTTCCCGCACCATTCGGACCTAAAAGCACATGGGTCTCCCCTTCTCTAATAGCAAGGTTTACGCCATTTAAAACACGTTTACCCTCTACTTCAACAACTAAATTCTTTACTTCAAGTAACATTATATCAAATCCTTATTGATTTAAATTACTAAGATTAATATCAATTAAATAAAAGCATTATTACGCTGCTATAACAATAGTTATAACGGCATTATATAACAACCTTATATAACAATATTATATTTATTTTATCATATAAAAACATTACATTTTTAAGTTTAAATCTATGATAAATCTTATGAAAAAAAGTGATCTTTAAAAATAGTTAGATGATAAAAATTAGAAAAAATAGACTAAATCAATGAAAAACAGTTAAACTAAGTGTTAATTTAAATTAAGTGTAATGAAAAAATAAAAAATAAAAAAAGTGAAAATTAGAAAAATTATTCAGTTACAATAATAAATTCTCCAACTTTTTCTATTTTGGTGAATGGGATTAATAATAAATCTCCTCTACGTTTTGCACCTTTTACATGAATATTACGTCCAGCTTCTACTTTTACTGCAATATCCACGATTTTACCAGTTTTTTCATTAATAATTAACTCATCAAGCACTCCTAAAATACGAGCATTATTAGTAGCTACTTGATAGCTTTTAATTTCACTCCATAATTTTTCTTCTCTTCTATGAGTATTAGGTTTAGCAACAGCATTTTCCATATTTTCACCGATAAATTTTATAAAAATGATTGAAGGTATGATTCGTGTTTTAGTTTTTTATAAAAACACTCAATTTAAATAACTAATTTTAATAAAATATAGATTAGTTTACCTTAATACTGTTTATATTTAAAGAAATATATAAAGTTATTGATATTTTTAGTAAAAATAAAGAAAAATAGTATAAAAATCTAAAAAAGAGTAAAATATAATGGGAATAAATGAAAAAGAATAAAAAATTTTAAAAATTTCTTATTTTCAAATAATATAACAATGGATAAAACTGAAAAAAACTAAAAAAATATAAAAAATTGGATCAATGAAAATAGTAAAAAATATGCTAAGAAATATGCTAAAAAATATGCTTAAAAATCTAAAAATTGATGAAAATTATAAAAATTTATTGGTTAATATAGCTGTCTCGATAGTATTTACATTAAAAATTAACTCATGCCTTGAAATAATTAAAAGTTGCTCATCCTGAACAACATTTTCGCTTCTAAGTATGTTGATTCCTGAAGGGACATTTCCATTAAATTCATAGGAATAATTTATCCCATATTCATCAAAAATTTCAACTGGAACTGAGACAGATAATGCAGGTTTATCTTGACTTAAATAATAGTTTAAGATTTCATCAAGAATATCGGCACCAACCAGTGGCAAGTCTGCATTGATGAAAATCAAAATGTCTTCCTTAGACCTTGACTCAAAAATTTCTAAGATATTGGACAGGTCTTCAACAAAACCTTTACCTAAGGTATCCAAATAAAAATTATTTTTTTCACTTTCATAAAATGAGTCATCAAAATTTGAAAAGCTCAATTCATTTATTAAAAACTCCTTTGTATTTGGAGCATTTGGACTAACTGCAACAACTGTCTTTTCAATTAGTTCAGATTGATTAATATTATCCAAGACATAACTCATCAATGGTTTATCATTTAAAGGATAAAGTGGCTTTTCAATATCTGATTTTAATCTTAAGCCTTTTCCACCTGCCATAACAAGAGCTATAATCATAAATACACCATTAAAGAAATTTTATAGAAGATTTAAACTATTTTGAAAATTAAAAAGAAAAAATATTAAAAAATTAAATTATTAAATTAATTAAATTTTTAATTAAAATAATTAAAATAAAATAAAAAAAGAAAAATAAGGTAAATTATTTTGGAATTGTACCTTGTTCTTGCATTCTTTTCTTAAGAATACATTTTTCTCCTTGGTTTCCACCAAGAGGGTTCTTTTGAGTTCCCATAGAATTCATACAACGAGCCATAATTGCAGAACCAAGAGCAAGTCCATCCTCTACAAATACGACATCCTTGAATTTGTCCTGAGCATACTCTAAAATGAGTTCAGGTTTCTTACCAGTGATACCTGCCCTACCAGTAACTCCTAAAATTGAACCGTCAAGAATAAGGTCTTCTTCAAATGCCACATCTAAAACTCTGTATACAATATTTGCACTTACATGGTCCATTGTAGCTAGCAATGTAGGAATTCCTTCATCCTCATAGATCTTAGCACCAATTTCCACTAATCCACCAAGACCATCTGCATTGGTACCGACATCACAACCAATCAAACAAGTACCTGCTGCTTTAGCACCTGCAGCATCTAACGGAACAGTACCAAATCTGTCAATACCTTCTGGAACTTTACAGATGTTAATGAGTTCATGTGCCTCTTTAGCATATTGCTTAGCTTTTTCCTGATGCTTTTTGCCATCGGCCTTTTTAAGCAATTTAGGATCAAATATGTCTAATGCAGCACCATTATTTTGGTCTATTTGCTTGGAACCTTTAGCTAATGAGTCTGAAATAACCCCAGCTAAACCTAAGAAGTTACCAACGGTACTTGCATAAGGCTCATCCTTATTTACAATCCTACCTGCCAAGGTAGAACCAAAGTCTAAGGATACACAAGGGTTTCTATAGTCCACTTCAGTCCATTTAGCACCTAATTTAATACCTGCAGTTACAAGTTCCCCTTCCATTTCATTCGCTACAACTTCCTTTCCTTTTGGAGGGACTACACTTACTACAGCACCATCAAACATTACATTATCCAATAATGTGTATTTTTGAAGTCTTTTTGGAAGGTGTGCAGTAGACATAGCGGGAGCCATTTTCTTGTGGGAAATACCTGCATCAAGACAACCATCAGCAAGAGCCTTAATCAATTCTCCCACTTCCTTGGTTGTCGCAAACCCTGCAGTTACCCCAGTGGATCTCACAACAAAATCCAAGTCATCTTCCATATCCACATGGGCTTTTTTAAGTGATTCCAAAACTGTATCCTTAATCATATCTGCAACAGATTCTTTAGAAAGCTCTACACCCCAAACAGTTTTACCGAATACCTCTTCTCCTGCTTTAGGTTTTCTAACATCCCTTGTCATTTTAACAGTTTTGTTGATTAAATAAGATTGACTGTTATTTAAGTTTGTAGCCATAATAACACATTTGGTAGTGGTGTTTCCCAATTCTACGGAAGCAGTCACATAGTATTCATCCTGTTGTGCGGCCATAACACCTGGACCTTGAGGTCTATTACCTGCTTTTAAAATACTTAAATCCCTTGGTTGACTTTCAGCAATGATTGGCTTAGGTCCCTTATTGAAAAATTTATCTAAAAAAGACATATAAAATCCCCATAATATTCTATATAATATATACTATTTTCATTAAATAATATAAATTTTGTTAAATAATTTTGTTAAATATTCAAATGTTGAGAATAAAGATAAATTTTAAAATTATTAAAAAAATCAGCCAGAAAAAATATTAAAAGTAGTTAATGAGAATTTAAAAAAAAATTGAGGTAAAAATAAGTAAAGTAAAAATAAGTTAAAAATAGAAAAATTTTATAATTTGAAGAAGATTAGATGAATAAATCATCTAATCTCGGACCCTTTCAAATTATAATAATAAGTTCAATGGGTGTGCTTCAATAGGTTCAGTACCGATATCTTTTGCTGCTTCAGCAATCATAATATCTGCCATACCACAAGCTGGGAATGCGAGTCTTGCGTTTTCGATAGGACCGAAAAGTACGAAGTCTCCACCAGCCATTTGTTGTACGATGTTAGAACCTATATCACATACAGGCCATGCTTCTTTGTGTTCTTTTTTGTATTGTCTTAACCAATCCCATGCGGAAGGTACGTTGTGAATACCGGAACCTACAGGGTATCCCCATTTAGCTTTTACAGCGTAGGAAGTTCTTACTGCAGGACCTGCACCTTGTCCTAAAGGAGTTACTGCTACGTCCATCCATGGTTTGGTAATTCCACATCTTTCTGCCATTTCGAGAATACCTTCATCGATTACAGATCCACCAGTTTCCCAGATTTCGAGTTTACCTGCTACACCAGGGGTCAGTGGGTTGAAACCTAAGAGAATGGATGCGTCGATGTCGGAGTTAGCTACAGCTTCGATTTCACCAGGTTCAGCTGCCATACTTAAGGAGTTGTATACAGCTCTTTCAGCTAATCCTACTTCTTGTACGTATTCTACACCTGCAATTTTTGCAGCTGCAGCAGTTGAGTCGATAAGGAAAGGTTTGTCACAGACGTCTCCTACAAATTCTAAGTATTTAACCATAGCTTCTGCAGTAGCACCGAAAGTTTGTACAACACAAGGGTTTCCGGTTACATCAGACATTTCTTCCATAGTTTTAATTAATCCTTCAGCAGCGTCTTTATCAAAGTCTCCTGCTTTTTCATCACTAATAATTTTGTGTCCGCCGTAAAAGATAGTTCCTGCTAAAACGGTAGGGTATTCTCCAGGTTGTCCTCCCATTTTTACTCCAGCAATATCTACGACGAGTTGTTCTTTATCAAATCTAAACATTTATAATCCTCCAATTTAGATTAATCCTGCCATAATAGTACTCATTGCACTTACTAAACCAAATTCAATGGACACTATTAAAATTACAAGACCTAAAATTATACCATATAAAATACCAATATCTCTACCGTTTTGTTGACCTAAACGTTGGAAGTATTCCCCAACAGCAAATTCTACTTTTTCTTCAGCTTCATCTAATTTTTGGACTGCAGCTGACATATCGTCGGTAGATACAATAATTTGAGGTACTGATTCTTCAGACATTTTTTAACACCTCTATAATCCACATAATTTAGCTAAGTATGGAATAACAACAGCTAAACAAAGAGCAATTCCAATACCGATAGCTATACCAGAAAATCTGGTGCTGATTACGCCAGCGAATAATCTTCCTTCTCTTCCTAAGAGCTTAGCACGGTATTCTACATCACTAGAAGCATTTTTAATACCACGAGTATTTGGTTTGTTTGAAAATTTAACCATAAATAAAACCTCCAGTTTATACACCTACTAATGGTGCCATTAATAATAAGAAACCGATTACTAAAGTAAATACTAATCCAATCATAATACCTTGGACTTTACCTGAATAGTTACCTGCCATATTTCTTTGTACAGCACCAACTAATTTTACTTGAGTATCAATATTTCTGATTCTTGCTTCAAGTAATGCAGTTTCTGGAGAGATAGGACGAATTTCTTCACCATCGTCGTCGTCGTCATCTCCTTCTTTCACTTCAATAACCATAGCATCTTCTTCAAAAGCACCAGGATCTTTTTCGATACATTCTTTTACTTTTGCTGTGATTGCTCCACCGTCTTCGTTATCGATTAAGTCAACAAGTTCTACTTGTTGTTGGAATCTTTCTACACCTTCCATAGGAATGTTTTCTACGAAAGGAATTGCACCGGTAGCACCAGTGATTTTTTTCTTTTCAGGGTCGCAACCATTTTCGTGTAATGCTTGGATACTTTGACCAGTAATGTGACCTTGTACTTCTGCACCACATAAGATTAAGAATCTGATGTTTGGGTTTGAAATGATGTTTGCTACAACTTTTTCAATACCTAAGTTTTCAGTTTTACAAGGTCCAGCAATTGCTGCTCCAGCAGCAGCTGGGATATCTTCATTGTGAGAAGCTAAAGTAGTTACAGCAACAGGACTTTCTGGGTCCCCTACAATGTAGTCTCCACTTACTACAGGCCAGTTATCAGCAGCAGGTTTTTTGTCAGCCATCTATAAAACCCCCATAGCTGTTAATATAGGCATTGCTGCCATGATAAGGAACATTCCTAAAACAAATCCGTAAACCATGTTGGTTAATTTACCTGCAATGACAAAGTTACCTTCTCTTCCTGGGAAGGAACCTAATGGAGCAGAGTTAGGATCTAAGGAATTCATTAATTCGTCAGCAGCTGCTTCGACTTTTGCGATTTCTGCATTTATTTCATCCATTGAAAGAATAATTAAATCTCCACCACCAGCTCCGAGAATACCGGATTCTGCGTCAAGATTTAAGTTTAATTCAGGAATAAATTGTATTAAAGGTAATACCATCTATAACAACCTCCTTATTCCTCAACTTTTGGCCATAAACCAGCCCATTTAACAGATGCTGCTGCTTCACATGAAGCGTTAACAAACATCTTAAATGAGATGTACCAACCGATAAGTCCGACAATTAAAATTGCAAACCATGCATATCCTCCAGCGGAAATAGCAAGAATACCAGTAATAACCATAGTTAAGAATGCAGTAGAAGCACCACATTTAAGAGTTCTTACTTGGTCTTCGTTTGGTCCTAAACATGCGTTGAATGGGTGTTGGATAGCCATAGTACATAATATGTAAAAGATAGCAATAAATCCAGGAGCAATTACAGCAGATAAGAGTAAGTCAATTGAATATCCACCTGCAATAGCAGCAGAGAATCCTAAAACAGATAATGCTGCAGCACCTGCAATTTCTGCAGTACATCTTTCCATAACAGGAATTTTCATACCAACAATTTTTTTAGCTACAATAGCAACTAATAATCCAATAATCATTGCAAAGATTAATGCAAGAATAGGTCCAGCAATTTCTAATCCAGTTAATTTTAAAGATGCGATAATACCTACACCAGCTAAAGCACCGATTACACCAATACCTAAAGACATGTAACCGATAGAAGGTACACCAGTACCTAAACCATAACTTGCTACACTACGGATTGCAATTACACCCCAAAGGATTGCACAAACTGCACCAAGACAGCTTAATACAGGTCCAATAACAGGGTTAATACCAGATAAGTATATACCGAGTAATCCACCGATAATACCAATAGCTAACATTACATTAGCATCTACAGCACCTTCTGCAGGTGCTCCACTTCCTCCAGCAGACATCTTAAATACCTCCAATCATTAATACCATGAAGATTGCAGCTACAAGAGATACAATAGCACAAGCTAAAATTCCAGTAGGAAGTCTTTTAAATTTAGGGTCTACAAATCCTTCAATAGTACCTCCAATGTTATAGGAAGCAGTTACAGAGTTGATGAAGAACATACCTACAGATAAGATAGCAGCTAATCCTGCAATAACAGTAGCGTCAAATCCAGTCATGTTAGCGGTTGCGAATTCGTTAATAGCCCAGTAGACTAATCCACCACCAGCACCACCAAGTAAACCACCAATGATACCACTAATGTAACATACGGTAGGAATACCGTGTCCTTCGGTACCAGGAGTTTTATATTTTTCTTGGTTCCATTTGGTGATTGGGTCAACTGCAGCTTTACCAGATGCTGGTACTACACCAACACCATAAATATAAATAAAGTTACCAATAAGCATGGTGATACCCATCATTAACATGGAACCAACTGCACCTGCTAAGATGATCAACCATACTGGTTGTCCTGTCATAGAAGCTGCGGTAATGAGTCCAGTTAATCCTGCACCAGCTGCTAACATTGCGGTACCAGTTCCTACACCGGTAGCGGTAGCCATAGCTGCAGGAGCACCACCTACAGGAATGAAGTGTACACCTCCTCCCATAATAATACCTGCAATTACAACACATATAATAAACATAATAAGATCCATAATGTAACCTCCTTATTCCTCATATGGTCCGAATTTTTCTCTTGCAGACTTTTCAAGGAAGTAGTTACCAGCGATTAATAAAATAACGATGATAAGTCCTACAACTTGTCCTCCAATAGCTCCGAATACAACAGTAATCCAGAAGCTTACGAAAACAATAAGTCCGAAACAGAATCCAGTTAAAGGTCCACCATATTTAGCACAGAAGTTACCTACATCGATAGAGTTCTTAGCACCAAGAGGAGCTTTGGTTACGATATCCCCTTGAATAGCTACAGGAGTACCTCCACCGTAATCGAATTTTTGGTATTCGCTTTCTGCACCGTAGTGTACATCCCCTGTGGATGATCCGATTGCACCAATAGTAATTCCCCATAGTACAGCGAGTAATGGTAATGGGAATGGGTGTCCGAGACCGCTTAATGGAAGGGTCATTAAGTAAGCGATTCCTACAATACCGAAACTAGCTATAAAACCATGAGCTGCGATAGGGCCTAAGGATTGGGTTAATACATCCATAAATAATGGTTGTTCAAATTGAGATTGACCAACAATCCTTCCCATGTGTGATGTGACTGTATAAATTGCGTGAACAAATGCAGCAACAGTAGAACCCATTGCAATTGCTACTATAGGAATAATACCCATACCCATTGCAAGAGCTGCGATACCACCAGCGATACCACACCAGCATCCATATGCTACTGGTTCACCAGAAGCTGCCTTATTGATCATACGGTGTAAATGTCCCATTTGTGGAGCAAGTTGAACTTGTGAGTTAGGGTTACTTTGTGAACCGATGTCAGACTCTAAGTCCTCTGCAGCACCAGCAATGGTTGCTGCTGCACCCATTAATGCGACTACACCTAATGTAATAGGGTCCATATTTTCTTTTCCTCCTTAAATTTTATTAAATTTAATTATTTAATAAACTATTACGTGATTAATTTTCCTATTAACCACATTTAGACATATTCTGCTCAAATATAAAACCATAAAGACATAAAATAAAAATGGACTAAATAATGGACTAAAGCAAAATTTAGACCATTTTTAGAACATCTGAATGATTTTATACTTTATGATTATACCTCATAACTTAAACAAAGATTTTATAAATCAAATAAGCCAAGGCAAACCACTTAGCTTTTAATCTAGCTAGATTAAATCCTTAAAGTGTTAAGAATGAAATATTTGATGAATAAATCTAAAAATCTTAATAATTAAACCTGAATAATTAAAAAGATAAACCAAGAATTTTTTCAAGTCTACTTAAATTAAAATAAACCTAAAATTAATTAATTTAGAGACATTAAACTCTCTATATTCTATAATTTTTTTAAAACACTATATATAAGCTTTACTAAAAAATCTCAAATTTTATCAATTATTTTTAGCATTACCTTAATTTTAAAGCGATTTATCAAAATCAATTGAAATTAAATCCATTTTAATTAAGTTGAATTATTATATTGACACTAATTCTTTTAAATTTTCTTTATAAAATGCATTTTATTATTTTCAAAATCAATTGAAAAAAAATCCATTCTACTTTATACAAACAAATACCATATTGAAAAAAATAAATAAGGTAAAATCTATTAGGATAAAGAATCCTATAGATTAAAAACCTTATTTACATATTTCCCGTTTACACCAAACTTATTTTGCTGGAATGATGATAGATCTTTCACCTGCAGGTTCGAATTCTCTTAAAGCACCTTTAGCAAATTCTGCTCTGACTTTAGTGAAGTCGAATGGCAAGTTTTTGTCAGCGAATGCAATCTTAATAAGAGGGTTGACTGCAAATGCGTCTCCACGAGCACTGTGAGGTGCTTGTGCGATACCTGCATATTCACCTTGGTGACCTACGTTCATTGCATAGTTAGGGTAGTTAGGACCTCTTAATTCAAGTGGTAAACCTTCGTCGTTTCTGATAGCGAATACGTTAGCTGCACCACATTGATCTTGTAAGTCGTAACCGTAGAAACCTAATCTGGAATGTTGTTCTTTGTGTAAGTATTGTGCTAAGTACCATGCAGATAAACCGGTTTGTGCGTTTCCAGTTGCGAATGCAGTGGAAATACCTGCAGCTGCAGATACAACAGCAGCTCTTTGAGAACCACCGAAGTGGGTTTCAAGTAAAGCTGGGTATTCTTCGTATTGTTCTAAGGAGTAGAATGCTACTTCAGAACCTACGTCAAGAACAGTGTCCATGTTGTTAGGTGCGGAACATAATTCTCCGTATTTGTCTTCTACGTAATCTTTACCGAAGTAAGAGAAGTCGTCTAATACGTTATCGGTGTATGCTGCGGTAGCATATTGAGTAAATCCTACACCACCAGACATGTAAGATCCTAACCAAATTTGGTCGTATAAAGCAGCACCTAAAGCTACTACTTCTAATGCGGATTCTACAGGGTCGTCGGTTACTCTGGTTGCTTGACAGATATCTGCCATAAATCCGAATGGTACACCACCGAGTTCGTTACCTGCTCTTGCTCTTCTGATTGGTAAGTAAGTACCCATACCAATTACTTCTGCGTGTTTGGATGCGTATGCGAAGTCACCAGTAGCACCTTCACCTGCACATTGACCGTATGCAGAAATCATGGACATACCAATTTGCATAGCAGACCATCTGGAAGTGGTACCACCATCACAAACTCTACCTACAACAGATGGAACTCTTACAATTTGCCAAATAGCATTACCTACTTCAGCTTTTAAAGCTTCAGCTTGTTCTTCTGGGAACTCTTTGTTAATGTCTAATACAAATGCAGGGTCGATTTCTGCTGCTAAGTCGTCGTCTCCAGTAAATACTTTTACGTAGGAGTCGTCTACTAATAATGGGTTGGTTTCTACCATGTGTTCTTGTACTACAGCTGCACCAGGCATAGCGTGGTTTACAACTTCTAAATAGTTGGTAATGGTTTCAGGAGTTACTTCCATACCTAATCTCTTTTCGAGTACGTTGTGAGCAGTGTTTAAACCTACGATTACAGTTTTTCTGATATCGTCCCAAGCTTGTTGGATTGCTGCGTTGTTGATAAAGTGTAAGTCGTCTCCTTCTACGAAAGTGTCAGTACCAGATAATTGGTAGGACATTAAAGCTCTTTGACCGAGTGGGTTACCAATGTCAGGGTTGTACATTGGGATTCCTCTTTTCTCAGCAATTGCTTTACCTTCGTTTACAAATTCAGTTTTTCTTTCAGATTGAGTCCAACCGCCCATATTATAGAAGGTAGTAGTTTTTTCTTCTGGAGCTTCTTTGAACTTTTTAGTCATTGCATCTAAGAATTTTTTGTCAGCCATTTTAATAAACCTCCTTAATATTCTGGGTTGTAACCAAATTGAGATCTGGTGACGTGTATTTGTCTTAAGACAGTTACAGCGTCTTCATCGTCTTTGTAAGCTTCACCATCACATCTGTAGATTGTGGTTTTAGCTCTTAAGGTTTCTTCGTCTAATGGTTCACCTAATACTACAGGTTCATCTAATTCGTGACCAATTTGGTCTTTTACCATTTCTACGTTACCGGTTTCTTTGTTGAGTACTTGTCTTCTTAACATGTCGAACATTAAACCGTTTTCATCGAGTCTTAAAGAGTGACCGTGTACACCAGAACCTCTGATTCCAGTTCTTGCGGTATCGAAGTATTCGTTTTCTAAGATTTCTTTGGAAATTCTTTCTAAGTCTCTTTCACGAGCTTCGATAATTTGTCTACCGGATAAAGTACCGGTATCGATTCCTCTGTATCTGTATACATAGGATCTTGCTCTTAAGAATGGTTGAGCTGGAGCAAAGTACATGGAGTCTACAAATTGGATGTATCTTACTCTGTCCCCTGCTTTTGCACCGTCAATAGGTTCTACAATTTCTCTAATAATGTCATCAGGTTCATCGAGTTCGTCGAGAGGTGGGTGTACGGATTTGTATTCTTCACCTGGAGCTCTGTGACCTAATAATTTTACTACATCTTCATCAGATATTTCTCTTAAAACTTCTAACTCAACATCTGGGTTAGTGAATTTTCTTCTGTTTTCAGCTACCTGAGAAGTTCCTGGATAATATTGTGCCATAATTATGCATCTCCTAATGTTAATCTAACTTTTCTAATAATCTCATCTAATTTTTCTTGAGACACTGTTTGTCCCCTAATAACCCCTGATACTATGTTCATGATTTTACCTTCTGTTTTTACCTCTTCAGGCATGACCTTTGCGGTTTTGACACCGATTTTTGCAAAATCTTCAAAGTCAACAGGATATTCACAAATAATAACACAAGGTTTGTTAACGTTACGCAAGATTAATCTTGCCTTGTATGTAATATGATTTCTTACTCCACCTAAATGAACCACAATAACCTTAAACTTTTGCATTTGTTCAACTTCCTTATCAGTTAAACCAAAAGCATTACCTGCACCGCCTGCAGGAGCATCATGTGGAACACCACTACCTGCATCCAATATCATGGTACTGGTTAATAGGTTTGCTTCACGTAAGCCAAAGGTAATTTCACAGACAGGTTTGGTAATGTGTCTACGACCTGGAGACATAGCAACTGCCAAAACATCACTTCCACACTCTGCGAAAGTTCCTCTTTGAGCAATTCCTCCTCCTTCACCAAGACCTCTTGTTTCCCTACAGTCTACAAGATGTGTGCATCTTCCAATCATATTATCAATAACCTAAAAGATATTTTTTATTCCAATGTATCCCTTTTTAGAATAGAGACATGATCTTTAAATTTAGAACGGGTATCTGCGATACCGACCAATTCATCAGGAATCTCTGTATTTTCACCATATTTCAATCCATCAGTAACAGTTCTTTGTTTTCTGATGTATTGGGATTTGCTAGTGTTGATATCATATCCAGTATCAATATGTTCATCACATATGGATCTGATTTCTTCAATACCAGATTCATCATATAGTTCAACAAAAATTCTACCAGTCTTAACTTTCAATTCAACTTCCTCACCATTTACCACAATGACTCTGCGATCACCATAAATACGGTCAATCTCATCTTGAGGTGGGAGTCTTGGTCCTTGAATAACAGTTCTTATAACTGAGTCTAAAGATTCGATATCATTCAATACTTTTTCAGTTGTGTCTGTTCCTAAAATTCTGTGTGGAAAAATTTCAATATCCATTATTTAACCTCAGTATTTAAATCAGACGATTTAAATAATTTTTCGTGAATTTTAAATTAGATTTTAATTAACAAAAATTAATTCGATAATTAGATGTCACCTTTAATCTCAGCAGCTGCTAAAGCAACATATTTGAGTGGTTCTCTGAATTCGTCAATCTCACTGTATACTTCTTTAATTAATCCAGAAGTTGCTTCTGGAGAGAAGAGTTGGGTACCAGCATCTAATGCCATACCTGCAGCTACACAAGGGATAGTAAATCCTTTACTGTGTCTGGTTACTACGTGGTTACCGTTGAATAAACCAGGACCTCCTCCACCATAGATAGAGTGAGAGAAGAAAGAGAATCCTACAGCTACCCCTTCAGCTCTACCGAAGTCAATACCAGGTAAACCGGTAGCAAATTCGATGTTGTCGTTGAAGTATAAGATAGTTGATGGAATACCTTGAGCAGCTCTTGCTGCACCGACGTTAACCATAATAGCAGCAGTACATCCAGCAGCAGCATATGCGTTCCATTTAGCTGCGTCACTAGTTGCGTACATGTTGTATCCAGTTAATTCTTTTTCTACAGCGATTACACCATCTGCTTCAGCTTTAGCAATAGTGTCTTGTACGATAGAACCTACAGTTCCTTCTTTTGCGTTGTCTTGTACGAGACCTAATACCATGTTGTCAGCGTTTAAACCTTGGTAAGCTAAACCTAATAAGTGCATTCTTTCGTAAGCACCTACTGCGTCACCCATTTCAAACATAGCAGTTTGTTCGAAAATACTTGCGAGAGCGGTTGCTTGTAAAGTGTTCTTTAAGGTAGCAGCTACGAAGTCGTTTGCTTTAATGTTTCTTAAGGAGTAACCAGGACCTTCTAATTTTTGTGGTACGTCTAACATGGTTTTTAAGTTAGCACCCATGTATTCTACAGATTGTGGGTATCTTCCTAAAATAGCAGCTTTTACCATGTTTGCGTCGTACATGTTTACGTCAAACTCTTTGATAATAGCTTGAGTTAATGCAGTTGCGGTAGCTAAGGTTGCTACGGAGTATTCTGCGGAAGAGTCTAATCTGATAGTTGGAATTTGGACTAAAATCCTTTTTCCACCAGAGAGTACTTCACATTTAGTATCATCGTCTTCAGTTACTTGAAGCATGTCTTTTACAGCAGCAGCAATGGAGTCAGCTTGAGCTACGATGTCAAGATCCATTTCTCTACCTAAGATTTTAGATTTTGCTCCACCGACGGAAGCAGTTTTTAAAGATTTTTCGATTCCTTCTAAGTTTACAGCTACAGTTCTTTTAACACCGCTAATAATGTTCTTAATAGCAGGGTTACGTAACGGACTTAGAGCTTCGATTGGTACATCAGCTTCGACTAATGAACCTCTGTCGTCGTATAAATCGACTTTATCATCAAACTTTGCCAATTTTTTCCCTCCTAAATAAATAGAGTTAATATACCACCCAAAATAACTAATTTTTAGTTATGTTGAGTAAGCTATCCAGCAAAATTTTTGCAATAGCCAGCTATTTGGTATACAGATATTAGTTTATTTAAAATATAATATAAACATTCGTTTAAGAATTAAATAGAAAACTTTATAAGTAATAAGATTTTTTAATTTTTTTATTATATATTAGCCCAATAGTAATACTTTTTTAAATTGATTAAAATGGAGCAAATAATGTAAAATAACATACATTCAATTAAATTTAAAAAATAAATGTAATTTTTTTCTTAAATCTAAAATAGAATTGAATAAAGCGTTTTAATTGAAAATAAAGAAAAAAATTAAAAATCGTGTTAAATTAAAATATTACATAAATTAGCCAAAAGTAATACTATTAGTAATACTAAAAACATTCTATTTTTTTTAAAAAATATCAAAAAATTAAACAAATGAAAAATTAATCAATACTTGAAAAAATAGTGTAAAAAAGTAGTGTAAAAAATATATAAAAATTATATTATTTATTGTGATTATTATATTCTCATTTTTCAATTATTTTCATTTTCAAAAATGCAATAAAAATTCAAAAAGGCAATGAAAATAATAAGAAATTTAAAAAAATTTAAAAAATTAAAAAGCCCTTTTCATTCCAAAGAAATTGATGGCCTGAATAAGATCAATGAATGAACCTAACTCATGTTCAATCACTTCCTCTTCACTCATGCCGCTGCTTAACTCACCATCAACGCTTAAAGTATCCGGACCATATCCTACAAGACGGCTTTTGCCATCCTGACTTAATATCCTTTCTGCATCCAATTGATGGATAAATGCTCTTCCAGGGAGAATGACTGTGTCTTTAATGTCTTCCAAATCCAAGACTTCAAGGTCCTGTTTTGTCATCAAGCATGCGATATCCTTCTTGGTGGCCACTACATTCACATTATCTGGAGCTATCTTATCAAATATTTTCTTCAAGAATGGTGCTGCAATCTTAGATGTTAGAAGTGTAGCTTCGCCAGTAACTTTAGGCAATATTCCTAAAAATTCCTCATACTCATCTTTTGCTAAAATGAATGGTGCTCCAATTGTTGGATCGGATAATGGAGTTCCAGTGACTCTAAGATTATATTCACTGTTGATTTCCTTTACAAGCTCTTCGAATTCAAGAGGTTCATGAGGAGTTATTCCTTCAACAACAGGTTCATTTCCTAAAATCAACCCTTGGTCATAACTATTTGCAAAACGCATCATCATCAATGCCTTTGCACCCCACGCTTCCAATTTTTCACAAGTGTTTTGAAGCACTGCACCATCATTTACCCCCGGAATGATAACTGCTGCCGCATGCAAGTCTGCACCTTCTGCAAAAAGTTGAGCAGCTTTAAGGGATTCCTCTGGACTTGGATCCAACATCCATTCCTTTCTGAGTTTTGGGTCTGCTGCAAAAATAGTGTAGGTTACCTCATCCACTCCTTGATTCAAGAATTGTGTAGCTATATCGCCATCATCAATTCCCTTTCCACTTGTATAACCTAAGTGAATTGGCAATTGCATTTGAGACAAGTTAGATATAAGCTCTTCAAGATAAGGGTAACAGCTGACATCTCCACCACCACTGATGTTGACCTTCAAGTTAGCATCTCTTACAGGATTCATCATCAAAGCCATTTGAACTTCACTTATTACTGAAAATGGCTGTTGAAATGGTTTCCCTGCCTCTTGAACTCCTTCGAGACATCTTGGACAACCCACTTTATTAGGTGGGCAATGTTGGCATCCAAGAGCTTCTGTTAAAGGTTTCACTTTTCTAAAGTAGCAAAACTTACAAAAGCCTCTACAATCTTTTCCAGGAGTTCCACCAAGATCCGCTATAACTTGCATTTTTACACTTCACATTTGATAATAAAATAAATATTTAATTATTATTTATGATGATTGAATATTAGAAATAATTTATATAATTCATTAAAAATAAGATGACATGAGATTTTTAAAAATAAGATAATAAAAAATATAAAAAATTATATTTATTATAATATAACTTTTTTTAAAAAATATTTCCTTAAAATATCATTTTTTTAATATAATAACTTTAATCCACTAAAGAACTTTCAGTTAAAAGCTCTACGAGTATGTAATCATAGAAATGAGATTTTTTAATCTCTGCAATGTCCTTTAATTTTTGGTCCCCTATAACTACATTTTCAATTTCCTCATGATACTTGTCATAATCCAATTTTACTCTAAGCCCACAGAGTTGACTTGTTACAGGAGTTGGGGAAATGACTTCCTTAATAGCTGGAACTTGAGTTTCAATCTCGCTCTTGACTAAAATTGAAGGTGCAATTGGAGGGTCTTGAGCAAGCTCTTTTTTACGTTTTTCCAAAAGGTCTTCAACAGTTTCAACTAACTTTTTCAAAGCTCTTATGTTTTCCCCTCTTTTTAATCTGCGTGGAATTCTACCTAATCCTGGAACATAAGCGTCTACACCAGGCAATTCTTCCAAATCAATTTCAGGTGCACCTGTGACAATCACTGGAATATCAATGTCATTGTAAAGATAAGCCTTATCAATAATGCATTGCTTGAAGCTTCCTAATGCAAAAATGGCTATGTCATGCTCTTCAATCAATGCCTTTTCAGTTTCACTGATTCCTGCAGTTCCTTTACCATGACCACGAGCCAACCCGACCATATTGTCTTTAGCACCATAACGTCTAAGGTATTCGGAGATATCACATGCAGCATGAGGAAGGTGGTGTCTTGCAAGAGTTGGGGAAACAATAGCTATTTCAGAACCTGCCATAGGTGCAACAGAGAGTTCACCTAAAAGCTCTTTAGCCTTTTCCTTAATAATATCCACATCATCAATAGGAACCGCCATATTCAATACAAGTTCCATTTGCAATATATTGGATTGAAGAACAAAACCTCCTAAATCCTCAATTAATTCTTTCAATTCTTCGCTTTTGTGAATTCCACCAGTGAATGTTAAGGTTTCATACATATAATCATCACCTTATAAAAATCATAAATTATTATAAAATCAATTTTATTCAATAAAATATCTTATTTTAATATATTTTTTAAGTCTATTATATAATTTATTATTTTTACTTTGCATTAAATGGAAAATAATTTTTAATGAAGAATTGAAAAATCGAAAAGAAAAAACAAAGAATAAAATAAATTATTTTTTATATTATTAGGAATATAATAAGAATTAAAGAACATGTGAAATAATTAAATAATTTTTCATTATCAGATTTATCAAAAAGGTGTTATCATGTATGCAGAAAATAATATCTTAGTTGGGGCTAATGAGAATACAGAGGTTTATTTGTTATCCAAATTAGCCAATCGTCATGGATTAATAGCTGGTGCAACTGGTACCGGTAAAACAGTCACTTTAAAAACACTTGCAGAAGCTTTCAGTGATATGGGAGTTCCTGTATTTTTAGCAGATATGAAAGGGGACGTTTCAGGTCTTGCAAAGGTAGGTGAACCAAACGCAAAAGTAACTGAAAGAATGGAAAAGTACAAACTTGCTGATAAGGGATTTGTATTCAAGTCATATCCTGTTGAATTCTGGGATTTATATGGTGAGAAAGGATTGCCTATTAGAGTCACAATCTCTGAAATGGGCCCTCAATTGCTTTCAAAAATATTGAACTTATCTGAAGCACAAGAAGGGGTATTGAACATCGTATTCCGTGTAGCAGATGATGAAAACCTTCTTTTGATTGATTTGAAAGATTTGAAATCCATGATTAATCATGTAAGTGATAATGCTGAACTTTATGAAAGCCAATACGGTGCAGTTGCCAAGAAATCAGCAACAACACTTCTCAGATCCATACTTACCCTTGAAGACCAAGGAGGAGACCTGTTCTTCGGAGAGCCTGCATTGGAACTCAGTGACTTCATGCAATGCAATGATGAAGGAAAAGGTATGATCAACGTATTGGATTCTGTAAAACTGTCTACAGCACCGGAATTATACTCAACATTCTTATTATGGATGATATCCGAACTTTACGAAACAATGCCGGAAGTAGGCGACTTGGACAAACCTAAATTCGTTTTCTTCTTCGATGAGGCTCACCTATTGTTTGATGACATGTCCCCTGCATTCCAGAAAAAGGTAGAGCAGATTATAAGATTGATTCGTTCAAAAGGAATCGGAGTATACTTCATTACACAAAGTCCATCCGATATTCCGGACACTGTCCTTTCACAGCTTGGTAACAGAGTGCAACATGCACTTCATGCATACACTCCAAAGGAGCAAAAGGCTGTAAAGACTGCTGCTGAAACCTTCAGACCAAACCCTGAATTCGATACAACAGAAGTCATTTCCACTTTAGGAACTGGAGAGGCATTGGTCTCTGTTCTTGAAGAAAAAGGAGCTCCAAGCATCGTGCAACAAGTTGACATTTTGCCTCCTCAAAGTTATATTGGAGCTATTGAAGATAATTACAGAGCAGAATTGATGAGCATTTCATCTCTTAGAGGAAAATACAGAGATGCAGTTGATAGGGAATCAGCATATGAGATGCTATTGAATAAGATTGACAACAATCCGAATGTACAATCTGAAATCCCTCAAGATGCACCTATTAGGGAAATTCCTAATCAAGCAGAACAGGCTCCAGCACAACAAGCCCCTACCCAACAGGCACCTGCTGAACAGCAAGCTCCAGCACAACAAACACCTACCCAACAGGCACCTGCTGAACAGCAAGCTCCAGCACAAACCCAAGCACCAGAGCAACCTAAACAAAAAGGATTGCTTGAAGATGTTATTGGCATAGCTGTTGGAACAGCAGTGGATCAAATGACAAAACAAACCACTAAATCCAAGAGAAAGACTACAAGAAAGACAACTGTTGAAAAGGCAACTACAACTGTTGTAAACACTGCTGCAAGGGAAGTTACAAAAGGGATTATTAGAGGATTATTTGGAAATATGAAATAATTTTCAATTATTTCTCTTTAATTTTAATTAAAATTCCATATAAAAATTTCATTTTATTTTTTATTTTTATTTTTATTTTTTACAAATTATTAAAATTTAAATTATAAAATTTTCTAAAGAAAATTTTTAAAAAATCACTCTATTTTTAGATTTGAATATGGTGACACTATGGTTGAATTAAACAGAGAAGAATTGTATCAAGAATTAGAAGAAATGGAAAATGACTTAAGGCTTTATCCTATTGAAGAGGGATTGGAAGATGAAATAATTGATTACATCAATGGAAAAGAGTTAAGTGAAAACGAAAAATGGGATTTGGAAAATAGGCTCGAAGATTTCTTCTATGGTGCAAAGCTCAAATGCAGAAAGCCTACTTACTATTTTACAGATGGATTTGAATTTTATGTAACAGAAATCTATATAGACTTTAGAATCCTGGAACATGTTAGAAAATCATTCCCCAAATTCAATCAACTTTCAGTTTCATCTGAGATTGAACAGGGATTTTCTTGCCTTTCCGTTAAATTAACTTTATAATTAGATTTGTTTTTTAGATAAAAAAATAAAAAATAGATAAAAAAATAAAAAAAGAATTAAATAGCTATTTATAATACACATCTATTTTCTTATGAGGAACTGTTCTTCTGTATTTTACTCTAGGATAACCTATTATGAATGCAGAATACATGTGCTTATCTCGGTCTATTTCTGGGAAGAATTCCATTAATCTTTGATGATCCAATTCATCCGCCTTAAGAGTGAATAATGAATAGAATCCTCCAAGACCCATTGAATAAGCCAATAACTCAAGTCTTGTATTTGCAATCAATGCATTTGCCTGACTTTTGGAAAAGGACAAAATCATCTGTGTTCCTTCCCAAAGAAGTGGATGGTTCTTATAATCTCCTTCACCTCTAAGATACTCACCAAACTGTTTTATTCTGAAGAATTCATCTTCTTCCACTTTGATTATATCATAAACCAAATGCATGAAATCATCCAGTTTCTCATCAAGAACAACAAATTCAACATCTTGAGCATTTTGAGCACTTGGACTGTAATAGGCAGCTTCAAATAGCTTATCAAAAGTTTCCTTATCCACTTTTTTCTTCTTGAACCAACGAATGCTTCTGCGCTGTTTTAGGAATTGCAATAAATCTTCAGAATTGATTGGAATTTCACGAGGATTATAATCTTCAACACGGTCTTTTTGATCTTCATATGTATTTAAGGATATGCTTCCTGTTGGACAAATAGCTAAACAATGCCCACAGTCAAAGCAATCTCCATTATCAACTTCAACAGCTTTCTTATCAATAATTTCAATATTATCTCTAATGCAAACGGTTTCACATAATTTACATCCAGTGCAGGTTTCTGTATTGATTTCCAATTTCATTTTACCACTTTCAAAAAAATAATCATAAATTTTTAATTGCATCCACTAAATCATTGATAAAAATCTCAACAGTTTCTTCATTTAACTCCAAAAGAGACAAATATGGATTTAAATCTTCAAGTTCCACCAATAATAATTGACCATCATTTGTTTTGCATGCATCAACTCTTTGAATACCATTTTCAATAGTGTTCCACTCAATAAATCTTTTTGCAAATCCTATCTCCTCAATGCTTGGAACATATCTCTCAAGTTTCCATCTTTCCTCTTTATTAGGAGCATATAATGCATATTCAAACTTATCATTTATAAAATAAAAAGACAGTTCGTATTCAAAATCAATTGCCGGCTGAATTAAAATATTCTTATTCAAATCCTTTTTGATTAATTCTTCCTTAGTTAAAAACTCAAGACCTATTGAATCAGCGCCATCTTTTGGTTTTATGACAAAAAGATCGGAGTTAGGCAATAAATCAATATTTTTTATATCATCAATTGTAGGGATAACAGGATAATCCTCTAAAGTCAAGTCAACAAGATATTGCTTTCCGCACATATCTGCCTTCCCAGTGAAATCGTTGAAAGTTTTTAAATTGTTGCTTTTCACCCGTTCTCTAAAGGAATCATAACCTTCCTTAAAATTCAATACACTTCCAGTGTTTCTGAAAATGATTAAATCCACATCATTTTCAAAACTTGAAGAATTCTTTGGATTGCACAAAACTATATCAAAATAATCCTTAAGTATCCCTGATAAAAAGAGGTCCTCCTCATAGTAGTTTCTGCCTTTTGCCTGATAATATAAATCTGTCAAGTATAAAATCTTTTTCATAATCCCACATAAGTTATATTGATTCTTAAATTATTTAACTATTTAATAAATCAACACGAAAAAAAAGATGCTGCTTATTATAATAAGAAAAAATTAAAAAAAATAGAAAAATAGAATAAAAATAGAATTTGAAAAACTGAAAAAAATAGAAAAAATGGAGAAAAAATAGAATAAAGAATTATAATAATTCTTTAACTCTTGCCTTAACATCATCTAAACTTTCAGTTGGCTCGAAACGTTGAACTACATTTCCTTCTCTATCAACTAAAAATTTAGTGAAGTTCCATTTGATGTCATCATTGTCCTTATAATGTCTATCCATTACCTTAAGGACCATTTTCAATTTTCTAGCCCCATCACCAGTGATGTCTTTAAATGGTTGCTCTTGCTTTAAGTAAGCGTATAATGGCTCTTCGTTTTCACCATTCACTTCAATCTTTTCAAAGATTGGATAAGGAACCAAATACTCACTGCGGCAGGTAGCTGCAATTTCCTCTCCAGTACCAGGAGCTTGATTACCAAATTGGTTACATGGGAAATCTAAAATGACAAATCCTTCATCCTTGAATTCATTGAAGATTTCATTCAATTCAGTGTATTGTGGAGTGAAACCACATTTGGTAGCAGAGTTGACAATTAACAATACTTTTCCTTTGTATTCACTTAAGGAAACCATGTTTCCTTGAGTGTCTTTTACTTCAAAATCATAAATTGACATTATATCACCTAATTTACATTTATTAAACATTTTAAGTGAATAAAAATCTGTTAATATTATAAATTATTTTTAAAGGATTTAAATCTTTCTATTTCGCGAAATAAATAATTTAATAGGTTAATAATTAAATCAGTTAATAGTATACGGTTAAAAATCTAAAAAAACTAAAATTTAGTTTATTCTATAAATGAAGCTAACTCTTCATCAAATTCATCATGTTTTACTTGTTTTGTTACAAGAGTTAATGTTTTCAAAGGAGCTTTGCCGACATATTTTTCCATTTGTTCAATGGCACCTTCAAAACCGCTTCCACCTGCAGTTACAAAGAATTTTACATCATTGAACTTTCCTTCATTTTGCTTAATGTATGAAATCATAGGGTTTGCAGCTTTTCCAGCCCATACAGGAACTCCTAAATAAACCAAGTCATAATCTGAAACATCATGTTCTAATGGCCCTAAATCAATGATCTTTTCTGAAAGAGCATCCTTTCCACCACGTGCAAAACCTATTTTACCATCATATTTCACTTTAGAAACAATTTCTTCAATATCTGCACCAGTTTCTGCAGCAATGGCTTCTGCTAATTTTTTTGTAACTTCTGTTCTTGAATAATAAGCAACTAAAATACTCACGATATCACCTTATTGTTTTTAATTAATTTCATATTATTTATTTTTCTAATATTAATTTAAAAATCATATGATAAAAGTCTTTAGTTTACAAAGTTAATCAATAATTAGAATAATTTATAAATTTCAAATATAGAAATAAGAATAAGAATAAGAACAAAAAATTGATTTTATAAAATTTTTAGGAGAATGGAGAATGTTATTTATTTACTACCCAAGATGCAGCACATGCCAAAAGGCTAAGAAATGGTTAGACGAAAATGGATTCGAATATGATGAACAGCATATTGTTGAGGAAAATCCCGATTATGATCAATTGAAGGCATTATATGAGAAAAGTGGACTACCTCTCAAGAGGTTCTTCAACACAAGTGGTAAAATTTACAGAGAGATGCAATTAAAAGACAAGTTACCAGAAATGAGTGAAGAAGAACAATTGAAGATTTTATCTACTGAAGGCATGCTTGTAAAACGTCCAATAATTGAGACTGAAGATAATATAGTGCTTACTGGTTTTAGACAAAAAGAGTGGGAAGAGAAATTAAAATAAATTAATTTTCTCTACTTTTTTATTTTTAATACTTTCAAAAAAAAAAAAATTACTATTTTTAGAATTTTTTTAGAATTCATAAATTATTTTCTTTTTTAAATTTTTCAATTCCTATTTTTAATGCATTTAAACCTTCAAGCAATAAGTCTTTTGGACATGCAATATTCATTCTCAAGAAATTATCTCCATTTTGTCCAAATTGGATTCCTGGAGATAAGAATAAACTTACATTTTCTCTTAAAAACTCAGATAAATAAGTGGAAAATTCACAACCTTCAAAATTTTCTCCCCTTAACTTACTGCAATCCAACCATAAAAGATAGGTTGCATTTGCCGGAACCAATTTTATTTCAGGAATTTCACTTTTTAGGAACTCATCAACAATCATTTTATTTTCAAATAGGACTTCTCTCAATTCATTTAACCAATCTTCACTTTTGTATGCTGCAATTGTGGCATCAATTGAAAAAATGTTAGGGTGATTGAAGCAATCAACTGACAATTGCTTTTCTAAAACTTCATAAAGTTCCTTGTTACGAGTGAAGACTGCAGAACTTTGAAGACCTGCAATGTTAAAGGTCTTGCTTGGGGAAATGCATGTAATGCTGTTATTTGATAACTCATGATCTAAAGATGCAAACGGAACATATTTCAAATCAGGATCAGTCAAATCACAATGAATCTCATCAGATACAACAATGACATCATATTTGTTTGCTAAAACAGCTATCTTTTCAAGGGTTTTCTCATCCCATATTCTTCCGATTGGATTATGAGGATTGCATAATAGCATCAATTTGGTCTTTGGATCCTTGAATTTCTCTTCCAAATCATCAAAATCAATGGCATAAGCAGTTTCCACATCATTGGAATCTGAATCATAAATCAACGGATTTTCAACAACATTTCTGTCATTATCTTCAATCACATAAAAGAAGACATGGTAAACTGGTGTTTGGATTAATACATTATCTCCAACATCAGTGAATGCACGAATGATGCTTGTAATTGAAGGCATGACCCCTGTTGCAAACAACAATTCATCCCTTTTCATATCAAGGCCATATTTTTTCCACCAATTGATATATGAATCAAAAATCTCATCATTGACAAATGAATAGGCATAAACACCATGCTTTGCTTTTCTATTCACTGATTCATAAATGAGTGGAGCTGCATAAAAGTCCATATCTGCAACCCACATAGGATATTCATCATCAAATAAATCCCATTTGAGTGAATTGGTGTGTTTTCTATCAATTATTGAATCAAAATTGTATTTCATAATGCATCATCCGTTTAAGAATTGAAATCAGATTTATTAGCAAACTTTATAAAAAATGTTTAAAATTTAATTAATAGGTTTCATAATGGATTCTGGATTCATCATATTTATCCATGAACTTGTTTTCCCAACCTTCAGCAGGATAACCAAGAGTTATTATGCAGAATGGCTTTAGGTTGTCATCTTTAGGCAAACCTACAATCTCACCAATGGCATTCATTCTTTCCTCTTCAGGTGCCACACCATTCCATAATCCTCCTAAGCCAAGATTGACAGCTTCAAGAAGCATGTTCTCTGCTGCTGCACTCATATCCTGTTGCCATACCAATTTATAAAAGGACCTTTCAATGTTTGCAATCAAAAGAATAGCTACTGGAGCATTTGTTACACGAGGTTTGATTTCTCCAATTTTAGCAAGAGTTTCCTTGTTTTTGATTATCAAGAATTCCCAAGGTTCAGCGCCTAACCTGCTTCCAGGAGCTTGCATACCTGCCTTTAGAATCTTTTCTATTTTTTCATCTTCAACTTCCTTGGAATCATATTCCCTTATACTACGTCTTGTATTGATAATCTCTTCAAAATCAGCCATTTTATCACTTGAAAAATTTATAAAATTTAAAATATTATTAATTAAGATTAATTCATCATTATTTAAATAATTAATTAAAAAATTGAAATGAAAAAATCCTTGCAGTGAAGAAATGGGCCCTATAAAAAATAAAGAATAATTTATATATACCTTGATAAATAGAATATTAAACAATTAAATGTAAAATGAGGTGAAAAAAAATGGAATCAAATAAGATTTTAGCTATTATTTCAATAATTATTGGTTTAATATTTATCATATTCCCAATATTCAGTGCTAATTTAATATCCATCCTTATTGGTGCAGCTGTATTGATATTTGGTATAGGATTAGCTTACACTGGAATCATTTCAAAAGATATTTCACCAGCTGTTTCAACTGTTTCAGCAATATTTGGAGTTGTAATGATTATTTTAGGATTGGCATTCATCTTTGGAACCAATGCAATTTCATTCCTAGTTGGATTACAGTTTTATATTGTTGGATTCATGCTTATCATAGCTTCCGTAATCGGATTGCTTGGAGGAGCTGAAATCAATAAAACCGGATCATTAGTTGGTTTAGTATTAGGAATTGTTATCTTGTTCATTGCTGTATTTGCAGCAAACAATCCAATATTAATCACCATCATCTTAGGTATTGCATTAATAGCACATGGAATCGTTGGATATTTACATGCAGATGA
>NZ_CACZTX010000006.1 GCF_902784195.1 uncultured Methanobrevibacter sp.
TAGACAGGCAATAATAGGAAACAATCAACGGGATATCACTCGTGTAATCGAAAATATTGTTTATTTGGAACTTTTAAGAAGAGGATATGAAATCACCATCGGCAAAGTTGATAGCCTGGAAGTGGATTTTGTATGCAAAAAACAAAACAAACCCATTTACATTCAAGTTTCTTATTTATTGGCAAGTGAAGAAACTGTTGAAAGAGAATTTAAACCATTAAAGAAGGTCTCAGATAATTATCCTAAATATGTAATAACTCTGGATGATGTGGACATGTCTCATGACGGAATTATTCATTTGAATTTGATTGATTTTTTAATGGATAATGATGTGATTTAAATTCTTGGAAATCATACTTGAGAGTACTGCATTAAGTATTTTCTTTCCATTTCAATCAACTTATTATTTTTTTATTGGAGACTATTGTAAATATAAATTAATTTTCCCAATAGTTCGCCATCTTAATGTTTACTTAGTATTTCATTAGATGTGTTGTTAGTGTGGGAGCATTTGATTAGTAATATTGTGTTCGTTAACTACAAAACAAATCTGGCTAAAAGTAGTAGATAATTTTGATACTTTTTAATCATTTTTTGTTCGTATGGCATAGAAGAAATTTCGCTAAAAGTAGTAGATAATTTAAAGTGTATTATGATATAATAATGAATCTATGATAATGAATCTATGATAATGATTCTATGATAATGAATCTATGATAATAAATAATGATTTGAATTAATTTTTCTTCCTTAATTTCAATATTACAAGCTCACTGTCAGTTCCCCACCTAAATGGATAATCCATGGAACCTACACCAGTTGTAACATGCAAATACCTATCCTTTCCACCAATGCTCTTCTTAAAAAGACCCATATTATACATGATCAAATTCCCTATCCAAACAACTGGATAAAACTGACCTCCATGAGTATGGCCAGACAATTGAATGTCAAAGCCTAAACTTGAAAACACTTCCCAGTTTTGAGGCACATGGAAATTGATTATATTTACCTTATATTCCTTGATGAATGATTTCAAATCGTCCAAACTTACAGTTTCTATCTCACCAAAACTATAAGTAAGACCAAAGATATTCAAATCATTGAATTCCATTCCTTCATTATCCAAAATAATGATTCCCGCTTTCCTGCATGCTTTATAAACATTTTCAATTCCAGGATAAAAGTCATGGTTTCCTGCTGTAAAGACAATAGGAATATTCACATCTTTAAGTGGCAGGAAATCATCCGCTTCAACCACACATGAACCATCTGCGAAATCCCCAGAGATGATTGCCAAATCACAAGTGGTAGATAATTCATTTAGCTTATCCCTTAAGTCTAAAATGATTTTCTTATGTCTGATTGCTCCAAAATGAACATCAGATAAGTGGACAATGTTAATATCCTGATTGATCTTGTCAAGTTCAATTGTTTTCTCATGAATGATTATTCTATGAGCATGCCAATAGCTATAGATTGTTATTATAGGAACCAATAGAAGAAGGGCAACTATAATATAAAAGGGAATTTCTATAAAAGTGCCAATAATGTAAATAAATAGAATGTCAAAGAAGAAAAATAAGGACATCCAAATCCAAAATCCGGATATTTCATCCAAGGCCCTTGTTATGAATCTTGATTTCTTCTCCTCAAAAAACATAGGCACAGTATTCAATAAAACAAAAAGAACTGTTAATAAAAGCAAATATAAATCATTTAATCCACCAAACAATAAAAACAGGTATTTCATTAGGAAAAACTCAAATATTGCAATAAGTGGAGTGGACATCAACACTCTTCTTATTCTGAAACTCATAAGAAAACCTCTAATATTAATCTTTAAAAAGTCATTTATAAAATTATCATAATTAACCAAATAAAGAAAAGAAAGTGCCGACAAAATATTTAAGAACTATTAAAAAGAAAGGTTATATATAGCTTGACATATTATTATAACTTTAAGATAATAATATAAATCTAATAAAAAAACAATTAAAAATTATCCATTCAAGCTCATAATTCTTATTATATATTGGAGGAGAATAAATGAACGAAATATTATTAATGCTCCCTGGTCCAACAACTGCAGACCCAAGAGTATTGCAAGCAATGGGAAAAGCTGTTGTAAACCACAGAGGAGACGAATTCGGAGAAATCTATACTGAAACCACTCAGTTAATGTCTAAAACTTTCCAAACTGAAAATGATTCTTACATCCTTACTGGTTCAGGAACTTCTGCAATGGAAGCAGCTCTTTCCAACCTTGTTAACAGAGGAGACAAAGTATTGAATGTTATTGGAGGAAAATTCGGAGAAAGATTTGCAGAAATTGCAAACTACCACGGAATTGAATCAGTACCTTTAAATGTTGAATGGGGAACTGCTGTAACTCCTGACCAAGTACAAGAAGCTTTGGAAGCAGATGAAGACATCAAGGCAGTGACCATGGTTCACAACGAAACCTCCACTGGAGTGGCTGCACCTATTCAAGAAGTAGGAGAAGTTATGAAAAACTACGATGCATTATTCATTGTAGACACAGTATCCTCTTTAGGTGGAGACTACGTGGATGTAGACAAGTTCCACATTGACGCTTGTGTAACCGGATCCCAAAAATGTCTCGCTGCACCACCTGGACTTGCAGCTATTACCTTCAATGATGACGCATGGGCAGCATGTGAAAAGGTAGAACCTAACAACTACTACTTAAACATGCCTAAATACAGAGCAAACGGTAACAAAACCCCTGCTCAAACCCCTTACACCCCATCAGTTTCATTAATCTACGGATTGAAAGCAGCACTTGAAGTAATTCATGAAGAAGGACTTGAAAACAGTGTAGCAAGACACCACCAAGCAGCAGCTGCATCAAGAGATGCTGTTAAAGCTTTAGGTCTTGAATTATTCCCTGATGAAGCTGTATCCTCTGCAACCGTAACTGCAGTAAACATCCCTGAAGGTGTAACTGACGATGACATCAGAGGAACCATGTTAAACAAATACAAAGTTCAATTAGCTGGTGGACAAGACCATCTTAAAGGAAACATCATCAGAATTGGACACATGGGTGTAATCAATTACCAAGAATTAGCTATTACCTTTACTGCATTAGGATTAACCTTAAAAGGATTAGGTTTAGTAGACGATGCAGGTGCAGGTGTAGCAGCTCTTGCTGATCATTACATTTAAACCCATTTCTTCTTTTTTTCTTTTTTTATTTTTCTTGTTTTATTACAATTTTATTTTTACTTTTAACTTTTCAAATAACATCTCTTTTTTAAAAAAATTAACTCAAACTTAGAAACATTTATATAGAATGTAATATAATTTTAACATATGGAATGTATTTTTAACATATGAATGTATCAGACATATAAATGTAAATAGTAAAAAAAGTATATTAAAAAAATATAATATATTATATGTTAATAGCAAACCATAATTAAAAATTATAGAATTTTAATAAAAATAAGGAGTTAAAGAATGATTGACGAAGCACCTATTAAAGCAACTGTAGAAGAATTAAGAAAACTTATTCACATAAGCAACTATATTGGAGAACCAATTGAAAGTGAAGATAAAATATTGATTCCAGTAAGCAAAGCAGCAGTAGGATTTGGAATAGGAGAACAGAAAGCGGGTCAAGAAATAACCGCAACTGGTGCTGGTGTAAGTGTTGAACCTGTAACCATGGTCGTTGTATCAAAAGGAAACAGCGGTGCAGATGGAATCAGAACCATAAACTTATCAAAAGGAAACAGCACTAACAAGACATTAAACGAATTAGGCTTAATCTTGACCGATATCCTAAAAGATGTCATCCCATCAAAAAGAAAAGATGATGAGTACATAAATGTTGATGATGTCACTGAAGTTGAAATCCAAGATGGGGAAATAAAGGAAAAAGCTGAAGACATCGTTGATGAAGTGGAAGAAGAGTTAGACATTGAAATAGATGATGATGAATAAATCATCATATAAAATAAGTCTAATAAAAATAAATATGAAAAGGCGATAAAATGAACTTTAATCTTTTTTTAATTATCCTAATCGCCTTAATCATCATATTTTTAATAATTTTATACAACGGCATAAGACTACTTTTAACCGTTGCAAAAGAAAAGGGTATAGTTAAATATGAATTTAAAGTAACTATACTGAAAATAGCTATTTTTACAAGAAAAGGCACTGAAGAAATAATTGATAGCATTAGGTCCAAGAAAGATGAAGATTCTGAAGAAGATGATGAAGAATCTAAATCTGAAGAAAACGAGGAAAAATCTGAATCTGAAGGAGAGGAAGATGGAGATAAAAAAGGTTTAAAAGAAAAATATGAAGAGATTAAACCAATCCTAAAAGAACTAAAGAAATCCAAAGAGGAATTGAAAGGCTTCTTGAAGAATATTCTAAAAGCAATCGACTTAAAGAAACTTGAAGGGAATCTGATAATCGGTCTTAACGACCATACAACTACTGTAAAGATAGCAAGTTGGATCTGGTCAATAGGCGCTATTGTAAACAGCTCAAAGCCAACACAACTAAGTGTAGATCCTAGATTTAACGAAGTGATAACTGATTTTGAAGGAAAAATAGAATTAAAAATAAATATTTTACTCTTATTGATTCATAGTTTAACTTTATTAACTAAAAAGAACATTAGAGAACTGATTAAAGAACTCTATATACAAAAGAAATCTAAAGATAATGCAAAAAATGAATCAATAAATGATAATGAACAAAAAACTAAAAAGTGATTTAAATGGATGGAAAGGAGATAATGAATAGCTTTACAAAAGAAACATTTTACGAATTTAGCGAAGCTGTTCCTGTATTTAATGATAATATATACTTTATTTTTAAAGTGGATATCATTTCAATTGACATGAATCCATCCAAAAGCAAAATGGATAAGCTAAAAAAATTAAGAGATAATAAAAATGCTGAAAATTCAATATCCCATTTAGACATTGAACCAATAGCTTATATTTTGAAAACTAAAAACAATTCTGAATTGGATTATCAAATTGAATCAATTGATGAAAAACATAATCAATTTATTGAAAAAAATAAAAACAATCTATTAAAAGAATTCCTTGAAATAGAAAAAACTAAAAATTAAAAAATAGATTTAATAGATATTTTAAGTTGAAAATATCATCTAGGCAAAGGAATATCCTCTTCGCATACACATACATCAACTAAAAATGCATGATTGGAACTGAATGCCTTATCAATAGCCAAATCAAGATCTTCTCTGGATTCCACTCTCATTGATTCGATTCCATAAGCATCAGCTAATTTTGCAAAATCTGGATTTGACAATTCTATTTGATACTTATCCATATCATAAACTGTTTCTTCCCATTGGCGAATTATTCCCAATTGTGAGTTATCTATAATGAAAACATTCACATTCAAGTCATATTCCCTAAGGGTAGCCAATTCCTGAATGACCATCTGAATGTCCCCATCACCGCATATGACAACGATTTGGCTATCCGGATGGGCAATAGCTACACCAATAGCTCCAGGCAAACCATAACCCATTGGCCCAAATCCTCCTGAAAAGAGAAGTTTTCCAAACCTATCATTCTTTGAAAGCAATGTTGTCCAAGTTGTGTGAGTTCCTGCATCTGAAAGGAAATAGCTTCCCTTAAATGCATTTACAATCTTATTGATTGCATAAGGAGGCCTTAATGGAATGTAATTATCCTCAACATCATCAATTCCATCAACAATCAACTCTTCGTAATGAGAGTAAATTTCATTAATCCAATCATTATACAATATAAATTCATTGTTCTTATAATCTTTAGATTCAATTTCCTTTAACAATAAATCCAAAAAGTCTGATGCATCCATGGAAATGTCAATATTTCCCTTAAGACAATCATCATCAATATTCACATGAATTATCTTATCCTTGACACCATCATAACCACATGATGCAATGGTTCTTTCAGATAATCTTGCACCAAGAACCAAAATGCAATCGGAATTCTCATATGCATAATTAGCAAGTGAAGTTCCCCTCAAGCCAACAATGCCAAGGTTCAATTTGTCGCTTTCAGTGATGACCCCCTTAGAGTGAAAAGTAGTTGCGATAGGCGACCATGTTTTACTTACAAAAATGCTTAATTTATCAATAGCTTTACCCCAAACTATCCCATTTCCTACAATGACTAATGGTTTTCGTGAAAGTTTGAATTTATTAATAGCCAAGTTGATATTGTTATCTACATCACTCGCATTATTTTTTGAAAAAGAGTTAAATTTACTATAAAAATCATCAATGAACACTAATTTTCCAGCATAATAAATGAAATGATTATCAAAGATATTTACCAATTCATAAACATCCCCAAAACTGGAAATGCTTTCATCGAATATTCCTAAATTAGAATCAATTCCTTCAAAAATATCATGATCAAAAGAGTCGACTATCCCTTTCAAGTCAAGATCGTCCAAACTAATGTCCTCAAGGAGAATATCCTTAGATAAATTGATATGGACTGGCCCTTTAGGATATTTTTGAAACATGACTAAAGCTTCAATTAAATTAGAAATAGCTGATTTGCCAGAAGACGGGCGAAAGCTCTTGATGCTTATATTCTCAAAAACCCCATTGATTGAAGAATTCTGAAAGATATCCTCATCCTTTTTAGAATAATCATTATCTCCAGTAATGACTAAAAGGGGTACAGAATCCTTAAAGGCAGTTGCAACCCCCATGACCAAATTCATTGCACCAGGTCCTGCAGTGGAAATGCATAATCCATAATTGCCTGATGAACGGGCATAGGCATCTGCTGCATGAGCAGCCCCCTGTTCATGTCTTGTTAAAATATGTTCAATTGAAGAATCCTTCAACGCCTTGTAAAAAGGAAGTATCTGCTCTCCAGGATGTCCAAATATATGTTTAACACCATCTTCTTCAAGCAATTTGATTAATGCTTCTGCAGTATTCATATTATCACATTGAATGAAAAAAATTAAAGAAAATAAAAAAGTAAAAAAGTAAAAAGCTTAATAATAATGAGATGAATTGTTAGAGGTATTGTTTGAATACATCTGTTGCAGCTCATAATCGTCTACAATTATTCTTGCCTCTAAACTATCATAAACTCTATTTAAAATTGTCAAATCCTTTGAAGACATTAAAATAAAGTTATTTGACATTTTATCCTCAACAAATACAGTATAAGTTCCTAACTTATTGTTTTTATAATAAGTGAAATTGCCATTTTTTGCTTTTTCAGTACCTAAAACCTCTTGTTTGATGTTGTTGAATCTTAAAAGCCCTTGTGATCCTGTAACTGGAGACCCATTATTAAAGCTAGTAATGTTGAGGCCATAATCATAATCAGAATAGTAATGAATGTCTAGATTATCAGTATATTCAGATATTTGATTAGTCACTGGGACTTTAGCAGAGCATGAATTTGTTAAATTGATTTGATGATAAGTGACATCTCTGCCAGGCTCAAATATCATGTATGAACCTACACATAATAAACAAAATACAGCAATTATTAAAATAGCCATTTTTTTATCCATATAATACACCTTTATTTAAGATAATATTAATTATGTTTTTATCTTTATATATATTATTATAAAAAAATTATAAAAATTATAAAAATAGCCAGATTAATATAAAAGATGAAAGAATCAAAAAATAAAAATTGAAAATAAATATCACTGCCTATTGGAAAAGCATGATGAATTAGTCATCTAAATTGAAAACAGAATCTGCCCCTTTTCCTTCATAGTCATAATATCTATCTTCATCATCACTTGATTCTCTTTTAAGAGATTTGGATTTCTTTTTAGAGGATTTTGGCTTTTCAACATAATCATCCAAAAGGGATTCGTATCCTTCATCACCAAATACTCCATCATCAAAGAAATCATCACTAAAGTCTTCATACTCCTCTTCAGCAGGTTCTTCAACTTTAGCTTTTTTAGGAGATTTAGATTTAGTTTTTGAATTAGTTTTTGAATTGGAATCATCATTAGCATTAGATTTGGATCCTGATTTAACTCTTGATTTAGGTTTAGATTTTGATTTTGCTTTAGGTTTTTCAGCATAGCCATCTAAATTGTCAAAAACATCCACATCTTTAGAGCTCTTAAATGTATGTCTTGATTTTTGAGACTTAGCTTCTTCATCCCTAATAGGGGAAATGTAACCTCCCTCTCCGAAATCATCATCGAAGCCCACATCTTCAAACTCCTCATCTAAATCAGACACTCCCTTATCCCTATTGAACATGTTTATTTTATCAAATAATGATTTTGATTTCTTTTTGCCGTCATTTGAAGAAGAATCATCCGAACGAGAATGGAAATCCCCATAATCATAGTGATTATATTTGTCATCAAAGTCTTCATCATAAGGGGAATCAAATTCTTCAGAGGACAAATCCACATTCCTTAGAACATTTTTACCTGATTTGGACTTTGAACTTCCAAATCTGTTTAATCCTCTGGATTTTGATTTGCCTTCCTCAACAACATCATCCCTCTTCTCATCATCATTATTATCCCTTTTGAACCTATTCCTAAAAGACTTGTAAGGACTTACAAATGAACCGTTTTTATCGAATAATGGATTGTGATCTTCATCTGCATAATCATCTATGGTCTTTTCAACATATTCCTTTTCCTTGAAGTAGTTTACTCCACCTTTATTATCTGATAAATCAAGGGAATAATCTCCTTTATAAGGAATAACTGTTAAAGCCAAAGGAACAATTACGAATATTGAAGCAATTATTGATTGCACAAGCAAACTTTGCCTATCTCCAACAAGAATTAAATTGTAAACTCCTAAAATCCAAATGATGGTCAAGATTATTGGAATAATAAATTTAACTGTAATTATCCAAGATTTATCCACTTTAATATAGGAATTGCTGTTTAAGACTGAACGTATGTCTTCAATATCATAAACCCAACCTAAAACAATTATTTCAAGAATGACAGCCAGTATAATCGCAAATTGGGTTATGAATGAATCTGTAATTCTTAAAAGGTATTCTCCCATACCAGTTGCAAATATAAATGACAAGAATAATCCAACTAAAACAAGCTGTCTAATAGCCTTATCCCTTGTCCATCCAAATTTTTCACTTATTGCATTGGATAATGGTTCAATTAAAGCTAAAACAGTGCTTAAGCTTCCAACAAATATAAGCAAGAAAAATGCAGGAGCCACCATATAAACCCATGGATCCATTATATTGAATACATTTGGGAAAACAACAAATATCAATGAAAAGCTATCACTAACTAAACTAGTTATAGGAATATTCCTTCCTAATGCCATAAAACCCATAATTGCAAATAGTAGAACTGAAACCAACATTTCAAAGACAAGGCTTACCAAAACAATGATCCATGCATTGTCAATCAGTTTTGCATTGTCTCCCAAGTAAGATGAATATGTGCTTGCAATGGCATAGCCTAAACCATATGAGAATATCAGTTGGCCAAATGCAGCCAGCCATACATTAAAATCCAAAAGCACAGACCAATTTGGATTAAACAATGCCATTATTCCAGTACGTGATCCAGGCAATTGAAGAGAGAACAATAACATTCCGATTAACAATACAAAGGATAATATTAAAGATATTTTACTGATTGTCAAGATTCCCTTGTTGATTTCCTTACGGGAGAATAAATAAATCAAACCCCATATTGCTATCAAGCCAACTCCAATAGGAACTACAAGATAAGTTAGCCCATATGGATTAGAGGTGCTATGAAGCAATGTTGTTGTAAAGAAAACACTAGGATTATTGCCCCATCCTTTAAATAAACTAAGGACAATATAGATAAGGTCCCAAGACATTATGCAAGTGTAATAAATCAGCACTATAAAAATCAAGAACACAATGAACCAGGCTATGATTTCAAACTCTGACTTGATATTATAAAACACCTTAGGCAGGCTTGACTTGAACTTGAAACCCACTCCAAATTCCAATACTAAAATAGGAATAGCCATGATTACAATAGCTAGAATATATGGTATAAGAAATGTTCCTCCACCATTTTCATACATAAGATAAGAAAATTTCCAAATTCCAGACAGCCCAATAATGGCCCCTATCATAGCTATTAGAAAGCCTGTTGAACTATCCCATCTATTTCCTATAATTTCATCACCCATCTTACATCACATCAATAAGAATAATCAATTTATTTTAATAAATATTTTAAAACATTCCTATATAACTTAAAATATCTCTTAAAATATCTCTTAAAATATCTTTTAAAATATCTTTTAAATTACATCTCATAAATAATTTAATTTTAGAATTTTATTATTATATAATATATTAAAGTTTTAATTATTTAAAAAATTTGCTTATTTTGAAAAAATTATGGAAGATATGGAAAATAAGAAAAATAATGAAAATATGAAAAATAAAAAAATAAAAAAAAATAATTAAAATAGTAAAAATAGTAAGAAAAAATAAAAAATAAAAAATAAAAAGATGATTATTAATTTTAATCATCTTGGATTGGTTTATAATAATCCTCATTCTTTGCAGGCAATAGAGTGAATACTATTGGAACAACCACAAGAACAATAACTAAAGCAAGCATAATCATATGGCTTGTAGTATCTCCAGTTAAAATAGTGCTATAAACTCCTTGAGCCCATAATACAAAGATACAGATAGGTAAGATATACTTGATAATAATCTTCCAGAATGGGTCCATCTGAATAGTTGAATGGCTGTTCAATACTTCAACAAGCTCATCAAAATTGTATATCCAACCGAATATTATACATTCAAGGAATACTCCAAATAGCAATGCAAAGTTGTTTAGGAATGCATCAAAGATTCCTAAGAGATAACTTCCTGCAGCAGTTGCAAATAAGCAGGATATGCAGAATCCAACAACACATACCAAAGTTGCGGATTTTCTTCTTGAAAAGCCAAATTTTTCAGAAATTGCAAATGAAGCCACTTCAAGGAGAGCAATTAGAGAAGTTAGACCTGCGAATAAGATACATAAGAAGAATAATGGTCCAATAACAGATGCCCAAGGCCCCATTACATTAAATACCTTTGGGAAAACAACAAATGCCAAACCTGTTCCTTCAGTAACCAATTCGTTGAATGGAATTCCACTGGTTAAAGTCATGAATCCTAAGATTGAGAAGATTCCAATTGCATTGAACACTTCAAATCCAGAGTTGGAAAATGCTACAATCAAAGCATTGTCAGTTAATTTGGAATCCTCAGGAAGGTAGCTTGCATAGGTAAGTGCAATTGACATACCTAAACTAAGTGAAAATACGATTTGACCAAATGCCGCCAACCACACGTTCAAATTGGTTAAAGCAGACCAATCAGGAGTGAATATCTGAGTATAACCTATTGAAGCACCAGGTAAAGTCAAGGAAAATGCAACAATCACAATCACAATCAAAACTAAGACAGGTAATAATATTTTGCTTACTTTACCAATACCTTCATTCAAGTCTTTTTGGACAATTGCCCATGAACTTAACCAAACAAGAAAAACAGATATGAGAACCCATGGAACAATGGTAAAAATACCAGAAAGGGAATCAGAGGCATGTAAAACATTAACTGTAAAGAACAAATCAGGATTTGCACCCCATGCCTTGGTTAAACTCAAAGCAACATATATCAAATCCCAAGCAACTACACAAACATAATAAGTTGTGATTAAGAATACAACCAATATGATGAACCAAGCAATAGGTTCCAATCTAGGCTTGATGGTGAAAAATATCTTGGACAAGGATGTTTTGAATTTAAATCCTACTGCATATTCCACTAAAACAAATGAGATCCCTAAAATAAATAATGATACTATATAAGGAATCATGAATGATCCCCCACCATTGGAATAAAGAACATTTGGGAAACGCCAAATATTACCTAAACCAACAGCAGAACCAATCATTGCCAAAACAAAGGCAATGTTACTATCCCACACAGACTTTTCAGACGCCATAAAAATCACATATAAATAATAAAAATATAATAACAGTACAAAATTATAATAACAATATAAAATTATAATAAAAGTTTAATAAGAATATATTACTTGAAACTAGTAAATAAAACTTGTTAAAATAATTAAGTATTTTGATAAAAAATAGGGTTAATTAGAATTATAAAAAATAATGTATTGAAAAAATAAAAATAAAAAATAAAAAGAACTTAAATGGATTAAACCATTTAAGTAAAAATCATATTTAAGCTGCTTCATCAAAAGGTACTTTTTCACCAAGTACTCTTAATCCGAGGTACATTACTACAATAGCCACAGGGATTGAAATGTACCATTGGATACCGAATCCTGCAGGGATGTAACCGAATATGATAGCAATAGCTGCAACAAATATTGCATAGTATATCTGAGTACTTACGTGGTCAATGTGGTTACAGCTTGTACCCATAGAGGATAAAATTGTGGTATCTGAAATTGGTGAACAGTGGTCACCGAAAATAGCACCAGTCAATACACCACTAGTACATACGATTACAAAGCCCATTTCAGGGTTAACTGCCCAAGCAAGAGGAATGGTTAATGGCATTAAAATACTCATAGTACCATATGAAGTACCTGTTGCAAAGGAAATCAAAGCACCTAAAACGAAGATTAATGTTGGTAAGATAAATATAGGTATTGCACCTGCCAATACACCTACTAAGTAATCAGCAGTACCTAATTCACCAATAACTCCACCTAAGGACCAAGCAAGGAGTAAAATTACACCAGTGATAACGATAGTTTTCATACCGCCAACCCACTCAGCGATAGCTTCTTCGATGGTCATGATTTTTTGGAGCACAGCCATGAGGATAGCTACAATAGAAGCAAGCAATGCTGCCTGGAACAAAGCAACAGATGCATCAGAAGCTGCTAATGCTTCAAATATACCGTTGAATGATAATGGAGAGGTTTTCATTAAGGTAATTAAAGCTTGATCTTCTCCACCTAAGATAGTGGTATATCCGCTCCAATAGAATGCAATAAGTGCACCGACAATCAATACACCAATAGGAATGATTGCATTCCAAACAGATAATTTGATACCATCAACCGGTTTAACGTCATCAAAACTGGTTGCTTCAAGAGATTCGACTGGTTCATCTTCTTTTCTAGCACGTGCTCTTTTCTCTGCTTCTTTCATTGGTCCGAATTCATAGTAGGTAATTGCAGAGATAACAATGAAGATTAAGATTAAAATGTTATAGAATCTAAATGGAATAGTTTGTAAAAATATACCGAATCCACTTACATTCATTCCAATGGATTGGAAACCTTGAGTAATTAAACTGAGTTCTAAACCAATCCAGGTAGAAATAATAGCAATACCTGCAACAGGAGCTGCAGTTGCGTCTACTACAAATGCTAATTTTTCTCTGGATACATGAAGTTTGTCCATAACAGGTCTCATAATAGGACCTACAATTAAAGAGTTAGCGTAATCGTCAAAGAATACACATAAACCTAAAAGTTCAGTGAATAATTGAGCTTTTCTAGGAGTGTCAGCACGTTTAGCAAATTCATCTGCTAAAGCTTTTGCACCACCCATTTTTGTTACTAATTGGATGATACCACCAATAAGTAAACATTGAAGGATAATACCTGCATTCCATGGATCAGCCATACAAGATATAATTTGAGTACCCATTGCTAAAAATGCATTGATAGCAGAACTGATAATGTTTAAATCGTTAACAGAAACCATAAATTCTCCAACGAAAACCCCAATAAACAAAGATAAAATAGTCTCTTTGGTTATGAATGCTAAAGCAATAGCCACAAGAGGCGGTAAGAGAGTTAAAATACCGAAACGAACTGCATTATCGTCTCCAGCTGGTGCATTGGTAATTAGCAAGGATAAAACGAAAAGAGCTATTACAGAAATAGCTACAATCAATCCAATTTTTAAATTTCTATTCATTTCCATAATCACACCATTTTTATAAAAAATTAAAAAAATACGAATTAAACGATAAGCAAACTTTATTTTAAAAATCCAAAATAAGGGATTTGGATTTATAAATAAAAATTAAAAACCGTTCAATATAATAAGTAAAAATAAAGCATTTAATATATTATGTAAATATTAAACAAAATTTTACTTAGTTAATATATAATATATTTATAAAATTAATATATAAATTTAACTTTAAAATTAAGTAAATTTGGCTTTAAAATTGATTAAATTTAGTAAAATAAGAGTAAAATAAGATTGGAATAAAAAAATAAAAATAAAAATGAAAAAATAGGAAATGATGGATAAAATTATGGATTTAAGAGAATATTTGCTCTAACATCCAGTCAGCATCATATTCCTTAATGTCATCATAGGATTGTCCCATACCTAAGAATAAAATTGGTTTTTTAATGATGTAACCAATTGAAAGTGCAGCACCACCTTTTGAATCGGCATCTGCCTTGGTAAGTATGACACCATCTATATCAATAGCTTCATTGAATTTTCTTGCCTGTTCTGTTGCATCATTACCGGTTAATGCATCACCTACAAACACGACCAAATCAGGTTTAGATACTCTACGGATCTTTTTCATTTCATCCATCAGATTAGTGTTTGTTTGCATTCTTCCAGCAGTATCAATCAATACAAGCTCTTTTCCTTTAGCCCTAGCATGTTGAACTGCATCAAATGCTACAGCTGCAGGGTCAGATCCCTTTTCATGCTTGATTAATTTAACACCTAAATTATCTGCATGGTATTGGACCTGTTCAATAGCTCCTGCCCTAAATGTATCTGATGCAGCAATAACTGGAGTGTAACCTTTTTTAATGTAATAATTAGAAAGCTTCCCGATAGTGGTGGTTTTTCCAGTACCGTTGATACCTACAAGCATTACAACAAGAGGTTCACCTTGAGCAACTTTCTCTTCAAGGAGTTCAGTCATTGATTTTCCTTCAATGTCAATGATTTTAGAAACTGCATTCTTAAGAGCTTTGTAAGTGTATTCCTCAATATCACTGCTTCTTTTTATCTTTTGACCAACCAAGTCATTTTTAACTGATTCGACAACAACACTTGAAACATCCATTGCCACATCCGCTTCCAAAAGACCTAATTCAAGTTCAAATAGGATATCTTCAACATCATCTTCAGATATTGACTTTTCCTTAATGAATGATAAGAATCCGCCTGATTTTTCCTTTTTATCTTCATCTTCAGACTCATCAGATTCTTCTTTCTTCTTACGTCTGAAGAATGAACGTTTAGATTTTTTAGATTCCTCTTCTTTTTCTTCTTCCACTTCATCTTCTGGAATCTCTTCTTCAGAACCTTCAACTGATTCAAGCTGAGAATCTTCTTCAGACTCTTCTGCTGCTTCTTCGATTTCAGGTTCATCTTCTTCCTCTTCTTCAAGACCTGCATCTGAATCTTCTTCAGCCTCTTCTTTTTTATCTCTTTTTAAGAAACCTAAGAATCCTGATTTTTCCTTTTTATCTGCATCTGAATCTTCTTCAGACTCTTCCTCTAAAGCAGCATCTAGCATTTCATCCAATTCTTCTTCTGAAATATCTTCGTCATCTGAAAATTCTTCAATCTCTTCAGATTCTTCAATTTCATCAAAAGTTTCTTCGATAGGCTCTTCGATTAATTCTACATTATTCTCTTCTTTAGCCTCATCTTCCACTTTATTCCTTAATTTACCACTTGCATCAGCAAATTTTTTCTTTAATGAATCAAACAAGTTTATCCCTGCCTAATAATAAGTATTATAATTTAAATTTTTATCTTTATTAAAATATTATTAAATATTTTAAATATTTTTATCAATAATTATTTTTATATTTAAAAATTAATAAACTTACTTATTTTAAATATGAAATATAAATTTTGTTATTAAAATTTAAAAAAACAGTACAAAAAATATGAAAAAATAAAATAAGAAAATCTGATAAAAAAAAATAAGAAATAGTTAAAAAAAGAAGAATAATAGATAAAAATCTATTATCTAACTCAATAAAAACAAAGCATTACTTACATCATTCCTTGAGCTTGAAGTTTTTGCATTAATTGTTCAGCTTGAGGAGAAAGCTGAGCTACAATATTAGTGATTTGTTGTAAATCTGCAAATAACTTGTCTAAAGTATTTTCAAGCTCTTGTTTTTGTTGAGCAGCAGTTTCTTTAGCTTCTTCAAAAGTTTTGGATACTGCTACACCAGAACCGAGGCTCATAATAACTTTATTTTCATTTTTAATCTCTGCATTAATGAAGGAGCCAGCACCTAGAGGTACTAAAGTCTCAACAGTGTCTTTACCACTTATATCATCTAATGTAGATTCTAAAATTTTAATTTCAGCAAGAGAAGTTTGAACTGCATCAATTTGAGTTTGGTATAACTCAGATTGGGATTTGTAAACTTCAAGTTGAGCTAAAATTTGTTGTAATTTTTGCTGGTCTTCCATTTTAACACCTTAAGATTATGATTGATCCTCTAGAGAATTGCTTTAACTATAGGATCTTCTACTTCATCCTCAGAAATTTCTTCAATAGAGTCAACTTTAATTTGACTTCTTTTTATTCTATGTTTACTTCCAAAAATGGAATAAAGTTTTTCATAAATGTCTTCTTCGTTGATAGCTTTGAATTCTTTAGTGAAAACTTGGGTTTCACTGCCCATTACAAAACTACCTTTAATTCTATAAATTTTTGTTAACATAAGAATCCCTTCCTAATAATACTATAATTAATCATCTGACATATAATTGAATATTGAATGAAAATAATCAATTAACACAACATATCCTTAAACTATGATGAAATTAAAAATCACCGAAATCCAAAAAGCCTAAAGCCTCTTCGATTCTAGCCATTTCAGGACCGGTGGTATGTTCTCCAACCATAACTCCATTAGAGTTAGCGATACCACATGCACCTACAAGAGGCATACCTTTGCATACAGTTCCAATATTTCCTTCAACCTTAAAGAACTCTTCAACATGTCCAAGTTCATCAGATAAGGTATCTCTATGTAAAAGAGCACCTTTATTGGTAACTATACTTGCTGAACCGACAATCTTGGAATCAGCAAATTGATATATTTCTACAGGAACCTTTAAGGTATCTTCAATGACTTTGATAGTTTCTTCCTTAATGTTTGGACCTGCCATAGCACCGTAATCGTTTACTGCAAGGATATTACCTACTGCAGTATATTTTCCAGGAAGTCTTGCAACGTTAAGCCCTGCATCCTCTAACAGTTCGATTTCCCTATCAGTTGTGTGTGGAGAAACAACAAAACCATTAGAATTTCCAGTAGCGAGAACTCCATTCAAATTGCATCCTGCAATGGAAGTTCTTATCAAATCTACTTCAAGCACCTCTTTCATCACAGGTTCCATTTCAGTAGGAAGATTAAAAGGAACAATAGCTACTTCATCATTAACGGATATGTAAACTCCTAAATTAGGATTTCCAGTTAAATTTATTCTTTTAAGCATATTTTATTCCTTAAATAAATTTTAATTTTTAATAGATTGAAAAGATGATTAAATATAGTCATAGCAAAATTAGTTTTCTGCTAAAGTTGCTTTAACAACACCTTCTTCATCTTTTACAGCGTTTACTTTTACTTTAGATGGAATTTTTTGAATTCCTCTTTCCCAAATAAATTCATTAATAGAAGCATCAAGTTTAACTTCTTCCGCTTTCATATGTTTCATTAAAAAGTTTTGAACTTCTCTAATAGCTCTAGGAGCTCTGATAGTTCTTTTTACATTTTTAACTTTTCTAAGTGGAATAACATAAGTTCTTTCTAATTCTTCTGCCATATTAAACACCCCTATATTTTAAGATCATTTCTTCTCCAATGTCTAGGTTTAGGTCTGTATCTTAATTTACGTTGAGTTTTAGAATAAGCCCAAATAGGGATTCTTCTGTTTTGTTTATTAGCTTTAGCCATTCTTAATTTTTTAGCTAATGGTTTATTTCTACTCATTTTTTCACCGCGAATATAATAAATTTGATATTTTGAAAAATAATTTAATTAATTTTAATTTCAATGATAACAACTAAATCCTATTGATCTGTTTCTTTAGCCCACTAACATTAGTTTGATAATGTTCTGGGAAAATATCTGAGGAATTTCCTCCTTTCTTATCAATCAATAATCGGATTTCAACCTCATAATCTGAACTTGTATCCTTATTGCTCTTTTCATGCTTCAATTCAAAAAGATTGTTTACAAGATATTTGATTGTCTTATAGCCGAAACTATCAAGATTCATATATTGAATATCTTTTCTATCTTCCAAGCTTCTGATTTGATTTCTGTTGAGCTTAGGAGTCTTGTCATCCCTTCTTGTTCCATCAGCAACAAGTTCGTAATGATTTGCAACTTCCTCAACAACAGCTTCATGGAGATATTTTATTCCATCATTAGGAAAACCATCTTCCATAATCATATCAACAGCTTTTTCCAAAATTGAAATGTCCAAATTTAAAACCTTATGCTTTAAACCAATGGACTCTGCAGATTTTTGAGCCGGATGAAATGAATCATAAACGCCGAAGTTAGCAGTAACGAGTTCAACATCAAAACCTAATTGGTCAAGGATAATTCCCATCAATGAACTGTCTTTGCCACCGCTATAAAGAACACAAGCTTTCATTTTACCAAATCACTAGTCAATTACCTTCTTGTAATGTGGATTTCTCTTTTTTGACCCATGAGATTTTTAAGTAAAACTTTAAGTTGTTCATCAGTTACTTTTCCTCTAAGAGAACCTGCTTGAGCTGATTGGAGCAATTGAATCTCAATATTTTGAACAAGTTCCGGTTTAGTTAATCTGAGATTATCTAATCTACCGCGAGCTTCTGGAGTCAAAATCTGTTTCATAGCTTGCTTTAACTGAGCTTGCATTTCTGCTTGTTGTTGAGCAGCTTGCTGCTCTAGCAATTGTTGCTGAGCCAATTGTTGTGGGTCAGCATTCATAGCTGCTTGTTGTTGTTGTAATTCAGCCATACGTCTTTTGCGTATTTCATCAAGTTCACTCATAATAAAAACCCCATTAATTTAAATATTTTTCATTGAATCAACCATTAAATAATCATCAAAAATATTCCATGATTAATTCTAATTAATTCTACCTAATATTTTGAAAGTTCTGGAATATCTTTAATTAATTCAGCAGAAGTATTATCTAAGAAAGATCTACCTTCTGGAGTAATAATTCTTCCAGCATCGACTTTTTCTACGTAACCTGCATCTTCTAATTGATGTAAAGCTACTCTTACAATAGAGCCACTACCTTTTCTGAATTTTTCAGGGTTAACTCCTCTGTCTTTTTTACCACCGTAGAAGGTTCTTAAACTTCTTACTCCAACTGGTCCATCAATATAAACTCTTCTTAAGATAGAAGCGCATCTTACATACCACCAGTCGATGTTTTCTGGTTTTCTTTCTTTGTGAACACCAGTTTTAACAAGTTTTGTCCATTCAGGGGCAACAATTTTATCGTTATTATCTTTAAATTCATCTGCAACAGTATTAATTAATAACTCTGCAGGAACATCAAATACAGTTGTCATATAATTTTCTCCAATTAATATGTTTCTAATCCAATTTTCTTACTCACCTAAGACTGGTGTCTGTAACTCTAAGTGAATAATCTAATTAGATTGCTTTTTATAAATAACAGCAACATTTCCTCTAACGTCAATAAGTTGGGATTTAGTGCCTTCAACAATGTTGCTTATTAAATCATCTTTATTTCTTGCTACATTTTTAGCAAATCGTAATTTAATAATAGGATTGGATTTTAACTGACGTTTAATCTCTTCAATAACATTGTCATTAACACCAGCTTTTCCAATATTTATTGTCATAGCGGAACGAGCTTCATTCATAATCTCTTTTTTTGAAAGTGTAAGAGTCAATTTTAGCTCTCCTTTTTAACTTTTTTTCCCTGATGTAAGGAATTTTCATGATATGGCCACACTCGCCACAATAAATATTAATTTCATTATTAATTAGCCGGACAGCGCAGTTGTGACCGGGAACCAAAAACTTGTAACAATTTTTACAGTATCTTCGTCCCCAGACTTGAGGAATCTTTGCATTATACTTTTTGGAAATCTTTCGAGCAAGCTCAACATAACGATGAGATCTTTCAGGATGTTCTTTATATTCCTTTTCTGCACGATTAAAAAGAATATCCATCCTTTCTTGAGCTATCTCAATCATCCAATCAGGTTTTTTTCCTCTAGCCATAGATACTCCTCTCATACAACATATAATCTCTTTAAAATAACTGATTGCCTAAATAAAAGTAGATTTTGATGAGAAATCACATTTTAAGCAATGTAAAAATAAAGTAATTAAATAAATATTCCTATAATATAATAGTACAAGAGGAATATTAAGATAAGATATGTTTTTTATTATATAAAAAGGTTTTCTATATTATATATAATATTATAAAAATAAGACAAAAATAGTATAAATAAATTAATTATTTTTAAAATTTTAAGGTTCAGGACATATGAAAATGAATATGGGAAGAACAATGAAAAAATTATTCCAAAAGCCATTCCATATAATCGATTGAACCAACAGGGCATTCCATTTTATCAGATGCAATAGCTATTATCAAATCACGAATCTCTTCAACAGACTTGTCACTTGCATCTATCTCATTGGTTTTATCCCCATAAATCTCATAAGCTTCTGCTGAACAGACTGCCAAAGCTTCTGCTTCAAGGTTTTCTTGAATTTTAGACTCTGAATAATTCCTTTCTTCAAGCCTATTTTTAAGAATGGATGGATTTAAACGAAGGACAATCATTTTATCTGCCCCTTCACAAAGATGAGACAAATGACCTTCCACTATTAAAACACAGCCACTGCTTTTATCGATTTCATCATTCAAAGATTCATTTAATCCATCAATGTCAATGATTTTATAAAGTTTATCGGGATCTTCACCTAAAACCAAGTCATTTTCAATTGCAAAATCATTTACCTTAATGAGTCTTGAATGAAATCCATTGCTGGACAGATAATCATTCAAATCACTTGCAACAGTTGTTTTGCCAGTGCAAGGAGTGCCTGATATGAAAATAACTGTATCTTTGGACAAATCATTTAAAATAGACATGCTAAACACTGCAATATTATTTTTTAAGGATTATACGTAACACATCCTCATCTTCAAGGACATGGTCTGGACCTACCTTTTGACCTGGGAATTTTACTGAAGTTCCCCAAATCTTAGCATGCCTAAAGTTCTTAACAAACTCTCTGTGTAACTTTTCACATGCATCAATAACTGTAGAGCCTCTTCTGATAACCAAAGGATCTTCCATATCTGCTTTTCTACCTTGCGGCTTTAAATAAACCCTAATTAAATCCACACGATCGAATATTTCTTCTTTAAGTGCATCAATATTGAGTTTCTTATCTGCAGAAATAGGTATGAATTCAGGAATTTCCTTTTGAAGTTGCTTTAGATAATCAAGGTCAACCAAATCCACCTTATTCAATAGAATCATCATAGGAACATAGGATTTATTGTCTTCAATAACATCAATGAACTGGTCAATTGTTACATCATCCCTAAACAAGACATCTGCATTGTGGATTCCATACTCATTTATAATTGATCTGATGGTTTTTTCATCCAAATAGGTCAAAGGAACTGTTGTAGAAACATTAACTCCACCTTTACGTGTCTTTTTGATTCTAACATCCGGCTTGGTTTGATTTGGCCTTACACCTACATTATCAAGCTCCTTTAAGATAACATTCAAATGCTGTGGATTAAGTGTGTCCAATACAACTATAATCAAGTCTGCAGTTCTTGCAACTGATAGGATCTCTTTACCTCTACCTTTACCTCCAGCAGCACCAGTAATGATTCCAGGAATGTCAAAAATTTGAATTTGAGCATTGTTATATTCCATAACCCCTGGAATGATTTCTAAAGTGGTAAATTGATAAGCGCCAACCTTACTTTCAGCATTGGTTAATTCATTAAGCAATGTAGATTTACCTACAGATGGGAAACCTACTAAAACCGCTGTAGCATCACCGCTTTTTTTAATGTGGAATCCTTCACCTTTAGATCCGCCACTACTTCTTTTAATCTGTTCTTCCTTAAGTTTAGAAATTTTAGCCTTTAATTTACCTATATGGTGAGAAGTAGCTTTATTATAAGGTGTCTTTTGAATTTCCTCTTCAATAGCTTTTATTTTTTCTTCTATAGACATAAACTCCCCAATAAATAATTTATTATGAAATATTAATTAATTTTGAAATAAAAATTAAATTTTAATAATCAATAAGTTAATGTTTTATGAAATTATACATTGAAAAATGTAAATATTTTATTATAATATAAATTTTGTATTTTTAACATATAAAATATGCGGTAAATAGGAAATTAAATGGTAAAAATAGATAATGAATTAAAAAAGATATGCCCAATAAACTTATTTTAAAAAAATAAAAAAAGAAAAAGAAAAAAGTTATAAAAATCATAAGAAGAGCTCAATGGACAAGCTGACCTTATAATCTATAACTAAATTTAAATTTTATACATAAGCAAAACTGTTATGTCTCTGTTGTATTTGTATCTTGGCTGTCAGAACTTGAAGATGCACCATTAATTGACCAGGTAGAAACTCCTTCTTGCATATTGGTTAAGGTAAATGTATCTTGGCCTGCACCACCCAATAGGAATAATCTGGTAAAGACAGAGTCTCTAAGTTCATTATCCATCAATATAGCAGTATAGTCATTTCCAGAACCAATAACATAAAGGGTATAATTACCTCCTTTGTCTAAGGTTTTATTTACAGTTAAATAACCATCTTCAATAGCAATGAGATTGCTTGCTTTAAGAGGGTTATATTCAGTACCGTTTAACTCGATTTTACTACCGTTCTTATCCCAAACAGCAGTCATTTGAGCAGTAGTACCATTAGTACCATTAGATCCTCTTTTAACTACTGCATTGTATAAAATGCCACTGTCATTCAATACATTAATGCTACCTTGAGAATTAGGATTAATAGTAACATAATTTCCAGACATGTAATATTGATAGTTTGTACTGTCTAATGTATCAAAATTCCATGAACCGAAGTAAGACCACCATCCAGCTTTTTGAATCATATCTGAACTTAAAACAAATGCAACATTATTTGGATTAGATGGATGTGATTGCTTTACAACAGCGTTTGCTTGACTTTCAGTTAAATTATAATCACTGATTAAAGTTGATTTAGCATCTTCCCTACTTAATCCTAACGTTTTGTCCAATGCATCAACCGCAGTTACATTGCTTCCTGTGTAATTGCATAATAAATCAGAAGCATTACTACCAGTAGTTCCCAACATCTGCAAGATTCCTTTAGATTGGGCTAAATCTGAAGTAGTCAATGCTTTACCTACCCAGTATGCACGGTCTCCTGACTGAGAACCCCCATCGAAAGAAGTTGGATGGTCAGATGCAATTTGGAATAGGTAACCGTAGTCCCACCAGGAAATGATAACTGTATCATTAGTAGTGTTTTCCTTAACATAATCCATAGCATTCCACATAGGGTCACTTGACCCTGGAGCAGTAGCTGCAGTGGTTTGATAAGCCCCACAAACAGTTGGAGACACTAAAGCTAAAGTGATCAATACAACAACAAGTGCCTTTTTAAGGGATACATCTGAATCCCTGATAGATTTTCTAAGATATATGAATACTCCGGAAATAACTACAAGAGCAACAAATATAATTGAACCTATCATTAAGGCATTATCAAGACCATAATAAATTTGAGTAATTGGGAATGCAATCAAGAATGAACAGACAATAGCTATCAAGAATAATGTTCTATCATCATCAATGTTAGCCTTGACATAGTCCACTGCATATCCTACAAAAATACCTGCACAGATACCCATAGGAACTACTAAAATCTGAATAAATCTTGTACCTTGAGTTACTGCTGCTGCAGATGCAAGAATCCATACAATGAATAAGCTTAAGTAAAGCACATTTAAACGTTTACTTTTATTGATTTCATCAGTTGAACCGAAAGAGCCAATGTCTTTAAGGGAAATTCTGAACCTTTCTTGCTCTTTTCTGATAGAAGTAGCTTTTCGTTTAGATTTATGAGGTTTTGATGAGTCTCCTTTAATTTTTACAGACCTTAATCTAAGCAATCTTTGAACAAATGTGAATAAGACCAATAAAACACCAAAGAAAGCAACTATTCCACCAACCCCGTTTATAACACCATTGGTGTTAGCTAAAAATGCTCCAGGAAGACCACCAGCTAAAATATTTGGCTTTTGCATCTCTGCAACAGAAACAAATACGTTAGGCCATACATCACTTGATGCAGATAAAAGTGAGAAACCGCCAGTAAGACCGTTGATAGCATCTAATATACCACCTATTCCAACAGTGAACAATAAGCTGATAGCGCCTAAAACAACAATTAAAGCTACTGGAAACAGTTCTTTTTGATTAATCAACCAGTTTAGCTTATTACTATAATTTTTAAATGGTTCCAATACTTCAATGTCCAGATAGAAACATAATATGAAGAACACTATCATCACAATTATCATTACTGCAGGATAAAACATATATCCAGTCCATGAAAGGGAATAAATACCAATAGTGATAACAGATAAAATTGCGAATATTATCCTATGAACCAATTTATCGCTTTTAACCGCTTCAACAAAGAAGAGTATAAAGAATAAAGGCAAGGTTACGTTAAACATATCTGTATCGAAAAATCCTGCAAATGTGTGTGAAATATAGTTAGGACCTAAAGCTACAATCAATGTAGCAGCAATTGCCCCATAATCATTAGTGATTCTTCTTGTGAATATGTAAACAGGAATTACTGCAAATGATGAAATTAATGCACCAGTCCAGAATGCAACTTCCTTAAGGGACATGTCATGGAACATGTTCACTATTCCATATAAGAATGATGTGACATATGCAATCATCGGCTGATAGGACCCAACGTCCCTTCCTGATGGATAGTAGGAATGCATATCCCAACCAGAACCATTTACTAAAGTATCACCAAAATATCCATGATCCATATAATCTTGAGTCATCCTTAAGTTAAAGTATGAGTCCATTTCACTGAAATAAGGAAGACCATCAGCATCCATATAATTTGCTTTAATTTCATTTGGAACTCCACCAATATCAGCGGCTTGAGCTCTAAGACCAAAAACCAAAACAAACAATATTGCTATGATAACCACAGATTTTAATATAGTTTTATTTTCCATAAAAAATCCTCGTACATTTTACAAATTAATATTCGAATATATACTTTTAGCCATATTCAATCATCCCATGAAAGATAAAAGCGCTTTAATTATCTTATTTTCATAAAACAACATCATATGACTTGTAAAACAAATTATTAAATATATTTTAAAATATATTGAAAATAATTATTTTTGAAATAAAATTATTAAACTTAAGACTTGATACAATGATTATTAAACCAATGTTAATAAAAATCAATTTAAATTTAATAATAATTAAATATACATTTTATATACATATATAATTTTCTAATATACTATATAAAGGAAAAAATAGCCAATAAACATTTGAATATATACGAATAAAATTATTGGTTAAAAAATAAAAAAATAGCTATTTAAAAAAATGAAAAAATGAAAAAATAAATTTATAATAATCCTTAAAAAATTAAAAAAAAAGTATAAAAAATAGAAAATAAATTGAAAAAATAAAAATTGAATAAAGAAAATGATAAATTTTTATAATAATCCTTTAATCATTTACTTAATTCTTCTGATTTTTCTTGCAATACTTTGTCCAAATCCTTCAATTGGCAACTGAACCTGCATTGTGGGAAGCCACTGCATCCAACAAATTCACCAAATCTTCCAGAACGTTTCAATAAGTCTCTGCCACATTCCGGACATTTGCCAACAACTTCAGGAGCACGCCTTTTGCTTACTTCCTTACCGCAATTTGGATCAAGGCAAACGTGTTCCCTTCCCTTTTGGCCTTTTCTCTTAATTGAAATCATAGGCAATCCACATGTTGGACAAGTTGATTTTAAGATATTTGCACCTTTAGGAAGTGAGTAAGTATTTCTGCATTGAGGGAAATTGGAGCATCCTATAAATGTTTGCTTATTCCTTCTTGAATACTTTTTAAGCAGTTTACCACCACATGAACAATCTCCAACGATATTTGATTCCTGATAGGATTCATAAAGCTTTGAACCAATTTCCTTTTGATTGTCATTAATATCCTTAAGAATTGATCTTACTTCCTTTTCACCATTAGCGAGAATTTCCTCTTTTGTAATCTTATCAGCAGATAAGCTATCCAACTCTTTTTCAAATTCACGAGTTAACTCTTCGCTGGTTAAGTTCTTACAGTATTGCTTTAATGTGTCGATAATATGAACACCTAATGGCTTAACTTCAATCTTTTTGCCATCAATATATTTCCTATCATACAATTTGGCAATGATGTCTGCACGAGTAGCCTTTGTACCAAGCTCTCTTTTCTCTAATTCCTTGATAAGAGACGCTTCATTGTATCTTGCAGGAGGTTTGGTTTCCTTTTCCTCTGAAATGATTTCATGAATCTTAAGGAAATCTCCTTTTTTAAGCGGAGGGAACTCATCCGCTTCTTGTTTCTTAAATGGATAGTGTTTTAACCATCCTTCATGAGAAACCCTTTTTCTTGAAAAGACAAATTCCTCATTGTTAACATTCAAGTCAACTTTCATGGTTTCCAATTTGGAATCCTCACTGAAGACACTTATGAACCTATAAACTATCAAACGATAAATCTTTTCCTCATCTGGAGATAAGTTAGATGGCAATACACCAGTTGGGTGAATAGCTGGGTGTGCTGCATCTTCCTTCTTACCTTCATTTGGCTTTAATTTTGCTGGCAAATCAGCAATATGTTTTCTAAACTCTTCATCCTTAAGAAGACCTGCAAAAATCTCTTTAAATCCTAATGATTCAGGAAGTTTTTGGGATGAGGTACGTGGATAAGAAGTGTATCCTCCAACATATAGGTTCTGAGCTGCAACTTGAGTCCTTTTAGGGGAAAATCCAAATACAGTGTGGGCTTCAGATTGCAATCCTCCTAAATTGAATGGAATAGGAGGTTTTCTGATTGTTTCCTTAATATTTACATCAGTTACAGTTGCATCAGCCCCTTGACATTCATCAAATATTCTTTTAGCCCTTTCTTCATCAAAGATCTTATCTTCAACATGATTTGCTATAATGTCAAAATCAGACTTGGCCTTGATTTGCCAATAAGGTTCTGGAATGAATGATTGTATCTCCTTTTCCCTATCCACTAAAATGGATAATGTAGGAGTTTGCACACGTCCTGCAGATAAGCTTATGCGACTTGAAGATGCTGATCTAACAGCTTTCATCAAAGCTGAAGAGATATTCATACCAAAGTAATAGTCTAGCATATGTCTTGCAATACCACTATCCACTTGGTGTATGTCAATGTCAATCATATGGTCATATGCATCTACAATATCCTTTTTAGTCAATGTGGAAAATTTCATACGGGATGCTTTCGCTTCAGCATTGTTTCCACAGGCATATTTCAATGCATTATAACCAATCAATGTTCCTTCTACGTCGTAATCGCAAGCATGAACAAATTTATCTGCATCTTTAGAGAGTTTTTTAATAGCATAAACATAATCCCTAACATATCCGCTATTCTTTTCAACTTCATATGCTGGAACCCATTTTAAATCAAACCCTAATCTGTCTCTTGAAGTAGCGGATGTCAAAGAGTACAAGTGACCTACTGCAGACAAAACAGTGGTCCTTTTGCCATCTTCCTCAAATTCCCAATAGCTTATCTTCCTGCCGTATTTCTTCTTTTGGGCCTTTGAAGAGAGAGCCTTTGCTATCTTCTCAGCAGATTTCGGTTTTTCTGAAATAATCACTTCATGCATGTTATCACATAATAAATAAAAATTAAATATAAATTAATAATAAAATTGTTTAAAGCTTTTTCAAATATCAAAAAAGCTTATGAAAAATAGAATTCTATAAAATAATTTTTATAAAATCTAATGAAATAAATTGAAAAATTCAAATTTACAAATTATTCAAAATCATAAATACTTTATACATAACCATTATATTTAATATTTTCGTTTTTGAACAATCCATATTTCAAGACAATTATAGTATTAAAATGAAGAGTAAAATTAGAATAGATGTAAAAAATTAAAAAATGGTTATTATAATCAATTAAATTGTAAAATAAAAAAGAAATGATTTAAAATTATTTTTTATCCATCAAATCCTCTTTATAAAAACCATAGAAATTGCTGCAATACCCACACATAGGATATTTTCCATAGTGATAATGAGCCCCTTCATCACTGTTCATGTCAAATTCCTTTCCACAGGTGTAGCAAACTTCTATTTTTTCTTCCTTTTTATCATTATTTTCATTTTCTGCCATTGCATCCCCACAATATTATTTTTAAGATATTCCATCACAATTATAATAAAATTAGATTTAACTATTATATAAATTTACTTAACTATTATATTTCTATTATATTTCTATTATAATCTATTATAATCTATTAAAAAATCAGCTGGAAAATAACTAGAATAAATAAGCTCAAATGAAAAATAAACAAAATAAGAATTAAAATAAAATAATAAAAAAAGTAAATTAAAAAAATATAAAATAAACTAAATAAAAGAAAATAAAAAGAAATTAAAGAAAAAATAAAAATTAATTAAAAATAATTTAATTAATTAATATCGTATTTTTGCAAGAGTAAAAGCTCTTCAGTAGATAATTTCTTACCGTTTTTGAATTTATCAAAGATACTTTCAGCTCTTTCTTTTTCTTCACGATTTTTCTTATTGTTAGAAGAACCACCAGATTTATCAGATCTGCGTTTTCTGTTTTTGTTGCTTCCTAACTTTTTATTGATAACATGAATTTCACTTAAAATCATTTTAAATTCTTCATGTTTAGCAGAAGCATTCTTTCTAGCTTGGAGGAATAACTTGTGTGCTTCATCAGCAGCAGTTCTGATTTCATCAGTTTTTCTGAAGTAAGAAAGCATTTGTTCGTGAGCTTCTTGTGCTTGTTCTGAAAGTTCAACTACTTTAGCGTGGAATTCTTCAGATTTTTTCTTGAGTTCAGCAGCTTCTTCTTTGACTTTATCGTCTTCTTTGATTTCTGCAAGTTCTTTTCTTAAATCATTTGCATTTTTAACAAGTTGATTCTCCTTTTTGATGTCTAAAACTCTGGTTTCGATAATTTTATCAATCTTTTTGATTTCAGCTTCAATCCTGATTTTATCTTTTTTACCAGAAGACCATTCAAGACTTTTAATTTCGTCATTGACTTTATTACGTGCTTTCTTGTTTTCTTCAACTTGTTTGTTGATTTCATTACGTTGATCTCTGAACTCAATAGCCTTAGCTAAGTTTTCTTTTAATTCAGAATTTAATTCATCACGTATTTTACGTTGTTCTTTAGCTTCTCTGTTAAAAGCTTCTCTTTCATCTGCAACTTTAGCAATACGTTCTTCTCTTTCATCTTTTTGAGCTCTTACACCTTCAATGGTGTCAGCTAAATCAAAATCAGGTTCTGGAAGAGCGTTTTTCTTTTTGGATTTTTTAGGTTTTGCTTCTTTAACAGGTTTTTCTTCAGCCACTTCTTCTTCAGCTTCAGGAGCTTCTTCATCTTCAACTTCCTCTTCAGCTTCAGCAACTTCTTCTTCCACTGCTTCTTCTTCAGCCTCTTCAGCTTCTTCCTCAGCAGTTTCTTCTTCAACAACTTCTTCTGTTTCTTCGATTTCTTCAACTACTTCTTCAGTTGCATCTGCAACTTGTTCTTCTTCTTGGTTTTCAACAACTACGTCAGTAGTTTCAACTACTTCAGTTTCTACAGCAACTTCTTTATCCACGTCAGCATCTCCTTCAGTGTTTTCAGAGTTTAAATTAATGATGACATTTAAAACGTCAGTTAAATCACGGGTTTCCACAATAAGGTCTGCATTCTCCTTTAAAGCAGGTTTAGCATTAAAAGCAATTCCATATTTAGCAGATTCAATCATGGAAATATCATTTGCTCCATCTCCAACAGCAACACATTCATCTAATGTGTAACCTTTTTCTTCTATGAGTTTGGATAGAACATCTAATTTTGAACCAGATACTAATGGTCCAGTGACTTCACCAGTTAAGATCCCGTCTTCTTCAACTAATGAATTTGTGAATATGTTATCCACATCAAGTTTTCCCTTAATAGTATCGGCGATTATATCAAAACTACCGCTAATAATAGCTACATCAAAGCCATTTTCCTTTAAAGTGGAAACGGTTTCTTCAGCTCCTTTCATTAGAGGCATTTCATTAGCTAATGTTCTAATATCGTCAGTAGCAACTCCTTTAAGAAGCCCTACTCTTTTCTTAATGGATGTTTCGAAGTCAATATCACCTTGCATAGCCTGCTCAGTGATTGCTGCAATTTGATCTTCAATATTAATTAATTTTCCAATCTCGTCTATGCCCTCACCATCAATAATAACATTATCTAAGTCAAATACTACAAGTTTAATCAATAATATCACCAATTATATTAAGTCCAATTCGCTAAGTCTAGCTTTTGCATTTTCTACACCTAACCTAGCGTCTTTTTTGGTTTTAGCTCCAGTACAAACAACTTTTCCGGAACCGAATAATAATAATACAACTTTAGGATCAGATAAACGGTATACTAAACCAGGGAATTGTTCTGGTTCGTATTCAGTGTTTTCCAATTCCAAAGCAACTGCTTCTAAATTTAAAGTAGATTGTAAATTTGCAGAAGCAACAATGTTTTGAATTTTAATATCAAACTCATGAGGAATTTCAGTATCAATAGTTCTCATAAGATCGACAGTTTTTTTAATAGCTAATTTTGAATCATCGATTGATTTAGCGCCAGTACATACAAGTTTACCGGAACTAAAAATTAAAGCAGCAGTTTTAGGATCTTGAAGTTTAAATACTAATCCTGGGAACTGTTCTCTGTTAAAATCGACACCTTCTAACGCTTTTGCCACTTCGGTAAGAACAATGTCTTTCCCAATGCTTGCAGAAGCTACAATGTTTTCTATTTTTATATCAACATCGGTCAATTTATTACCTCCAAAATTATTTAAAAAAAGTAAGTAAATATTTTAAAAAATTAATATAATTTTAGTTTTGACAAATAAAGAAAATTGACAATAAAAATCAGTTAAAATTAATAATTTTTTGATTAAAATTTTTACTAATAAAATATATCATTTATATAGTATATAAAGTTAATGTTTATAAAGCATATAAATGGTAATACTTTTTCATATATAAAGTATTAATTAAAACTGAATAGGATTATTTATAAGGGTATTTGAAACAAATATAAAAATTGAATTGAAAATTAAAAAATGTTTAAAAGCAGTTTAGAAAATTGCTTAGAAAAGAGTTAGAAAATATTAATGATAGTGGGAAATTCCTATGATAGAAGTAGAAGTGAAAGCAAAAATAAGAAGCTTTGATGAAATGAGAAAAAGGCTTGATGAAATAAATGCCGTAAAGGTCAAAACCGAGCATCAGGAAGATAGATATTTCAATAGTCCGGTGCGTGACTTTGCACAAACCGATGAGGCATTGAGAATCAGAGAAACAAAATCAGATGATAAGCACAATTTGTTCATTACATACAAAGGCCCTAAAATCGATGCAAAAAGCAAAACCAGAGAAGAGGTTGAAATGGAAATAGAAGATGCTGACAAAGCTTCTAAAATATTTGAGAATTTAGGGTTCAAGGAAGTCAGAACCGTTGTAAAGGATCGTGAATACTACCAATATGAAAACTATGAAATCAGCTTGGACAATGTCCATGGCCTTGAACCATATATGGAAATAGAAATAAGCTTAGAGGACAATTCTGACTATTCAAAGGTACAGGAAAGCATATTTGAACTCTTTGAAAAATTAGGAATTACAGACGGATTTGAGCGAACCTCCTACTTGGAATTACTAGAGGAACTGGACAATTAAATTTCAATCACTTGAAAAATTATAAAAAAGTTTATAAAACAAAAATACATAACTTATTATATTAAATTTAAACTAAAGAAATTTAAAATATTAAATTTAAAAATATTTAAAAAATATAAAATTAACTAAAATACAAAAGACATAAAGAGTTGATAAAAAAATGCAATATTATACAAGTCCTTTCAATAAGGAAGAGGAATACAAATTCCCAAAAGATATTACTATTTATGATACAACTTTAAGAGACGGGGAACAGACCCCTGGAGTATGTTTCTCACTGGATGACAAATTGGAAATAGCCAGAAAGCTTGATCAATTAAGAATCCATCAGATTGAAGCAGGATTCCCTATCGTCTCAGACAGAGAATCAGCTGCAGTCAAGGCAATAGCTAACGAAGGATTGGACGCTGAAATCATCTGTTTAGCAAGAACCAAAAAAGGCGATATTGACAGAGCTCTTGACTGTGATGTGGATGGAATCATTACATTTATGGGAACTTCTGACATTCATTTGGAACATAAAATGCATATCAAAAGACAAGAAGCATTGAATATCTGCATGAAATCCATTGAATATGCTAAAGACCACGGATTGTTTGTAGCATTTTCAGCAGAGGATGCAACAAGAACTGACTTGGACTTCTTAAAAAGAGTTTACTCAAAAGCAGAAAGCTATGGTGCTGACAGAGTGCATATTGCAGATACCGTTGGGGCAATCACCCCACAAGGAATTACATTCCTAATCAAGGAACTTAGAAAAGTGACTGATGTTCAAATAGCTATGCACTGTCATAATGACTTCGGATTAGCTGTAATTAACTCAATTTATGGATTGCTTGCAGGAGGAAGTGCTGTTTCAACAACCGTAAATGGTATTGGAGAAAGGGCGGGAAACGCTTCCCTTGAAGAATTGATCATGTCTTTAAAATTATTGTATGGTAAGGACTTAGGATTCAAGACCAAATACATCCAAGAGTTATCTGAATTGGTATCCAAGAAAACTGGATTGGAAATTCCATACAATAAGCCAATTGTAGGAAGAAATGTATTTAGACACGAATCTGGAATCCATGTGGATGCAGTTATTGAAGAACCTCTTACTTACGAACCATATTTACCTGAACTCGTCGGTCAAAGAAGACAATTGGTTTTAGGAAAACACTCAGGTTGCAGAGCTGTAAAGGCAAAACTTGACGAATGTGGATTTAAAGTGACCAATGACCAACTTTGCCAAATCGTGAAGAAGGTAAAGGAAAGCAGAGAAGAAGGAAAATACATTGATGACGATGTATTTAAAGACATTGTGAGAAGCATTGATTCAAATTATGTTGATTTATAATATAATCAACATTTTCTTTTTTTTTTATTTTTTAATTATTTTCAAAATCTATTTTTAACTACCCTACTTTTTAAACTATTTTTTAAACTTATTTTTAAACTATTGAACTGAGATTAATATAAATAAATTTATAAATCTAATAGTTTAAATTATAAAAATAGATATAAAATTAAATTAATTAAATTAAAGATATTGATAAATTTTTAGGAGATTAAATTTGAATATTTCAGAAAAAATATTATCTCAGAAACTAGGTCGTGAAGTCATTCCTGGAGAAATTATCGAAGTGGATGTTGATTTGGCAATGTCACATGATGGAACTTCACCTCCTGCAATAAAAACCTTTGAAAAAATAAGCGATAAGGTTTGGGACAATGAGAAGATAGTCATTGTCTTTGACCATAATGTGCCTGCAAACACAATAGGATCTGCAGAGTTTCAAAAAGTAGCTAGAAACTTCATTAAAACTCAAGGAATTAAGAATCATTACATTCATGGAGAGGGAATCTGCCATCAGGTGCTTCCTGAAAAAGGGCATATTGAGCCTGGGAAAATCATTGTCGGTGCAGACTCACATACATGTACCTATGGAGCATTCGGAGCATTTTCCACTGGAATGGGCGCTACCGATCTAGCTATGGTTTATGCCACCGGCAAAACATGGTTCATGGTTCCGGAATCATTTAAGATAAAAGTTGAAGGAAAATTGAATCCGGGCATCACTTCAAAGGACTTGATTTTAAATATCATCGGCAAGATAGGAATAGCTGGAGCTACCTATAAGACTGCAGAATTCTGTGGAGAGACAATCGACAATTTAGATGTTGAAAGCAGAATGACCATGACAAACATGGCAATAGAAATGGGTGCAAAGAATGGAATTATGGAACCTAACAAAGACACTATTGAATATGTTTGCAGTAGAACCGGCAAGACAAAGGACCAATTGAACATCCTTAAATCCGATGAGGATTCAGTATACGAAAAGGAATTCCTATTTAATGTAGATGATATGGAAGCCCAAATAGCTTGCCCTAATGATGTGGATAATGTAAAGCCATTATCCCAAGTTGCTGGAACTCACATTGATCAAGGGTTCATTGGTTCCTGTACCAATGGAAGGTTATCTGACCTCGCACAGGCAGCAGCAGTGCTTGAAGGAAAGCAAGTCCATGATGATGTGAGATTAATCATCATCCCTGCATCAAAGGAAATATATCAAAAGGCAATGGATTTAGGATACATAAAGACATTCTTAGATGCTGGAGCTATGGTATCAAACCCTGGTTGCGGACCATGCTTAGGTGGACATATGGGAGTGCTGTCTGAAGGTGAAACAAGTATTTCATCTACAAACAGAAACTTCAAAGGAAGAATGGGAGATCCGAATTCATCTGTATATTTAGCTAATGCAGGAGTTGTGGCAGCATCTGCAATTTCAGGATTTATTGAAAATCCGGATAATTTATAAATTTGCAATTTAATCCATTATTTAAATCTAAAATTTAAATCCATATTTTTATTAAAAATAATAAAATCAACAATTAATACGGAGACTGAATATGTCAAAAACTACTGACAACAACATTAATGTACGGTTAATTGAAAAAATCAGTGATGTTGAAGAAAAATACAATAAGCAGTTTTCAAACACTCAAAAGATTCTATTGACAACTGATGGTTCAATTACAGCAATCCTTGACGTCCTATATGGAAAAATCGATTTGAAAACCTTAGAGCAACATTTTGAAGAGGCAACTGAAGAGAGTGCACCTTTGGTTAATGTTGATGTTGGAGATGAAGTGAATTATAGGGAAATCGTAATGCATAAGGACGATAATCCATTAATTTATGCCGTTTCTTACATACCTCTAAAAAGATTGACAAAGGAAATCAAGGACGACTTAATCAGAGCAGACACTCCTATTGGAAGAATATTGAAAAACTATAATGTCGAATCCAGAAGAGAGATAAATGTTATTCAGATAGAAAAAGCATCAGATAAACTTAAAGAGCTTTATAATACTGAAGAGGATTTCCTAACACGAGATTACACTATAATAAACAATGGTGAAATCTTGATGTGGATTAAGGAATTCTTCCCAATTAATTACTTTACTGAAATATAATTTAAGCCATGAATAGTTAACTAAACATGAAAAATAGTTTTCAAATGCTCTATTTCATAAAATAGACATATTTACAATAGTTAAAATAAAAATAAAAGAATTAAAGAAAATTTAGGTGGATGATATGGGAGTAAAATTCAAGGACATAGTTTCTCCAGAGGAAATTAGTCTAAAAGATTTGGAAGGACGAACTGTAGCAATTGATGCATACAACACAATTTATCAGTTTTTATCAGGCATTCGTCAAAGAGATGGAAGTCCTTTAATGGATCAAAACGGCAATGTAACCTCCCATTTAAGCGGAATCCTTTATAGAACTGCATCAATAGTTGACAAAGGAATCAAACCTATCTATGTTTTTGATGGAGACAGTTCAGAGCATAAGGCAAAAACCCTTGAACAGAGAAGGGCAATTAAGGAAGAGGCAATGGAAAAATGGGAAGAGGCAAAAGCTGCAGGAAACATTGAAGAAGCAAGAAAATTTGCTATAAGAACTTCCAGAATGTCCCCATATACCCTTGAATCCTCTAAAAAACTGCTTGATTATATGGGAATCCCTTATGTGCAGGCGGAAGGAGAAGGTGAAGCCCAAGGAGCATACATGGTCGAGCAAGGAGATGCATGGGCTGTAGCTTCACAGGATTATGACTGCCTATTATTTGGTGCACCCCGTATTGTAAGGAACCTTACATTAAGTGGCGGATTATCAAACCTCGAATACTTGGAACTTGAGAAAGTCTTAAATGAAATAGACCTTACAAGAGAACAATTAATCGATGTAGCATTGATGGTAGGGACTGACTTCAACGAAGGAATCCATGGAATCGGTGCAAAAACCGGATTAAAATTAATTAGAAACAACACTTTAGAAGACATTTTAGTTCAGAAAGGAATTACAGAAGTGGAAGTAGAACCTGATGAACTTAGGGACATTTTCTTAAAGCATGATGTGAACACCGATTATGAAATCAAGTTCAAAAGTGCAAAAAGGGACAAGCTTGTTGAATTCATGTGTGAAGAGCATGGATTTTCCGAAAGCAGAGTCTTGAATGTAACTGAAAAACTGAAAAAATTAAGTTCAACACAAAAAAGTTTAGAGGATTGGTTCTAAAACCAATCTACCTATTTTCTATTTTTAATAAGAGTTGAATTTGATAAAACTTTAAACAAGAATAATTTCATTTATAAAATCTATTTTTAATATCTAGGAAAATCCAATCCATAAATTATTTTTACATACTTTAACGCAAGATCTGCCTGTTTCTTATAATCCTTCAACACTCTTTTTTCAAAATCATCCCTATTCTTGCTGAGTGTAATCAACCTTAAAAATGACATGTATTCATGAACTGAGGCATCATAATCATAATCATATTTTTCAAATAGCTCATCTTCACTGAGCTTTAAGTCTTCGCCTCTGAATGATGGAAACTCCAATGTCTGGCAAATATTCTCCTTAGTGAAATGCTTTCTCCTTATCAAAGGGGAAACGGAACTGCATAATACATATTGGCTGCAATCAATCAATGGTGGAATTCCCTCCTTATCAAGTCTTTCCAAGCTTGTTAATCTATCAAAATGCTTAATATTGTAGGAGTGAAGTTCTGTATAAAAATCAGGCTTATAATAATCAACCAAATCCAATATTCTCTTTCCTTGCTCAGACTCATAAAATTCCCTATGAATTGTGGAAACATATGGAGTCTTGTCAAAGTTATAGATATAGATCTGTCCGCTTGAGAAATCATCATTGGATAAAAGCTTGATTAAAGGCAAAACATCCTTCCCCTCATCGCCATGAACTCCTCCAATAAATAATTTTGTAGGGCCTTCTCCATTATCAATATAGCGAAAATAAGACATGATATCAGTTCAATAGTTAAATAGAAAATAAAATTTAAAAATTTAAAAAAAATAAATTAAAGTAAAATAAAGATTTAAAAAAATAATTTATATAAAAATAAAATAAAAGGATTAAAGAGAATTAGGTTCCTTCTCTCCAATCAGATAAGTAATCTTTTTGACGTTCTGACAAGTCATCGATTTCAATGCCCATAGCCTTAAGCTTTAATCTTGCAACATCGTCATCAATGCTGTCAGGAGCCTTTTCAACACTTAAGGATAAGTCATTTTCAACGATGTATTTAGCAGACAATGCTTGAACAGCAAAACTCATATCCATGATTTCTGCTGGGTGTCCTTGACCTCTTGCTGCTGCAAGGTTTACAAGTCTTCCATCTGCTAAAAGATAGATTTTTCTACCGTCTTTCATGGTAAACATTTCAATACTTTCCCTTACCTCTTCACAGCTTACAGATTGAGCTTCAAGGTCTTGTCTGTTGATTTCCACATTGAAATGTCCTGAGTTGGATAACATACATCCATCTTTCATGTACTTGAAGTCATCCCCATGGATAATGTCAATATTACCGGTTACAGTTACAACAAGATCAGCTATTTTTACAGCTTCTCTGATTTTCATTACTCTGTAACCATCCATTCTAGCTTCAAGTGCTCTGATTGGGTCAACTTCAGTTACAATGACATTTGCACCAAGTCCTGCTGCACGGGATGCAACTCCACGACCACACCAGCCGTAACCGCAGACAACTACATTCTTACCTGCAATCAACATGTTGGTGGTTCCCATAATAGCATCCAATGAGGATTGGCCAGTACCATAACGGTTGTCAAATAAATATTTGGTATAAGCATCATTTACTGCAATAACTGGGAATTTAAGAGCTCCATCAGCATGCATAGCTTCCAATCTGTGAACACCAGTGGTTGTTTCTTCACAAGCACCCTTAATGTTTGCCAAGAGTTCAGGACGTTTTTCATGAAGGTACATGATCATATCTGCACCATCATCAATGATTACATCCGGCTTGTGGGATAATACATTATCAATAGCTTCGTAGTATTCCTCATCGGTTTGTTCTCTCCAACCATAGATATGCAATCCAAGGGCAGCTGCACCAGCTGCTGCATCATCATGGGTTGAAAGAGGGTTACAACCGGTCATAGCCACTTCAGCCCCACCAGCTTGTAAAGTCAAACCTAAATTCACAGTTTTAGGTTCCAAGTGTAAGCATGATCCAATGGTAATGCCTTCAAAAGGCTTTTCTTCTTCAAATTGTTTTTTGATGTGTTCAAGAACAGGCATGTGTTTTTGAACCCATTTGATTTTTCTAATCCCTTCATCAGCAAGGGACATGTCTTTAACATTACTCATAATATCACATGAAAAATTAATTAAATAAAATCAATAATAATCATTTTTTGAAAAATTATAATAAAATAATCATAATATTATTTCAAATCATAATTTATATTATTTATTATAATTTTTATCATTATAATTTATTAATTTCAATATAAATATTAATTGTCTTTTTTATAATATAAGATTTACTAACAAACAAAAACTATATAAGTTATAAAAAACATAACTTTTAATACTGTCTGATGCCGGGGTGGCTCAGCTGGTTAGAGCGCACGGCTCATAGGGTAACTAAGCGTGCTCTGACTTTTTTCCTGGGATACCGTGAGATCGCGGGTTCGAATCCCGCCCCCGGCATCCAATCCCAGGAATCATAACATCATAACTTTTTTTAACTATTTTTATTCAATTCAACAGAATTAGACAACTTAATAAATTATTTTTAGACTATTTTAAACTATTTTAAACTATTTTCAATAATAAAAGTCCCTATTACCTAAACCTATTAAAAAATGATATTAATTAAAAGATTATATTAATTAAAAAGACTAATATTAAAATATTAAAAAACATTATTTTAATGAAAATTTAAAATTTAATAAACGATAATAGGTAACACAATGAAATATAGAACTTTAGGAAAAACTGGAGAGAAAGTTTCTATCTTAGGATTCGGAGCAATGAGATTGCCTCATTTTAAAGACAATAATCAAATAAATGTTGAAGAGTCCGATAAAATATTGAGTTATGGGATTGAAAATGGAATAAATCTTGTTGATACCGCTTATTCATATCATGCAAATAACTTATCTGGAAAAGGAAACTGTGAAGAGTATCTTGGAAACTTCTTGCATGAGAACTCATATAGGGAGGATATACTTTTAAGTACAAAGCTTCCTAGTTGGCTCATTAAGTCAAAAGAGGATATGGAAAACATATTCGAACAGCAATTAAAGGATTTGAAAACCGATACCATTGATTTATACATGCTACATAGCCTTAATGAGGATTATTGGAAAATGTTTAGGGAACTTGATGTATTTGAATTTCTGGATGATATTTTAAGCTCAGGTAAAGCAAAGCATGTTGGTTTTTCAGCCCATACAGAGATGGATTGGATTGTTGATATTATAGATGACTATGACAAGTTCGAATTTGGCCTTACCCAATTGAACTATCTCGATGAAAGATACCAGTCCGGAAGGGAAGGAGTTGAGTATCTGGCTTCCCAAAACTTAGGAACCATAATAATGGAACCTCTTAGAGGTGGAAGATTAGTGCAAAATGTGCCTCAAGACATTATGAAATTATGGGATATGGCTGAAGAAAAGAGAACTCCTCTTGAATGGGCTTTCCAATACCTTTGGAACATGGAAGAAGTGAACACAGTCCTTAGTGGTATGAATAGCATAGAGCAGGTAAAGGAGAACATTGAAATAGCCAACAGGTCAGAAATAAACTCCATTAGTGAAAATGACTTGGAGCTTATTCATGAAATTGCTTGGGAATACAAGCAAAGGAGAGGAAATGACTGCACAGGTTGCGGCTACTGCATGCCATGCCCTCATGGAGTGGATGTTGCAGGATGCTTTAGGGAATATAATGTAGCTAAAATGCTAAACAATCCTGCAGGAAGTGCAATGCATTATTTCTCACTTGAAAGCGGCACAAGAGCAGACAGTTGCCTACATTGCGATGACTGCTTAAACCATTGCCCTCAAATAATCCATATCTCTGAAGATTTAAAGAAAGTGGAAGAGTTCTTTGGAAGAAAATACACTTATTTCTAATAATCTTAAAAAAAATGATTAAAAATTATGAATATGAAATGGTATTCAAAATCTAAAAAATTTCAAGGAAAAATAAAAAAATAACAATTGTTATATAGGATGAGATTTAATATTAAACTAGGGATTCAAAGATATAAAAATATAAAAGGTAATTAATAATATATTATTAGATGTGAAAAGGTGGAAATATGCCAGAAAGATATAAAGGATTTGGATACTGGGATATAGCAACTCGTCAAATGAGTATTGTAACTAGAAGCCAACAAACAAGATTTAAAGATGCTAAAATAGGAGTAGTTGGCTGTGGAGGCATAGGTGGAGGAACCATTCTTATGCTTGCACGTATGGGACTTGGAGACTTAACAATAATAGACAAGGATGCATATGATCTGTCAAACTTAAACCGACAAGCAATCTCCAGCTTGGAAACAGTAGGTGTGGACAAATCAATTGCAACAAAGGAAAGAGTCAGAATTACAAACCCTTATACAAAAGTGAATGCTTTCAATGAAGAATTAAATGAGGATAACATTGAGGAAGTATTTGGCGATAGGGACATAATCATTGATGCATTGGATAACCTATACACAAGAATCATTGTAAGCAGATTTGCTAGAGAAAATGATATCCCATTTGTTCACGGAGCTATTCATGGAACACAAGGACAAGTAAGCGTATTCACTAAAGACACTCCATCATATGAGGAATTGTTCTCCCTTCCATCCCTTGGAAAGAACTTGGGAGAGGAAACTAAAAAGGAAATATCAAAATTAACCAAAGGAGTGCCTCCAGTAATTGGACCAGTTCCAAATATTGTTGGATGTTTAGAATCATTTGAAGCTTATAAACTTGTAACTGGAATTGGAGAGGTTAACTACGCTCCAAAAATACTTAATTTTGATTTACTCAACTTAGAATCTTTTAAAGTTTTGGAATTATAAATTCCTTAACTACTTCTTTTTTTATTTTTTCTGAATTTTTTAATAGTTTCTATACATTATTTTTTTATGAATTTTTTAAATTTTTATTCAAATCTTATTGATTTTACTTTTATTTTAAATGATTTTAAATCATTTGATCTAAAAACTTTTAGATTATTTTCCCCCATTTTTGTCAAAAATCTATAAATATATATGTTAAAATACAGTTTTGTTCAATTTTTTATAATAAAAATAAATTATTTTTAAAATTTTAATGAAAAATTAAATATTCAAATGAAAAATATTAAAAAAAATAAACCATTACACAACCTTTAAAAACTATAAAATAGATAAAATAATATATTAAAATATATAGATATATTATTAGGTGGAAATCTATTTCCGAACTAATATTAAAAAATAATTATTAAATTAAGATAATTATTATATATTATTCCAAATCTAATGGAGAATGATTTAATGGAAGAAAGAATCAAAAATGTAATCGAAAGAATGAAAGCAGACAATATAAAGTTTATTAGACTCCAATTTGTTGATTTGCATGGAATTCCAAAAAATGTGTCTATCCCATGTGAATTAGAAAATATGGAAGATTTATTAACTGACGGTATCCTATTTGATGGATCTTCAATACCAGGTTTCGTAGGAATTGAAGGAAGTGACCTTGTATTGAAACCTGATATAAGCACTTATTCCGCTTTATCCTGGAGACCTGAAGAATCTGCATCATGTAGATTTATTTGTGACATTTACAAACCAAATGGAGAACCATTTGAAGGAGACCCAAGAGGAATCCTTAAAAAGGCATTGGCTAAAATCAAGGAAGAAGGTTACACCTACAACATAGGTCCAGAACCTGAATTCTTTATTGTAGACACTGACGATGACGGATATCCAATTCCTCACGATGACGCAGGATACTTTGATGTGGAACCTGTTGACAAGGGAACTGACTTCAGAAGAGAAATTACCACTAACTTACAGGAATTAGGCTTTGAAGTTGAAGCAAGCCACCACGAAGTGGGACCTGGTCAAAACGAAATTGCATTTAAATTCGATGACGCTTTAAAAACTGCAGATGCAGTAATTACATTTAAACAAGCTATTAAAGCTATTGTAGCAAATATGGCTGATTTCGATGGATTTGACTACAGAGTTACCTTCATGCCAAAACCATTCTTTGGAGAAAGCGGAAGTGGAATGCACTGTCACCAAAGTTTATTCAAGGATGGAGAAAACATCTTCTATGATGAAAACAGTGAAACTGGATTATCCCAAGAAGCAATGTGGTTTATTGGAGGATTATTAAAACACTCTGCGGCAATCACAGCAGTTACCAACCCTATTGTAAACTCATACAAAAGATTAGTTCCAGGTTATGAAGCTCCTGTATACATTTCCTATGGTATCCAAAACAGATCCACTTTAATCAGAGTTCCAGCTGCACGTGGAAAGGCCACCCGTATTGAATACAGAAGCCCAGACCCAACTTGTAACCCTTATCTTGCATTTGCAGTGATGTTGGAAGCTGGTATGGATGGTATCAAAAACAAAATTGACCCTGGAGAAGCAATTGAATTCAACATTTATGAGTTAAGCGATGAAGAAAGGGAAGAGATGGGTATTGAATTGTTACCTTCCAGTTTATGGGAAGCATATCATACATTTGAAGATAGCGAAATCATGAAAGAAGCACTTGGAGACCATATATTCGATGCATTCTTAGCTGCAAAATACGAGGAATGGGACGAATACAGAGTCCAAGTATTCAATTACGAACATAAGAAATACTTAAACTTATAGTTCAATCAATATTGAATTTAAGATTTAAGAACATAGCTATTTAAAAATTAAATAGCTATTTTTTATTTTATTTTTAAAGACTTATTTTAAACAATGAATAATACTTATTTTAAAAATTCCAGTTGAAAAAGTAGGAGATTACATGTCAGAATCCGAACATAGAATGATAGAAATTCTAAGAATCCTTAATGTGCAGGAAAAACCAATTGGTTCAAAGGTAATAGCTGACGAGCTTAAAAACAAAGGGTATAACCTTGGTGAAAGAGCAGTGCGTTATCATATGCAAATTCTTGATGAAAAGGGATACACAGAAAGGAAAGGATATTCTGGCAGAGTCATCACCGAACTTGGAAGAGGGAAACTTGAAAAAGGATTGATTTACGACCAAGTGGACTTCACATTTTCAAAATTTGAAGAGAGAATATACTTAACTGATTTTGATTACAATAAAAAATGTGGAAATGTAATCGTAAATACATCAAATATCCTAGACAACAAGGCATTTGACATCATTAAGAAAGTCTTTGCAGCAGGAGTTTGCGTAAGTCCATTGATCAATGCTAAAAAAACTGAAATCAATGGCAAAAAGGGATATGTGATGAAAACCATCTGTGGTACAACAATTGATGGAGTGTTCTTAAAAAATGGAATTCCTTCTATCCCTCAATATGGAGGGCTCGTTGAAATCGAAGATTACTATCCTACCAAGTTCTCAGAACTGATTTCCTACAAGAAAACTTCAATAACTCCATTAGATGCATTTATAGCAAAAGACATGACTTCAGTATTGGATGTTGCAGAACATGGAACAGGTACAATTCCAGCAAACTTTAGGATAATTCCTGAAACCGGGTTAAAGAAGGCAAAGGAAATTATACAAAAACTTGAAAAAGTGGGAATTGGAGGAGTTTTGGAAATTGGAGAGACAAGTGAAAACGTTTTAGGAATTCCAGTCCCTGAAGGAATGGTTGGAATATCAATCATTGGAGGAATCACACCATTCTGTGCAGCTCAGGAAATGGATTATAAAGTTGATATCAAGACTGGAGAATCCTCTAAGCACAAAATCAAGAAAGCAAAGAAAGTGGAGTATAAGAAAACACCGTTTATACTTACAAAATCATTGAATAGGATGAATCAGGTGGATTATGATATTGAAACAAATGAAGGAAACATAGTTGCAAACATATCCTATTTAGATAGACTGGATCTTGATGATGCTTTGACCATCATGAAAAGAACATATAAGAATCTTCCAAAATACATGAATCCTTTATTTAATATTGTAGATCATCCAAGTGATGAAAGCAAAGTTGGAATAGCTACCGTTTGCAGCTTGTCAATTGATGGAATCCTAATCAACAATGGTATCATGAGCACACCAAGATATGGTGGATTATTGGAACTTGGAAAGCCACCATTGTTTGTAGAAATGATTTCATATGACGGTTCTTCAATAGACCCTCATAAAATATTTATCTTTAAAAATTTAACCCAAATAAGCAAAAGGAAAAACCCTAAGAAGATACTCGCTTCAATTAAAGAAGTTCCATACATAGCAAGACCTGAATGTGAAGCTATTTTGGATAAAATTAATGAAAATGGATTCCCTATATTTAAAGTAGGTAAGCCAAGGGAATTGGTGTACAATGCAAAAGTGGACAACTACAACTTCGGAATTGTTACAGGAAGCGGATTGAATTCAATAGCTGCAATTAAGGAAAAGGGAATAGCAATTGAAGCAAAAGCAGTTGAAACCATTTTGCCAATAGAGGATATGAGTTTAATCTATGAACAATGATTAAAAAAAATAGCATTTAAAAATTTGAATAAAAATAGTAAAAAATTATTAAAAAAATAAAAAAAGAAATAAGAAGATTTAGATTACTTCAATATAAACAGACTCTTTAGTTTCGTCTTTAGGATAGTGATGTAATTCTATAATATCTTCCTTATATTCTTCAAAGTCAACTTCAATAGTATCAGAAATAATTTCACCATCTAAAGCAATCATCACTCTACAACTTGGTTTTCCTCTAAAGTCAGAAAGATCTACACCTAAGACATCTCCTTTAGCAGAAACACGGTTGTATGCAATATCAACTTTATCGAATTCTTTAAAATTATTCTTAATGTAATCGAGAACTTCATCAGAAGTCATTGTTAATTCCTTATCTACCATATTTTAGACCTCCTTAGAGATTAATTAAATTTTAGAAAATCAATTACTTATTTTATTATTAAATTTTATTATTAAATTTTATTATTATAATTTACGATTATATTTTACGATCATATTTTACGATCATATTTTACGATTAATAATATATCGTTTCTAATATATAAAATTATTTGTATTTATTAAAACTAATTAATGATTTATAAAAAAAATAATGAGAAAATGAAAAAATTGAAGCTATAAACTAGCTTCAACAATGATAAGCTTATCTTCATCTCCACCAGGCATATGACGGAATTCGATGATCTCATCCTTTACCTTATGCAAATCAATATCTACAGCCTGATTTAACAATTCACCATTGAGCTGAAGGGAAAGTATTAATCCTTCACCGGTTTCCTCATCTTCTGGAGTAAGTCCAAGTACAGTACCTGGAGCAAATACTCTGTTATATGATAATTCGAAAATATCATCAACTTTTACATTATTTCTTACATATTCTATAATATCGTCTGGGTCCATCTGTATCTCTTTGACCATATTAACACCTTTTGTACATAGCATTATTTAAATTAAAATTATGATTAATAATCTTATACTTAATATCAATAAATGATAATTTAATTAATTAAAAAATTAATCTAATTGATTATAAAATGAAATCATTATTTAAAAATTAATTAAATCATAATTTATCAATGTAATTTCTAAAAAAATAAAAAAATAAAAAAAGAAGAAAAATATAAGAAAAAGAGAAAGAGCTTATTGAGCTCTGTATTCTCTAATTGCGTTATATTCGTCGTCTTCTTCAATCCAAGTAGATAATCTGTCTCTGTTTTTCTCAGCATCAATAATTAAGGTACCTTTACCGTTTAAAGCAATGTCCCCTTTGTATTCGATGTATCTACCAGGATAAACAATACCATCTAATTCAGGATCGGTTACAATTCCTTGTTCTACGAAACCTTCGAGTAATCTTCCAACTTTTCCGTGAATTACGATGTTACCGTTTTTCATTTGTCCACCAGGCCAACGGTTTACGTTACCATCAATTTCAATGGTACCTTTGGTCATGTGGATACCTGCGAGAATATCACAGTCACCTAAAACGTGGATTTTACCACCGACTAAACATTCACCACATTGTTTACCAGCATTTCCGTGGATAATGATTTCTCCACCGGACATACCTCTCCATTCACCAATGTAGGATGCACCACAGAATTCTTTGGTATTACCCATAATTTCGAGTTTACCACCTTTCATTTCACGACCAGCGTGAGCTGCTACGTTACCGAATACAGTAACTACTCCACCAGACATTTCTGCACCAACGTGAAGGTCTGCATCACCGTTAACAACTACTTCACCAGCACTCATTTTACAACCGATGTATTTTACTCTGTTACAATCTCCGTTTAAAATCATTTTGACTTCAGCTGGAGATTCTGCTTCTCCTTCAACAGTGATGTCAAAGTAATCAGTGATTGGGAATCTGGAGTTTCCTACAGGTACTTTGTACTCTGCAAAGTCTTCTTCAGTCCAAGAGTAAATGTTATCAGTGATTAACTCATCAAATTCTAAAGCAATTGAAGAAGTTTTCTTTTGATCAAAAGTTATAGTTTTCATTAATAAACACTCTCCTTATTTAGCTTCTACGTCCACTCTAGTTGGGTTTGGTACATAGTGGTCGTGTACTTGATAGTTTTCCCATTTGACAGAATAGTATTGGGTAAAGAATGGCATTATACTGTCGATAATTTGTTTTTCTTCTTCTTCGTATCCTATGACGTTAGTCCAAATGGTGTGGCTTTGTTTAGTGGAAACAATGTCACCATCTTTAACAACGATTTGACCATCTTTGATAGTGTAGTAAGCGTTACTGAATGCTTTTTCAACACCTTCAGGATCTTTGGATGGGTCAAAGTCATTAGGGTTAATGTCATATACAGCAATATCCGCGTTGTAACCAGGGGTAAGTGCACCTCTGTCTTGGAATCCGTGGATTCTTGCAGGAGCTGCTCTGGAAATAGTAGCTATTTCGTAGAAATCGTATTCTCTTTCGAGACCAGCTAAGCCAGTTCTTTTGGAAGCCCATTTGTGTACTTCACCATTGTCAATCATAGACATCCTTTTCTCAGCACTCATTAACCAGGAGATGATCTTTGGATATCTGATGAAAGGACCTGCGTTAGGGTGGTCAGTGGTTAAACATACTTGCCATGGGTTCTTAATGTGCAAGAACAATTCAAGACCAATAGCCCATTGTAAGGTACTTACTGGAGTTTTTGGAGAGTAAATACATGGAATGATACCAGCTGCGGTTTCACATTCAATGTCTTTGTTAGCCCATTTTAATCCAGAAATTTTGAACAAGTCGTATTCCATAGGAGCGTCTGCAGTCATGGTTGTGGTTTCGTCGAAAGTTACTTGACCTACGTCACAAGTTACGTATGGGTTTTTGTTAATGAAGTCAGCAACTTCTTCTGCACCGGATGCTGCATCTTTCCAACTGTTACCAGTGTAAGAGTGGAATTGTGCGTGGGTACAGTGGATAGTTTGATCCCTTACGCCAGCAGATGCTTTAGTGGATTTTGCAATGTCTTTGATAGAGTCTAAAGTTGCAATAGTAGTTGGTACGTTTCCTGGGTGACCTAAATCATTAGGGTGGATGTGTATAGAGTGAGGAAGACCTAATTGTTCGTTAGCTTTTGCTAAAGCTCTTACAACTTCTCTGGAGGTTACGTCAAAGTAAGGTGCTTTGTCATCGTATCCGTGTACGTTCATACCCCAACCCCATGCTTCTGAACCACATGGGTTTACGATTTTTACACCGTATCCTTTAGATACTCTTAACATTGCTGCAATAAATGCTGCTAAGTCGTCAATTCTGTTTTCTCTTGCATATTCCATTACGAACCAGTTGTTACCGAATAATGGTAATGGGTTGATATCGATGTTTGGAATAGTGTTAATTTCTTCGTGTGTGTGTTTTGCTTCTAAAGGAGGCATAGCTGCTTCACAAACAGTACCGTATCCCATTCTGGAGTATCTGTATCCAGTGGTAGGACAACTTGGGATAGAGAAACCAGCTTCAGCTCTGGTTACTTTAGTTTTTTGAGCTACTCCTCTTCTTTCGTCTTCTGGTCTGTATAATCTACCTACAACCAATTTTGGTCCTGCAACGTGAGCGTGAGGGTCTACACCAGCAGGCATTACAATTTTATCAGTGACGTCTAATACTTCAGCGTCAGCGGATACATCTTCAACGATTTTACCATCTTTGAAGCAGATATCCATTTTTTCTCCGTTTACTTCATTAGCAGGGTCGTAAACAATACCATTTTTAAGTATATATTCCATTAAAATCACCTTACTTATCTAAGAGACATGCGAGACCTTCATTAGGAACGTATTCATCTGCTACGTTAGGTTCTTCTCTGAGTTTCATTACTCTTTCTTTCAATTCACGTACAATCCATTCGTCATCACGACAGGTTTCAGGTTTGTCGATAGCTTTTTTCATCCAGATAGGAACACCATCCATACGGTAACTGGTACCTCCACATTCTACAGAAATGAAGGATCCAGGAAGTACTACGTCAGCGAGTTCGGTAGATGGTCCCCAGTGAATATCGATTTGGATAACTGGAATGTTTGCTAAGTGTTGGTTTGCTCCGTTAGGGAAGTGAGCACCAGGGTCAGCTGCAATTACCATGAAACAGTCAGGTTCTTTTCTTACGAGTAAGTCAATAGTGTTGGTTTCACCCATCATATATCTTCCGTATCCTCTACAGAAGTCTACACCGAATGCCCAACCGGTTTCGTAAGCCATGAAAATGTTGAAACCGTTTACGTTAAAGTGACCTCTCATTGGAGTAAGTCCCCATTTACTGTTGGTGTTTAAGTCTTGTACTAATTTAATTGCGATGTCAATGTTTCTTTGTTTACCTAAGGTGTGGGTTAAACCTAAACCGAAGAAGAGAACACCGAATTCTGCAGCTTCCATTTCAGCAGCTAATTCATAAATGTCTTCAGCTGGAATACCGGAAACAGATTCAGATTGTAATTTTTTACCTTTTAATACAGCTCTTAAAGCGTTGTAGAAACCGTAGTCTCCGTTTTGTTCAAATCCAATCCATTTGTCAGACATTTTAGCAGTGTCTGAGAATTTTGGATCCATAGTGATAACGGTTCTGTCGAATCTACCTCTTTGTCTGAAGTATCCTCTAGGGAATGCTGCATATCTTGCTAAGTGTCTTGGGTGAGAGTTCATAGCGTTACTACCAGAGTATGCAATAACGTCAGCTCTGTTTTTTACTTCCCCTAAGGTTTGGATAGGGTAACCTGCGTTTTGCATAGCTTGTAAACTTGGACCGTGACAGATAGTTGCTTGGTTATCTAAAACAGCACCAATATATTCACCTAATTCTACACCTTCTTTCATACATTCAGTAGAAGTTTCAGACCAACCGTAGAATACTGGTCTAATAGAGTTTGCAATATATTCAGCTGCAGTGTCTAAAGCAGTATCCCAGTCCACTTCTTCAAGAACTCCTTCTTCGTTTCTTACCATTGGTACAAGTAATCTTTGGTCCATATCTTCCATAACTTTACTTGCACCTAATCTGCATGCGTGTCTTACAGCAACTACGTGACCGTCTTTTACTAAGAAGTCTAAGTCGTCACAGTTACATCCACAAAATGCACAAGTACAATTTTCTACAATGTGATCGTAATCAGTTACAGGTGGTTCATATGTCATGATCAATCAACTCCTCCCATTTACGTCCGTTATAAACTGGTCTTTCACCTAATGATTCCATGTTTTCTACAACATCATCATCTTCTTCATCAACATATTTTTTGTATACCCATCTCATTAAGTCTGCCATTAATAAAACTTTTCTGTCAGTTTTTTCAACGGTAGCGTGGATACCTTTGTAAGTAGGGTCTGAACAACAGTAGGTTTCGTGGCTTACAATAGTGTTAGCCCATGGACCTTTACATACAAAAATGGTACCTTCGTGAGGAGCATCTCTGGATTTTGCTGCGTTTAAAACAACTTCACCGTAGTCGGTTTTTACAAGTACAGTGTCCCAGTTTTTTACACCTAATTTTACCATGTCACGAGGATCCATGTAACAGGTACCTGAAGCGTTTTTATATTCTTCTTTTAAGGTAGAACCTCTTTTCTTACAAGCTCCTTGATATATGTCAGAACCAGTGTTTAACATACATTTGAGTACTTTAGTAGTACCTTCTTGAGCTACGTTTTCTAAATCTCCAACTACTGGTCTTTCTAAATAAGTATTTGCGTAATGCATGTTATCACTCCTATTCTAACCATATAGCTTCAGTTGGACAGAACATTTGGCAAGTACCACATTTGTCACATTTGTCCACACTGAATAATTTAATAAATCCGTTTTCAACCATCATAATAGTTTCGGTTGTTTTGGAACCATGTCCACCAGCGTTTTCTGGGCTGATAGAAGCGTTTACTGGACATGCGATAACACATACTCCACAACCTAAACATTTATCTTGATCTACTTTAAGTTCCATAAATAATCACCAATCAAATTAATTTTTTAAAGCTTCGAATGCTGCAATCCAAGATTTAGAACTAGTTGGGGTGTAATCGATGTCAGTTCTAGTTACGGTTAATGCTCCGTTAGGACATGCTTTAGCACATGCACCACAGTGGATACAGTAATCTTCTTCTTTAACTAAGTGAGTTCCTCTGTCTCCAGGACCAGATGATTTAGGGAAGGATAAAACATTACATGGACATACATCAATACATGCACCACAGGTACCACATTTTTCTTCATCGATTTCGAGAGTACCTTTAAATGCTTGTTTTACAGTAGCTGCGTCTGCAGGACAGACTCCTTCACACCATCCACATTTAATACAGGTTTCTTTATCAATAATTGCATTACCGGTAATAGCTGCTTTAGCAGGGTCGAGGTCATATTCACCGTAGGAACAGGATCTACATACTGCTTTAATAGCGTTAACAGGACATGCTTTTTTACATACGAGACAGTATACACATTTTTCTTTGTCAATAACAATGCTTTCTTCACCGGTGGTTTTGTCTACTACAATAGCTTCTGCAGGACATAATTCAGCACAAGCGCCACAGTAAATACAGTCGTCTTCACATACTTCGATTTCACCAGTTACTAAGTCAGCTCTGTTAGGTAAAGTTCTGTCAATAGTGATGGAAGCTCTAGGACAAGCTGCTTCACATTTTTTACAGAATAAACATTTGTCTTCATCGATTTCAGCTGAAGCGATGAGAGTTGGATAAGCTTCATTTTCTTTAATAGAGACGCCACCAATAGTAAGGTCTAATGCGCCTGCTGGACATACTCCACTACACATACCACAGAGAACACATTTGTTTTCATCAATGCATAATTTTGCTTTGACTTCATTGTCGTTTTTGAAAAGAGCATAATTTTGAGCAATCTTTTCATGACCACTGAAATAGGTTTCTGTGTATTTACGTTCAATAGGAGCTACTTCATCAAGAGCAATAGCTTCTACAGGACAAGTTGCTTCACAAAGGCCGCAACCAATACAAACGTGATCTTTAAAGGACAAAATTCTGTCTTCTTCTGCTGATCTTTTTATATTGAAGTTTTTGCCTTCAATTTCTTTAACGTTAACCATTTTTTACCTCCAAAATTTCAATTGATTTTGTTGGGCAATTCTCAACACACATAAGACAGCCACAACAATAACGGGGGTTTATCTTTGCTTTCAATGAATCTAAGTTAATAGCCTTCATCTCACACAAATCTACACACAATCCACAACCAATACATCCATCGTTAATCTGTGGGTCATAATGATTCATATTAAAAATAGTCACGATTTGACGAATTTCTTTATAATCTCCAAATAAAACTTTTGTTATTAATATAAAATCCTTAGGACTTAACTCTAAAATAGTTTTAGCAAGTTCGATAGAATCCATGGATATGTTTCTACCATTCAAGTAGTGAGAAATAGTTGATCTGTCTACACCGATTTGAGATGAAATCTCCTTTTGGGACAAGCCTCTTTTTCTCAACTCAACACTTTCTAAATATTTTAGTCCAGATACTATATGTTTTGGCATAAATTCACCATGTGTACATTATAATATATATTATATATACTTATAAAAGGCACATACTTAGACTCAAGTATAAAGATTTATATATGACTGTGTATTATTTACACATTTGTAAAAATATTAATTTTTAATTATATTAATTATTTTCAAAAAATAAGAATAAATAATAAATTAATATAAAATATTTAACTAAATAATTATTTACTCATTAAATAAATTATTTTTTAACCTAATTATAAAAATTAAACTGATTTTATTAAAATAAAAATAGTTAAAATCTAATCAAAAATAGCTAAATTATATCTCCAATATGTAAACAAATTTACATCGAATTTATGAAAATTTTTTAAATTTTTAGGCCAAACAAAAAAATGTGTACTAAATACACATGATGCAGGTGTAGTAAGTACACATAGGGATTTTTGAAGAAAAAAACAATGAAAAAATGGAAAAATTCACTAAAAAAAAATATATAAAAACTATATGAAAAATATATAAAAACTATATGAAAAATATATAAAAAAATAATGAAAATTAAGATAAAAATTGATGAGGAATTTATTAAAAAAATATAAAAAATTTATAAAAAATATTAAAAAGATTATTAAAATAATCTATAAAAAAATAATAAAAAATAGAAAATAATGAAAAATAGAGAATAATGAAAAATAGAAAATAATGAAAAATTTATTATCTATTCTTCCTTATAGAAAGGTTCCCTATTATGGATTCCCTTAAGGAAAATGTCTACAAGTTCCTCATCAGAGACTCCTTCTCTAATGAACTCCACCAAGTCAACAAGATTATCGTTTCTAAGAAGACAAGGTTTGATCTTTCCTTCAGGAGTGATTCTAAGTCTAGTGCAATTCTTGCAGAAATTGGTATTGTCTACAGGATGGACAACTTCAATCTCACCGCCTTCAATGAAATATTTCTTACGATCCTGCATAAATTCCCTTACCTTGATTTCATCTGCAATTTCAGCAAGGTATTTTTCAAATTCTGCAAGTGGGTAATGGTACTTGGAGTTGAAGTCATTATCATCACAGCTTTGAGATTCTATAATCTCAATAAGTTGAAGTATGACACCATTCTCTTTAGTGAATTCGAACATGTCCATGATCTCATCATTGTTGATATTATTCATAACTACCATATTTATCTTAACTGGATACATACCAACTTCACAAGATTTAACAATTCCATCCTTTACTCTTTGTAAAACGTTTTTCCCTACAATCATTTGATAGGTTTCTTCATCAAGTGTGTCTAAACTGACATTAACTCTGTCTAATCCTGCATCGACTAAATCTTGTGCAAATTTCTCCAAAAATATACCATTGGTTGTGATTGAAATATCCTTGAAATCAAGTGAATTAATTTTTTCAACAATTTCAACTATGTCTGGCCTGACTAAAGGTTCGCCACCAGACAAACGTATTTTCTCAACACCTAATTTCTTTGCAATTCTACAGATTTCATAAATTTCATCAGGAGTCATTTCAGAAGATGAATCCAACATACCATCATGGTGGCAATATATGCAGTTTACATTGCAACGATTGGTAATGGAAATCCTAAGTGAAATAATTGGCCTTTCATAATCGTCTCTTACTTTATCCTTCATCCATAAACCCCAAAATAAAATTCATTCTTTAACATGATAAAATCATAAATAATAATAAAAAATACAAAACTTATAAAAATCAATTTAAAAAAATGATCTAATGATTATTCATTATCAATGGAAATTTCAACATTCTTTACTTCATCTACACCATATTCTGAAGTTTTAATAGCTTTCAATAACCCAAGAATAGTTTCCTTAATGATATCATCAGTGAATTTATTCAATTCAATATCATTTCCATTAATCACTAACTTAACTTTATTTTCAAAATCTTTATTATCACTCACATAATCACCTAAATAAACTTTATAATAAACAATCTAATAGTATAATAAAATTTTTTTTAAATACTATTATATTATTCTTTTTTATTTTTAATTGTTATGTCAATATCATCAAAGTTCTCTACACCATATTCCTTAATCTTAAGTGGAGTCAAAACTCCCAATATGGTTTGCTTGAGGTAATCGCTAACAAATCTGTTCAATCCAATATTCACCCCATCAATAGCTAAATTGACTTCCGCTTGAGTTTCCGGATTGTAATCCAATTTTCCTTGTGCGAAAGCTTGACCTATGAGACTTGCATCATTATATCCGCATTCATTAACAAATAATGTCTCCAAAATATCGTAAGATCTTTCTTCCACAAGGTCAACCAATTCCAATAGCTCTTCATCTGTGATTTCAAAAGAGTTCACAACTTTGATTGTATATTCATCCTTGACCTCTTCACAGGTAGCTATTTTAGCATAAGGATAAGCTTTAAATCCTTCTATAACCACAAAATCAGGATTTTCCATAAGTTTTATTAAGAATAAAATACGTTCTAAATCAAGTCTTTCATTAATATTGAAATAGGTTCTTCCACCGATTCCTACAACAAAATCAGAACCGGCTTCCATTTGCTTATAGGTGTCGGTTCCCTCATGATCCATTTCCATTTGGTGATGAGAATGCTTAATGCTTGCTACCTTAAAGTCCCTATTGCCTAATTCCGTGATAATCTTGCTTGTAAGGGATGTCTTGCCAGTATTCTTTAAACCTACAATTGAAATAATTCTCATTTTTACACCAAATTATAAAAAATTTTTAAAAAACTTTGATTGATTAAATAAAATTTATAACCTATTGTTAAATTTAATTTATCTAAATAAACTTTTGTCCCCAATCATAGATTAGATTATCTATTAATCAAAACTCATCAGAAAAAATAGACAGTAAAATTTCACTAAATAAATTAAATTTAAAAATAAATCAATAGCTATTTTTAAAAAAATAATTTAAAAAATAGTTTTTCATGGAAATGAGTGAATAAGAGGTGACTATTTTAAAAATTATTTAATTAAAAAGGAGAATAAAAATAGAAAATTGTAAAACGAATATAATAAGCAAAACGCTCATTACAAAGTTTTACAACAACTAATTTATTCTATCGTGTTTCACCATTTTGATTTAAATCTTCAATCCTAGTATTGTCTGTAGGATTTAGGACCAAATTCAGTGAATGGTAATGGTTCTTCGTTGTCTACACCACTGTAGTAACCGAAGATGTCTCTGACTTTTTGGTTTACAGTAGCCCATACTTTGGATACTGGAATTTCACAAGGACATACTTCAGAACATTGACCACAGTTAGTACATGCATCTACCATGTGTACCATACGAGTTAAGTGGAAGAATGGAGCTGCAGGGGTGTATCCACCAGGTACCCATTCAGGACCTTCAGCTTCGAGACAGCAGTCATCACAGAAACAGAGAGGACATGCTTCACGGCAACCGTAACATTTCATACATCTGGAGAATTCTTCTTTGTATTCTGCGAATACTTCTAAGATGTCACCAGAGGTTCCAGCAAAGTCTTTTTCTCTTTGTGCCATTGCTTGTTTTACCATGATGTTGTCGATGTTAGAACGGATTGTTACACCTTTTTCGATTGGTGCTTGGGTTTCAATTAATCCAGCATCAATTACTTTTCCTAAGATGTCTGCACCTTTTTCGGAGCATACTTCTACGAAGGTTGCTTTTCCAGCTAAGTCACCGATAACTCCCCAGTTACCTAAAGCTAAATCAGCGTTGGTAGGGATGTTCATGGTACATCTTTGACAGTTTTCTCTTCTACCCATTCCGTCTTCTTCGAGTTCATCGATGGAAATTGCTTTTTCACCATCAGCGGTTTCCATAATGAGTTTTCCTTTGGAAATTTCTTCTTTGATGACGTCAGCAGGGTCTAATTCGTAAACGTCTCTAATCATTTTCATGGTTGGTACAGGTGGCATGGTTCCTCCACAGTTTACACCAATCATGATTACGTTTTCTTCGATAACTTTTCTTTTTCTCATTAACTCTTTTAAGGTCATTGCGTCACATGGTTTTGTGGTAACTGCAATTTTCATATCTCTTGCACCGTCTAAGTATTTGGATACGAATTTTGCTAAGTTTAAGGTACCACAGTGAAGGGATCCTGCAGATTTGATTACATCTTCAGGGTCGGTGATGAGAATAGGTTTAGCATCGTATAAGTCAGCTGCTTCTTCTACAGCAACTACTGCATCAACAATACCTTCTTCGAGTAAGTATTTCATGATAGTAGTTACGACTCCACCGTATTCTCCTTTTTCTTTAATTGCTTCATTACCAGAGTATGCATAAAACATATCATTTACATTTACAGCCATATTATCTACTCCTTATTCACCTTATAATTTTTCTACTTGAATAGCACAAGCTTTTAATTCAACCATTTTACATTTAGGGTCGAAAGAATCGGAGTTGGTTAACATGTTAGCTGCACATTCGGTAAAGTGCATAGGAATGTTTACAATACCTTTCTTAATGTCGTCAGTTACACGAGCAGGAATTTCAATTTCTCCTCTTCTAGAGTATGCTTTTACTATTTCATTGTTAAGAATTCCTCTTTCTGCTGCATCTTCGGTGTTGATTTCGATGAATCCAGTAGGTACTTCCTTATCTAAGGTTTCACATCTTCTGGTCATAGCAGCGTGATAGTGGAACAAGATACGGGTAGTAGTTAAGAGTAATGGGTATTCATCATCAACAACTTCGACAGGACCTTTGTGTTCTAATGCTTGGAATACACCTAAACCGTCTGGGTGAGCGAATTTATCTTTGTGCATTAAAGGTTCACAAGGATCTTCTGGGTCAAGACATGGCCAGTGGACACCTTCAGGTTTGAGTAATCTTTCGTGAGTAATACCGTAGTAGGAAGGAGCGAGTTCTCTGATTTCTTCCCAAATTTCAGCAGCGTTTTCATAGTGGAATAATTCTCTTGGTCTGCCCATTCTAACAGCAATTTCTTCCATGATCTTCCAGTCAAGCATAGTGCCTTCAGGTGGTTCTTGAGCTTTACGTAACCATTGAACTCTTCTTTCACCGGAAGTGAAGGTACCTTCTTGTTCACCCCAACCTGCTGCAGGTAATACAACATCTGCTTCAGCAGCGGTATCGGTCATGAACAATTCTTGAACGATTAACATTTCTAAGTTTGCAATTGCTTCTTTGGTGTGTTTAATATCTGCATCGGAGAGTACAGGGTCTTCCCCGTGGATGTATAATACTTTTAAGTCACCAGAGTGAGCAGCATTCATCATTTCAACTAAGGTTAAACCAGGAGTGGTTGGTAAGTCGATTTGGTAAGCTTCTGAGAATTTTTTGGTAATTTCAGGGTTTGCAACTTTTTGGTAACCTACATAATCAGAAGGTAATGCACCCATATCACAAGCACCTTGTACGTTGTTTTGTCCTCTTAATGGGTTTACTCCTCCACCGATTTTACCTAAGTTACCGGTTAACATTGCTAAGTTAGCAGTGGACATTACGTTGTCTGCACCGTGAGAGTGTTCGGTAATACCTAAGGAGTATACAATAGCTGCGTTTTCAGCTTGTGCATATTCAATAGCTACACGTTCAATTTGTTCAGGGTCGGCTTCAGTAATTTCTGCTACTTTGTCAAGGTCGTATTTCATTGCAACTTCTTTCATTTCTTCGTAACCTTTGGTTCTGTTCTTAATGAACTCATCATCTTGTAAACCGTTTTCAATGATGATTTTGATCATACCGTTCATTAAAGCTACGTCAGTACCGGTTTTGAATTGCATGTATTCGTGTGCTAATTTTGCAGTAGGAGTGTATCTTGGGTCTGCTACTACTAATTTAGCACCGTTTTTAATAGCTCTGATAATTTTACGACCGAATAATGGGTGTGCTTCCATGTTGTTAGAACCAATACAGAAGATGAAATCAGCTTCTTCAATACTGTCATAACCGTTGGTGGATGCACCGGAACCGAAGGTGGTTGCAAGACCAGCTACAGTAGGACCGTGACAGATACGTGCACAGTGGTCTACGTTTTGAGTACCACATCCAGCTCTTGCTAATTTCTGGGTTATGTAAATGTTTTCGTTAGGAGATCTAGCACATGCGTAGAAACCTAATTTGTTAGGGTCAGTGTCAGCATATTTTTTAAGGGTGCTAGCTACTAAGTCTAAAGCTTCATCCCAGGAAGCTTCTCTGAATTCACCATTTTCTTTGATTAACGGAGTAGTTAATCTGTCTGGGTGGTTAATGAATTGCCATCCAAAGTTACCTTTTGGACATACTTTTCCTTCATTAACAGGGTGTCTTTTCCATGGTTCGACACCAATGATTTTTCCATCTTTGACTACAAAGTTAATACCACAACCGGTACCACAGTAAGGACAAATAGATGGTACATATTTTATCTCAACCATTTTATAATCTCCATAATAAAATCAAGGTTTTATTTTTGTTTAGTTTACATATTGACAAAATCAATTATTGACTAACAACTGAAAACTTTTTAATAATAATTTATTAAAATCTTTCCTGGATTATTGTGAATTGTGTCGAGTATTGTGAATTGTGTCTTTTGTTATAATCCAATAAAAGATTATTGGCAATAATATCAAAGTACATTTATAATATAATATTATATTATCATGAAATGTGAAATTTAGAGTCTTTTAAAAAAAGCTCTAAATTGAGAAACAATCAAGTTTCTAAAGTATCATGAGGAATTTTAAATTCCCCTATAAATATGATTTCTATTCAATTGAAATTTTTTAAAGAAATTTCTAAAAACTTTAATAAATTATGTAAATACTTATTGATATTTGAATTAAATAGGTTTCACTCAAATATTTCAATAAGTAAATACAAATTTAGGGATTTATAAAAATCCTTTGTGTTTGACTAATAGAATATTAGATCCAAACTGATTTTGTACATTTAGTCACGTAAGTATACGAACCAGTATGCACATGCTACAAATACTGCAGCACCAACGATGTTACCTAAGGTTACAGGTATTAAGTTGTTGATGAAGAATTGTGCCCAGGTTACTTCAGCACCTAAGAAGATACCTAATGGGATGAAGAACATGTTTGCGACACTGTGCTCAAATCCAATACATACAAACGCCATGATTGGGAACCAAATACCGAAGAATTTACCTACTACATCATCAGCTGCGTTAGCTAAGTATACTGCTAAACATACTAACCAGTTACAACCAATACCTCTAAGGAAACATTGTACCCAAGTTAAAGAAGCAGTTGATTTTCCAGCTGCCATAAAGGTTGCTCCACCTAAAGCTTTGGTGTTAGCAATGGTAATTGCACCGCCAGCGAATGCTTCAGGTACCATAATACCAGTTAAGTAAGCAAGTACGTAAGCAACAAAGAGACCACCGACTAAGTTGAATACCCAAGATCCAACCCAGTTTTTGAGTAATCCCATAATATCAGTTTTACCATCTAAAAGACCCATAGTCATAAACATTACGTCACCAGTGAATAATTCAGATCCACAGATAACAACCATAATTAAACCTACAGGGAACACTCCCCCGAAGATTAATTTAGAAATACCTATTGGTACGCCACCAGCTACTGCACCAGTGTTTGCTACTTCTGCAAGTAATCCACCGAATGCAATGTAAGCACCTGCTAAGAAACCTAAAACAGCAAGTTTTAAGATAGGCATTTCACCTTTTGCGGTAGCTGCAGATGCAATTGCTTTTGCAGTATCTGCAGGACTTTTAAAACTCATATATCTCAACCTCTTTTTTAAATTATCCCATATAATAATCAATACTCTCGAGGTTCATGTCAAACCTTACATAAAGAGAGCATTAATTATAATTATTTATCATTCATATAAAAAGACTTTGCTATTAAAATAAAAACAAAACATTTATATAGTAAGGATGTGCATTTTTTCCAATAGAAAATTAATTCATATCGATAAAAAAATAACAAAAAATTAAAAAATATTCAATTTGTCCATATTTTTGTGAAAAAGTGTGTAAAAAGAAATAAGTAAAAATTATTTTATTAAATAAAAAATTAATAATTTGTTTCCATATAAAAATATATTCATATTGATAAATAATGATAAATTAAAAAATCCTCATTAAAGGATTTAAAATGGTTAAAAAAGAATTAAAATATTTATTTTAAGAATATAATAAATATACATATCATTGAACTATTAAAAATTATTAAATATATTACGAACATAAGGAATATAGCAATTGACACTACGAATTAAAAAATCTTGAAAAAATTCTTAAAAATACAACAGTTAACTCAATTAAATTCGTTATTTTGCTAAAATAAGCGAAAATAGCCCAACATGAAAGACATATGTAAAACGATAGAAAAAATTGCTTGAAAAATTTTTTTAAAACAAAGCCCCGACATTAAAGAAATCATGATAAATCATGATAAAATAATCTAAAAAATAGTAAAAAATTAATGAAAAAAAGTTATTTGAAAGTTTTTTTGAAAAAAATTCAATGAGAAAAATTTATTTGAAGCTTATTTTGAAAAGAATTCAATGAAAATTAATAAAAAATTAATGAAAAGAAGAATGAAAATTGGAAGTTGGGGGTTATGAAAATGAATAAATGCATTTATTCATCAATGATCTCATAATAAGCCCCTTCAGCACATGGCATGCATACTGGCTTTCCACCACGATTCAAGTGACGCCCATCAGTGATCTTTTCACCACAAACTGAACAGAATACACTGGTGTGTGGCTTACCAGGCATTTGAGAAGGGTTTAAGTCAACATGAACCTTTTCCACTTTAAATAAATCTTCAGCAGGAGTCATTTTAAACCTTTCAATCATTTCATCTTTGGTTTCCTTGATCTTTTCTTGCTTATTGGCATCAGCATCAGAAACCCTGATGGCTTCACCTGTATCCATATTATAGAAAGTTGCTGCAAACTTGCCATAATACATCTGCTTTAGGGTCCTTTTACCCATGGTGCATCTGGTGACAGCTTGAACTGCATCTGCCATGCATCTATCAATTTCCAAAAATACGATAAGATTCTTATGACGCTTGTTCAATTCAAAGCCCATTAATTCCATACCGTACATTGCAAGCTTGGTTCCGATGGCAATCCCACCGCAAATCTCTCCATGGAATTCACCAGCTTTAGCTAATTGCTCTTCATAGTCTTCTACACTTACCATATTAACACCCTTAATAAAAATCAATAGAATTTGAAAAATTAAAAAAAATAAAAAAATGAAATTGTTTATGAAATATTTTTGAATAATTTATGAATATTTTATGAATGATAAAAAAATTAAAAAAAGAAAAAAGGAAAATAGATAGGCTTATTCTAAAACAGTATGCCTATTTTTCAAGTCCTCTTCAGTTTTTCCCATAGCTTCCATCAATTCAGAAACCAATCCATCAAGGAAAACCAAGGAAGTCAATTCAAAAGCAGTTCCAAGAGGAGTCAATGAAGTATAATTTCCCTTAATTTGTCTTTTAAGGTAATTTTCATCATCCACTTCAACTTTTGTTCTGCCTTTAACATGAATTATACCATCTGCCAATTGACCTAAGCTGCTTTCTGGATAAGAGGTCAATGCCAATACTTTTGCTCCTCTTTTTTTAGAAATTCTAGCTGCGGTTACGATGGTATTGGTTTCTCCAGAACCTGAAATGGCCAAAATGCAATCTCCTGCATTGATAGCTGGAGAAATGGTTTCACCTACAACATATGAACTTAGACCTAAGTGCATCAATCTCATTGCAAATGCCTTAGCTGCAAGCCCAGATCTGCCTGCACCAGTTACAAAGATGTTGTCTGCAGTTGTAATGATTTCAATAAAATTTGCTATATCCTCTTCAACTAAATAATCTTCTGCATCACGAATATTGTCTAAAATTGCCTCAATTGCTGATAACATAAACTCCATTTAAATCTCTACCTAAACTTAATACATAATTTCAATAATTATTAAATTAACTTAAAAAGCATGAAAAGAAAATAAAAAAACAAAAATTTAACAATTTAACTAATAAATATTTTGAAATTAGATAATAATATTATATTCATTAATATATTTAAAATTAATCAGTGCTAAAAACAAAAACTTTTTTTAATATTTTAAATAAAAGAAAATATATATTTTCAAATTAAAAATGGATTTTAGAGGGAGTATATGCCAAGCAGTGAAAATCAAAATCAGGAAGATGTATTCACAGATGATAAGAACAACATTAAGCCTGAGATTGGAATTGAAATAGATGGAATATCATTTAATTACAAATTCTTTGAAACCCTGGAATCATTATCAAAAACATATTCCCAAAGAAAAACCGCAAAGGAATTGAAAGTGTCTCACTCTGTGCTTAACAGAAGAATCAAAAATGCTGAGGACAAACTTGGCGAGAAATTGGTCATTACAGTAGGTTCCGGTTCTGAATTAAGCGAAAGGGGATATGAACTCCTGGACATTTACTACAAATACAAAAATCGATTGGAGGATAGAAAAGAGATCATAATCGCCGGAGGACACATCATTACAGGCCTGCTTCAGGCAATAAGTTATGACTTGCCATTCAATACATTGATTTACAGCAGTGATGACGAAAGCGCATATGAGCTTGCAAAACAGGATTTGGTTGACATTTTAGCATTGGACGACCCATTACTTGCTTTTGAAAATGACTTGAACTTTACAGCTATTGCATATGACCATCTAGTGTTAATCTCTCCAAATCATGGAAAGACAATTGAAAAGATAGAAGATTTGGAAGGATTGAAATTCATTGGAGTCAAAGGAAGTGCTCAAAGGTTGGCATGGAGCACATTAAGACAGGAAAACATTAATTTTACAATAGATAGAGAAGTGAAATCACAATTTGATGCATTTAAGATTGTTAAAAACTCTGACGAATACTATACTTTCTTAAACGCAAGCTATTTCAATGGAAATGAAATCCTAAAAAATGAAACCCGCCACGTAATAAGTTTGGTTCAAATCAATGATACAAAAGATGACATTTATAATTTAATTGAATATTTACTTTTTGATGGGCAAATAAAAATAGGGGAACAAGGATTTATACCAATGAAACCTTGGAAAACTAGGTAAGTATTCAAATTTTATAATCAGATTATCATTAAAAAAAAATAGAAAAGTAGAAAATTACTCCCAACTATTAGAAAAAAATTTTGGTCCAGGTTTTGAGCTTCAGCTCAAAAGCTGGGAAAAAGTTTTGGTCAAGGTTTTTAGCCGAAGGCTAAAAAGCTTGTCTATTTAATTAATTCAGAATCAGATTGGTCTAACCATTGATTTACTATTTTTACAGCACAATAGTTACCGCACATGGTACAGGTGTCCTCTTCTTCAGGAGGTCTTTCATCTCTTTTTGCACGTGCAGCTTCAGGGAACATTGCACATTCATATTGAGCTTCCCAATCTAATCTTTTTCTTGCTTCAGCCATAGCCAAGTCTTGTGAACCATCAATTTGGCCGCTAGCTAAGTCACCTGCATATGCACCTATTCTAGTTGCAATTACCCCTTCTTTTACATCTTCAGGAGATGGTAAAGCCAAGTGTTCTGCAGGAGTTACATAACAAATGAAGTCTGCTCCAGCTTTTGCAGATGAAGCTGCACCGATTGCAGATACGATATGGTCGTAACCAGGTGCCACATCACATACAATAGGCCCTAACATATAGAAAGGAGCGTTGGAACACATTTTCTTTTGAATCATTACATTGGTTGGAATTTCATTGATAGGAATGTGACCTGGACCTTCAATCATACATTGCACTCCAGCATCACGGGATCTGTCAATCAATTCTCCTAAAATAATCAATTCTTGGATTTGAGCCCTATCGGTTGAATCAGCAATTGAACCTGCTCTCATACCATTTGCAAGAGAAAGAACAACATCATGTTCCTTTGCAATTTCCAATACATAATCAAAGTTAGAGTATAATGGGTTTTCCTTTTCATTTTCTACAATCCAACCGGACATGAATGATCCTCCACGGGATACGAGTCCAGTTACACGGCCTTGTCTTTTAAGTCTTGTCAATGTTTCAATATTGATACTGCTGTGAACAGCCATGAAGTCAATACCGTCTTTTGCTTGCTTTTCAATGGTATTGAATAAGTCATCTTCATCCATATATATTACAGAGCCATGCTCTCTAATGCTTTCAATTGCAGCTTGGTATACAGGTACGGAACCTACTGGCAAAGGAGACATGTCCAAAACTCTTCTTCTGATTACATCCAAGTCTCCACCAATACTCAATTCCATTAAACAGTCTGCACCATGGTCAATTGCAATTTGTGCTTTCAATACCTCTTCATCAAAGTTTACGATATCTGTAGATGTTCCTACAGTTGCATTCACTTTTGTTCTAAGTCCTGCACCGATACCTGATGCTTCAATATCCCTATTTACGTTGGATGGGATTACAATGGTACCGTTAGCAACGGAGCTTAATATAAAATCTTCGCTAACCCCTTCAATTTTAGCGACATGTTTCATTTCTTCTGTTAATATGCCTTTTTTTGCATCACTTATTTGAGTCATTATTTATCTCCATTGTATTTTGATTATGCTAGATTATTATAAAATCAATATTCCTAAGAATCCTTTATTTTCTTTGAATCATGTTGAGGAATCTCTAAATTTAAATTCAAATATATTTTATTAAAGTAAAGTTTAATTTAATTCTATTTGATTTGATTTTATAATTTTATTTAATATTTTTATCTATATAAAGATATCTATTTTATATGGCCTTTATTCGCAAAATAAAGCACTCACAGACCTTTTTTATCAAATAGTTTTGATATATATCAAATACATTTTATAAAATTTTAAGTTTTTTTAAAAAATGAAAAAGGAGATAATAATTTGAAAAATATGATGAAAAAAATAAAAAAGGAATAAAAATTAGTAAAAATTATGAAAAAAATAAGAAAAAAGAAAAATTATCACTCCACAGTCGTGGAAAAAGTTTTGGACAAGGTTTTTAGCCGAAGGCTAAAAAGCTTGGCAGAAGGCTCAAAAAGATTGGTTGTAGAAATCAATCATTCTATTATATGCATCATCATAAGTAGGCATATTTGTTTGGCATCCTTGCTTTTCAACAACAAATGATGAAACGGATGAAGCAAACTTAGCCGCTTCCTCTAATGAAGCACCGTAAATAAGTCTAGATACAAATCCTGCCTTGTAAGAGTCTCCAGCACCAGTAGGGTCTACAGCAGGCCTATAAATAGATTCAACTTCTATTTTGCCTTCATCAGGACTATAGATGATACTGCCTTTTGAACCACAGGTCATTAGAACAACCTCTGGACCTAAATCCATCAAACCATTGATATCAACATTCATTGACTCTTGAATGCGTTTGATTTCATGATGATTACCAAATAAGATATTTACATTGGAGATGACTTCCTTCAATTTCTTAGGACTGTACATTCCTAAGTCTTGACCTGGATCGAAGGATACCAATCTTTCCTCTTCCTTAGCAACGATTCCTGTTTTGCAATTGAAATGAGGATCACCTGTTGCCAAATGAACTGCCTTAAATTCCTTTATCTTATCTCTTGGAACTTCACTGTCATGAAACTCCTTTCCTGCACCCCAGTAGAAATAACTGATTTGATCTTGATTGTTGTTAGTCATTACAAATGCTGTTGGAGTACTCTCCTCTTGGGATATGATTAAAGCTTCAGTGTCAACACCTAACTTTTGCATATTCTTGTGATAATGAGAATCAATGAATTCACATCCTACAGCAGAAACCAATCCAGTTTTCATTCCTAAAGTCGCCCCAATCATTGCAACATTTGCTGCTGCACCACCATTCAAGTTTTTCATGGTTTTCATAGGTGCAGAATTATTGGCTTTAGGAAACTCATCAACTGTGATGATATAATCCAATGCAGTATGTCCCACCGCTAATAAATCTTTTTTTACACTCAAATAAATACAACCCTTTCACTCTTGTTTTTAACTGTTTAAACCGTTTTAACTGTTAATAAAAAAATCACTGATAAAGATAAGAAAACTCCCCTCAATGACTTTTTTTAGATAAAATAAGATTAAATATGATTATTTTTAAAAAAATAATGCCAATTATCATCTTATTAATGAATTAAATAATATTTGCTGATTTAAATTTAGAAAAAATTCAATCAAAAAATATTATTGAATTGAAAAATTTTTTTCTAAAATTAGTACAATATTATTTTAGACTTCCCAATATTTAATGATTTTTATTAACATATGTTATGTGCTAATTTTCAATAAAATCGAAACAAAAAAATCATCAAGAATCAAGTAATAAATACTTTATTTTTATAATAATTTTAACTTGCGATAGCATTTGAAAACTAATATTTTAAAATTAAAAATTTTTACAATAAATGAATCAGAACAATCGATTAAAAAGCATTTTTATTATTAAAAAAAATTTATTAATTAAAAATTACCATATACTAATATACAGATAACATTTAATTAAATTTATAAAAAATTTAATTTTTAGATAAAAATCAATTTAGCTGTTTAAAAAATCAATGGTTAAGTTGAGAAGTAAACAAATTATGAAAAATAATTGATTTTCTGATATCCTATGATTAGAATATTGGATAGTTGATAAGAGGACGGTGGTTTTTATTTCCGAAGAAGAAATTGAAACTTTAAAAGAGAAATTAGCTAAAAAAGATGAGAAACTTAAAAATCAGGCAAGTGAATTGAATCATTTAACCAATGAAGTAATTCCTGATTTGAAAAAGGAGAACAAAGAATTAAAAGCACTTAAAATTGAACTTACTGATGCATTGGAAACAAGCACAAAGAAATATTTTGATCAGCTTGAAATCAATGCAGACTTAAGTGAAAGCGTTGCAAAAAAAGGTGCTGGTCTTCAATTAGCTAAAGTCAGATTGGATGAGATTGAGAAACTTGTTGTCGAACTTGAAGAAAAGGCTAATGAAAAAGAGGTAGAAATTGCATCTGAAGAAGGATTAAGCGAAGATGAAAAATCAATTATTGATGAGCTTAACAAGGAAATCAAGGAATTGAACAAGGAATTGGATGCAAAAGACAGAGTCATTGACAACAAGGAAAAGGAAATCAAAAGAAAGCAAAATCAATTGAAAGATAAAAACGCTGAAATTGATGACTTGAAAGAAAATCTAATTCCAAAACTCAAGGCGGAATCCGCTGAACTTAATGCTAAAATCAAATCCAATCAAGCAGAGTATGAAGCAGAAAAAGCAGGAGTTGGAGGAAGAATCGCCAAATTAGAAGCGGAAATTAAAGACCTAAATGAAAAATTAGACAATAAGCAGAGAGATTACAATAAGTTAAGCACTGCATTGAATGCAAAAGACAAAACAATTAACTCTCTTAAAAACAAAAACAATCAATTATCTGAACAGCTTAAAGAAGATAGCAAAGGATTCTTTAGCAAAATCCGAGGCAGATAATTGTATTTCGATTAATTAATTTTTATTAATTAATCACTTTCTCTTTTTTTACAAATTTACACACAATGCTATTTTTAGAATAATTATTTTTTCTAAACATTCTATTTTTAATAATAAAGTTTTAATATTATCGAACAAATAATTGTAGGATTATTTTAAAAATAATGGAAAGATGAGGTATAAAAATTTACAAAAATAGAAAATAGATAATAAAAAATAAGAAAAATAGTTGAAAGTGACTTACTCACAACCATTAATAAAAATTTTGGTCCAGTTTTTGAGCTTCAGCTCAAAAGCGGGGAAAAAGTTTTGGTCCAGGTTTTGCAGGCCGAAGGCCTGGAAAAGCTGGGCTAAGCTTCTTGTCTTAACCTTTTAACAACAAAGTCCTTATCTAAAGAGAGTAAGAATGAAGCTGCTCTTGGTCCTTGTTTTTGACCAAGAATCATTTTATAGATAGCTTGGAAAGCTTTTTGCGGTTTTAATCCATGGCTTTCTAAAACTTCATACATAGCATCATGCAATTCTTCAGCAGATGAGAACTCTTTTTCTTCCATCAAATCAGCAAGGTCTTTCAAGAATGCAATTTGATCATCTGGAAGAGGCAATTTTGGAATGGAATCGTATTGAACTTGGAACTTGACGAATTTAGGAGCATATTTGTCTAACCAAACGATTACATTATCCACTCTTTCATCATATTGAGCCAATTCAAGTTCGCTTAAGTCACAGAAGTCCTTATCCTTAAAGCTTTTGGTTAATTGTGAATTCTTTTTCAAAATTCCAAAGATCTTTTCAAGGTCCTTTTCTCCAACAATTTGATAAGCATTTACCAAGAATCTGAAAGGAGGTCTGAATGGTAAAGGAGCATCAGCCTTGATTTGAGCGTTTTTATAGATGCTTTTGAATTTTCTTCCTTCTTTTTCAGATGGAGCTTCTTCCTCACCGTAGAATACCCTTTCAACCTTATCAAAGGTGTCCATGAAGTCTAACCATGGCATTTTTGGAGAGAAGTCTTTGGATTTCATTGGTTTGCTTCTGAATAAGTAATAGTTAAGACTTTCTGCAGGTCCGATTTCCAACCATTGTTCTGGAGTGAAGAATACACCATGAGATTTACTCATTGCTTCACCATCTAATGTGATCCATTCGTATGGAACTGGATATGGTGCTGGGTAATCAAAGATCTCTTCAGAGATTACGCTACTTACATCGTAAGATCCACCAGCTGCTGCATGGTCTTTTCCGAATGGTTCACAAGTGGTTCCGAAGATTTTCCATCTTGCTGCCCATTCAACTCTCCAAGTAAGTTTACCGTTACCTGATTTAATGTCCATTTCACCATCGTGACCGCATTCACATCTGTATTTTACAATGTCTCCATCGAAGTCATATGCTTCGGTGGTGTTTACTCTTCCACATTTTTCACAGATTGGGTTGTATGGCAACCAGTGGTCTGCGAGTGGCTCTCTTCTGTATTGGTCAAAAATGGCTTTGATTTCATTGTGCTTTTCAAGGGAGATTCTGATTGATTCAAGATAAGATCCATCCTTATACATTTCAAAACCAGATTTAGGAGTTATTTCAATACCATAAGCATCAAGAACTTTGAATAAAGGTTTTTCAAAGTGTTCTACAAAGTTTTTACAACATCCTTCAGGACATGGAATCATAGAGTATGGCATACCAAGGTATTGGTCATAAGATTCAGGAAGTGGGAAAGGAACTTTTCTAAGTGGGTCATGGTCATCTGCAATCCAGATGGTTTCGGCATCATTTCCCAATTCACGCAATGCTTTTCCAATAGCATTTGCAATGAATACGTCACAAGAATTTCCAATATGTATAGAACCTGATATAGATGTACCACTTGCTATGACATGTTTTTCTACATCCATTTCATTTAATTCATCAGCGATTCTTTCAATCCAATGTTTCATTGTTTCACCATAATAATTATAAAAGCTGCTTTCAATTTAATGAGTTTTATATTCCAAACCGTATATGAAAGCCATAATGAAGTAATAAATTAATATAAATTCGATACTATTGATAATAAATATTCAATATAAATATCCAATAAAAATATCCTAATAATTTATTATATTATATATTTTTATTATCATCTTATAAAAAATTAATTACGAAAATTTGAATTAATCAAAAAAATCATGATAAAAATTATATAAAAATAGATTTGGAAAATTTTTTAAAAATTTATAGAAATTTTATAAAAATAGCCATTAAAGGATGTAAATAGGATTCTAAAATAAGAACCCTATTAAGTGGAAAAATAGAGCCAAGCTCTATATAAAAATAAATTTAAAAAAATAGGCAAAAAACAATGCCTATGAAATTAATTAATAAAATAAATTAACTTCAAGATCAATCAACAAATAAATCAACAATTAGGTAGATTGAACTTATTGTTCGAATCTACGTCTGTCGATTAATTCTTGACGTTTACCTGCGTTCCAACCACCGTTTGCAGATTTAGCGTGACCTACTTGTTGTACGTAACCAGTAATTCTGTCATACCATTCTACATCAGCAGTTTCACCACAGGAAGGACATTTGTTGCTTAATCCTTTCATTAAGGTCTTACAGTGTAAACAGAAACTGAATGCTGAACTGTAAGCCCAGAAACCAATGTCAGATTTTCTTGCAATCTTATTGGTTAAGCTCATTAATGCATCAGGATCAGAGTATGATTCACCCATGAATGCATGGAAGATGTGTCCACCAGGAGTTAAGCTGTGGTATTTGCCTTCGATTTTGACTTTGTCTGCAAAGGAAATGTCACTGTTTACAGGTACATGTGAGGAGTTAGTGTAGTAGTTAGCTCCATTGTCACCTTGTAAGATTGCTTTATCTCCGAATTGCTCTTTATCTAAGGTTGCAAATCTGTATGCAGTGGATTCTGCAGGAGTTTGCAATACAGACCATCTGAGTCCAGTTTCTTCTTGTAAGGATTTTGCTCTTGCATTGATGTATTCTAAACATTTGATACCGAATTTGTTTGCATCAGGGTTTTCGATACCTTCACCGAATAATGCAAGCAACATTTCATTAAGACCACAGAAACCAAAGGACAAGGTAGCGTTTTGGATTCTGTAATAGGTTTCACCATCAACTTTTTGATCTAAGAATGGTAAGATATCAAAGTTGTTTAAACAGTTAAGACCTTGGTTTCTTCTAATCATTAAGGTTTCAACAGCTAAATCCATGTAGTTGTCTAAGTATTCGAATACATCGTTTTCATCTCTGGATTGGTATCCGATTCTTGGTAAGTTCAATGTTACGTAAGCTAAGTTACCGGTTCTTAAACAGTCTTGTTCCCAGTCACCGGTCCAGGTGTCTTGGAGACAGGTTCTGCAACCCATATAGTTAGCCATTTGACCTCTGTATTTAGGTAACATGTTTACAAAGTAGGATGAACCGTATTTTGCAGAAAGTTCATGAACTAAACGTAAATCATCATCATAGTCACCTTTTAAGGTCTCTTCACGTAAAGTGTAAATCTGGTTTCATCCTCAAAGTCAGCGTAAGTTCCTACAACTTGTCCTTTTGGACCGTATGCAGTTACATCCTGCAAGAATTTTGGAACTCCAAATTCTAATTGCATGCTTGTAAATGGAACTTGGGAACCTCTTGCTGCATAAGCCATGTTCAAGTTGTATACTAACATTTGAATGGATTGTTTTACTTCATCATAGCTTCTGCCTGTTGCAAATGGTGCAACAAATACGTTCCAGAGGGACATAGCTTGTCCACCAGACATGTTTTGCTGTGCTGCTAACATGATTTCACCAGTGTGGTTCATCAATGTTTCCATATGGGAAGGAGGTGCAGCAACTGAAGTGTGATCTCCAGTACCGTCAACTTTAAGACCATGTTTAATGAATGCTCTTATATCATGTTGGAGACAGTTCAATGGTCTTCCAGCAAAGAATTCCAAGTCGTGAATGTGAATGTCACCAGACATGTGTGCATCTGCTAAGTGAGCTGGTAACATGTGTAAGAGTGCATATTGTTTTAATGCTTCATCAGCAACATACTTGTGAATGGATTCAGGGTTATGCATCATGTTTGCATTGTCTCTTGAACCGTTTTCAATTAAGGAAGTGATGTTGTAAACAGGAATACCTAAACGAGTGTATCTGCTTCTTAAATCTTCTAATCCATATTCTACAAGTTTTGTGTTTACGATTTCCCTAATCATTGGAGCGGTAAGGTATTCGACATTGAGTTTTTTGAGTTCTTTCCAAACTTCAGTAGCAATTTCAAAAGCGGTTTCTTGGGAAGCGCCGGTTTCTTCAACTAAGGTACTTGCAATTTTTGCCATGTCGAATGGTTCAATTTTATCTCTTGAAGAACGTACTTTTAAAGTAGTTTTTGCTAAGTATTTGTTAGCTGATTCAGAATCTACTTCTTCTAAGCATTCGTAAACAATCTTTTTGATCTCTTTAGTGCTGATTCCATCGTATAGGTTTTCAACAACAGTTGAAACAATTCTTTCAGATTCAAAGTATGGAGCATCTACCATCACTAAAGACTTTAACAATTTCTCATAACTGAAAGCTTCACAAACACCGTTGTTTTTCTTAACGGTGATTTTAGCTCTTCTAATATCGTTTTCTACATTATCGACTTTTTCCACTTTAACACCTTCATTTAAAATAAAAATCTAATAATAATAATTAAATTAATAATTATGTAATCATGAAAATTTAGATAAAACTTTCAAAGTGATTACTAATAACTATGTACTTACATGTATAATATCCGTTAGAAATTATACGAAAGTTAGTAACTATACAAAATGTTAGTTACTTCACGAAATAATATATGTTATAAGATGTATATAAATCATTCGTTTTTATACGAACAATATTTATTATGACAATATTCAAAATTAGAAAACACTTAAAACTTGTTTAAAATTAAAAATAATTAAGGAAAACCCTTAATTAAAAAACAATAAAATTAAAGAATCCAGTGAAATTCACTATCCAAATATGAAAATCAAATAAAGACCCATATCAAATTAATCATTTTCCAAAGAATACATCCAATGAACTTTGCTTGGATTTGTCACTTTCAAATAATGAATTAATACCAAATTCCTGAATTTCCAATCTTTGCTCAAGATAGTGGGATACAGGATACCTGTTTACAAGGTTCTGTGAAATTTCAAGATACTTGACTACAGATCCCTTGGAAACACTGAGAATCAAGTCCCCACCACATTTGCATTTACCTGTTAAAGGCATTCTCCTATACTTAGCACCGCATTTAGGGCATCTTACCTTCTGCTTGGAGAAAGCTCTTGAATTTCCCATAATGTCCGGCAAGAAGTGAGAAGACAATACTCCCTCTACAACTCCCCTTTGGTCAACTGCCCGGATAAGTTCAGCTAAATTGATTTGAGCTTCCACCTTCTCCTTCATGGATCCTAAACGTTTGTATAAGCAAACTTTTGGCCCTGCATGAATGCTTGAAGTGTGATGTGAAAACATCAAATCGTGATACTGCCTGTCAGTACCTAAATGCTTAGCAACATTATCCACCAAATCCAACATGTCAGCAGGCTTTAAAGGTTCTTGAGACCTTTCAAAGAATTCAAGTGGGAATCTTTCAAAGATGTCAAGGTTATGGGATTCGTCATCTATCTCCTCTGGGTCTATACGAGTTGATAAAACCAAAGGAGCATCCATACTTCCTCCACGAGTGCTTGGCAAGTATGATTTTGAGAAATTGATCAATGCATCCAACAGCAACAGCACAGAATCCTCATCACTGTCACAGTTTCTCCTTTTTGCAGAATGGAAATAAGGGTGAGCATAACATCCTAAAGCCTTGGTGAACCCTACAATACGGCCCAATACTCCTGCAGATGTGTGGGGAGCAAGACCTGCAATAAGATGCCCAATCAAGTCATATTTGTCCTTTACATTATAGAACCTTTCCATTCCATAATATCTCTCAAGCAAATCATCAACGAAATTAGCTACACCTACCAAATACTCACCGCAATTATCGGAAACTACAATATCCTGAACCTTAAGTTCAATAATTTGGTCTTCACTAACAATGTCTTCACCATAGCAGTCTTTAGTATATCCCATTTCCAATAATTTAGGAACTGTTACTCCAATTTCTTTTGGAATAAAGTGAGTTAGTGGCAAGTCAGTGGAGTCATGACGGATAGTTCCTTCCTTAAATGTGAACACATTATTTTTAGCCCTTAAGATACCTTTTTCCAAAGGTTCAGGGAGCTTATCTTCAGAAATTAATCCAACAACCCCTTTAACTTCATCAACTTTACGAACTCCCACATTATTTGAAGCCTTGGAAAGCATATGGGCCAAATTAATATCTTTTTGGCCGGATTTCCCAATGACAGTAGGGGATCCGCAATGTGGACAAATGGCTTGGAATGAACTTAATCTGCAATCAGGATTTGTACATTCCCTTCTTGCAAATTCCACCTTAATCTTTTTCTTTTTGGCAGCTTCTGCAACCAAACGTCTGTTTCCACCATTGTTTCCAATAGGGAAGAGCACATGAGGAGCCGGCCTCATCAATCTTTCCTTGGATTTTTCAGGACGGCCAACCCTTGTACCTATATAACATGGAGCCTTATCCTTTATCTCGAAATCTATATTCTCATTGATGATGTCAACAACTTTCATCTTGTAATACTCATCAGCAAGATATTTTGAATAATCTCCATTTATTGTCTTAAGTAAACTAAAACCATGATTCTTGTCAATTATTACTTTTCCATCCTGAAGCTTGTGGCATAAGCCCATAACTTCCAAAATTCTTTTTTGATATGATAAATCAAGTTCTAAATCCTCTCCATTTAGATATCCATTTTCCAAGTAGTCTCTTTTAGTATCCAACCACTGGCTTAAATCAACTAAATCCTTAATGGAGATGTCATTATAATAATAAGTGTATTCCGGATGCAAAGGCACATTAAACTCTTCAGTGATTTTAAATGCTTCTTCGACTGTGAATTTCTTGGTTTGCAATGAATTTAAATTGAATGCCTCTTTTTCCTCATCGGTGAATGATTGGTATTTTGCGCTATTTCTTATTGTTTCAATCCACCATTCCTCACACCAGCAAGCGCCTAACATTGGCTGGTTGTTCCTTAGGAATTCACCAAATGCAACAAGCATATCTCCTAAAAAAAGGATTTCAACAACTTTTCCTTTAACCTTTCTTGCATCTTCAATGGAATCCAATCTGCGGACTTCACCTGATTTCAACTTAACGGTTGGACCTTCAATAGAATCTACAGGTACTACACAGTTACCTTTTCCAGGCCTTTCAATCTTGAGCTGTGTTCCAACCGCCAAGAATTCCAAGAGTTCCATTGTTGCAGGGTGAACCCCCATGGTTGCAAGACCAGTGTTTCTTGAACGGCCATACCTAAGCCTGAATCCTCCCTTTTCAGAAGGATATCCTAAAACAGGCCTTCCACCGATGATATCATGAGCATATTTGGAGTGTTCAAAGAGTTCCTCCTTATCAATGATATTGTCATCAATTTCCTCAACGATTTCCTCGCTATCAGATTGGGAACCTTCTTCTTCCTTAGAGGAACCTACACCTTTAGCATATTCAGCTAAAAATTCCCAACTGTCCAAGTTAAGTGTGTGAGCATATTTTAAGATCTTTTTGGATTTCTGAATAACTCCCTCTACCATCGCAAGAAGTGCTCCACCTCTAATGTTATTGGTCTCTACACGAGGCAAGTCTCTGTGAGACACTTCAACTTGGTCTGTTGGCTCACCGCTGACTTCAACTGGAATGCTTCTTGCAGCTAATCTAACCTCTTCAGGGGTTGGAGAGTATTGCAAGTTAGTAACTTCTGATTCGTAAAGCTCAACTTCTTCCACATATCTTTCTATCTCATCATCAGTAGGTTTATAAATGTCAAGTCCAGTAGCTACACGTATCTTATCACCTAAAAGAACGGATAAAGCAGCTGCAGTACCTCCTGCACTACGAATAGGGCCTGCAAAATATACAGCAACATACTTGCTTCCATCAGAATTGCTTTTGATCTTTACTCCAGAAATCCCTTCCAAAGGAGCTGCTACAACCCCTTCTGTTAAAATAGCTAAAGCGGTTCTAAGTCCTTGGTCTGCAAAAGCCTGTTTTTCAGCCTCAAGCTTAGCACCTGTTTCATTTGATTCCTGAGATGCGATTTCAGCAGCAATTTCAAATGCAACCTCTTCCCTAGACATATCCTTTTCCAATTCTTTGATACGTTTTGCAATACCTTTAGGACCTACAAGCCCTTCCACTCTCTCTGCTAAGTCCTTTGCCAATGGAATTTCAGTCTCTAACTCAACATCAAACCCTTTGGATCTTGCCTCATTAGCTATCTCATAGAGCTTGAGAGTTTCACTTTCCAATCTTTCAAAATAATCCATTCCAGCATCCATTATAATCACTGATAATAAAAATAATAATCTGACTAAAAATTTACTAATAATTTAACAAATAAGTGAAGTAATGATTTAATTTTTTCCTTATTTTTTCTCTAATATTATTATATTCCTTATCATATTTAAAAATATTAAGAGAGCATATAAAAACTAATATGAAATTGAAATATCATGAAAAATATCCTGAGAACTATCCTGAAAAAATATAAAAAATAATAGTGAATAATTTAAAAAAAATAGAATTAAATAGAATTGAATAAATTAAATTGAGTGAAAAAATTAAATAAAGTAAATAAATTAAAAAAAGAAACTAGTAGAGCAAATACTCAACTAGTGAAAATAAGTTTAATCAAACTTTCTAAAAGTTTGTTTATACAGAGAATCTTAAGATGAAACAGAAGATTCCTAAAATTACACTAAGTGCGATGACTATTTCTGGAGCGATTTTTGGACCTACACTTTCGTCATCAAAATATCTTACTAAACCTGCCCCGCTCATAGGCATGCTGATTTTATTATCTTTTTTTGCCATAGATATCACGTTAAAATAATTGAATAAATTTGAATTTTTTTATTGAATTTTAAATTTGATTAATTAATTAAGCATCAATATACTATATCAATACACTATAATATTAATATAAATTTTATAAGTATTAACTATTTCTATCATTTCTTATATTAAAACTTTTAGTTTATAAAATTTTCAGCTAAAAATTCTAATTTAGAGGAATTATAAAAATCCTCCGAAGATTAAAACTAAAAGTGCAGCGATTGCAAATGTAATCAACCAAATAGGAATGCTCCAAGACATTACTTTAGAACCATCTAAAGGAGGTATCGGCAATAGGTTGAAAGCTGCCAAGAAGAAATTGATTCTTGTACCAAGAACGCAAGTCAATCCGACAAGATATCCAGTTTCAGTATATGCGAAATCCCCAAGAGATACTAAAATAAGGAAGAAGATTAAACCTAAAATGATATTTACAATTGGTCCTGCAATGGAAATGATTCCATTTGTTTTCTTTTCCATACCATTACTATAAATAACAACTGCTCCAGGAGCTGCAAATATGAATCCGAAAAATGAACTGACCAACGCAATAATGAGTCCTGTAGGCCATAACTCATATTCAGCATAATATCCATAATGCATTGCTACGAATTTATGTCCTAATTCGTGGAAAATGAAACCTGCTCCCACTCCAATCATAACTATAGGGAAAACCAAGCCTATATTGCTGTAATCACCATTGGAGTAGAGAATGGTAAATCCTAAAGCAATCACTATAAAGGATATGATTAAATCTCTTATCTCTTTACCTGTAAATCTAAACATAACTTAAATTATATTTTATAGTCATATAAAGTTTATGATTATATAAATCAATGAAAAAAAAAATAAATGAAAAAGAAATTGAAAAAAAATATGAAAAAAAACAAAAGAAATAATCATATTATTCCATATCTTTAGGCCATTCACTGAAAATTGCCTTAAACAATACAAAATTAGAGACAATGGCTAAAATGATTATCAAGATAATTATTATCAAATTGGACTGAATCAAGTATTCAACTCCGCTTAATGCTAAAAGGAATGATAAGAGATTATTCAAAAAGTGAGCAAATATTGGCACCAATATGTTTTTAGACTTTATATAAAGAATTGAAACGCAAATACCGAATAGTATAGCTCCTAAAATTCCTCCAAAGTTATGGCAAACACCAAACAACACTGAAGAAATCAAAATAGCTAAAGTAACATCCAATTCCTTATTGAATCTTCTTAAGAACAATCCTCTAAACAATAGCTCCTCTATAATCGGAGAGAGCATAACTACAGTGAAAAAGTAAAGAGCCAATATTGCAATGCCCAATGCTCTGAAATCTCCAAAAAGAGGAGAATTGAAGCTAATTATTGACAAATTGCTTAAATATCTCAATATAAAATACACCGCGGAAACAAATAGGATATTTGCAATCACAATGAATGAGATGTGATAAATGTCAGAGACCTTGAATATTGAATCATATTCCTTTCTTAAGGCATCTTTAAATGAGATTTCATCAAAATCGATATTATTCAATGCATAAGCAAAAAACAGTAGCATTATTCCATACAATATGAATTTGAAAAATAAGCTTCCTAACTGAATCTTTAAGACCATAGGAATTAAGGTAAGAAGTAATATAATCAATAAAAAGAAAGATAAAACCTTTATTATGGATAATCTATCTAAGAAATCATTTAATCGAAGCATATTAAGTTCACCTTTAAAAACATGTAAATATGTAAATAATATTTATTTATTTAAATCTTTAGTTTTATAATATATAAGTTTAAACGAACATATTTTAAATAAATAATAAGAAGGTTTAGGTATAAAATCATGACAATTAGCTACATTCCCGAAGAATTTGAAATCAATTACAAGCACGATTTGAATGGAACAAAATCCATTAAGCTATTGAACAATTCTCTTTTGGTAAACAATCCAAATCCAGAATTGATTGACATAAAAAGAATAAGCAGTGAAAAGTGGATTCAATTTTGGGAAGATGTTGAAAAAATAGGTCTTTGGGATCTAGAAGAGGAATATCAATCCTGCACTTTAGAGGGAGGATTCACTTGGAGCATAAAGATCGTTTACAAATCCAAAGAACTCAATAGCTATGGAGCAAATATGGAACCTAAAATAGTCATTGGAGATAAGATTTATTCTGTATTAGAAGAGCTCTACAAGTCAATTGAAGAGTTGATTGACTTAGAATAAAAATAGAAAAATTAAAATAAAAAATAGAAAATTACTAAAATATTAAAAAAATAAAAAAACTAAAATAAAATAAATCTAATCAAAAAAAAGAAAGTAAAAATAAAAAAATGAAAAAATAAAAACTAACTAAAATAATGATTTTAATTAGTAAAAGAAGCAGTTTCTGCAATTGATTTTAATAATTCCAAATCATTACCAGCAATTACAATTACCTGATTGTTATCTGGACTTTCAATGCAGATTGCATAGTCTGCATTATCAATATTTGAAATAATATCCCCATCAAATGAAGCATTTGCATCTACTGAATTTTCACCGTTTGAATCATTTACCTTTACGCCATCAGTTGAAATGGAAACATCATCGCCATTTGGATCTGAAACCGCCAATCCATTAGTGTTTAATGAAACTGTACTATTGTCATCACCAACAATATGAATTCCTTCATCTTTAGAAACCTGTACATCAGCATCTTCAGTTGTGACATTCACATTGGAATCATCTGAAAAGATTCCAGTCGCAAAGTTCCATAAGGTGTCAATGTCATTTCCAAAGCCAAAATCAAAGAAATCCCAATTATTTGCATCTTTGGTTTCTACAATGAAATACTTGTCATTTTCTTCTACGATAGGAGCATCCTTTTTCAAATCATTTATCACATCTGAAATGATGCTTTGATCTTTAGAATCGTCTTTCAAATACATGATGGCATTTACATCATTTGCATTGTCCCCATGGTTTGCAAAGACTTCCATGTTCATAGCCACATCACCAACATTCAAGTTAGTTGTTGCCTCTTCAGCAAAGTCACTGCCTGATGGAATGTCAATTGCAAAGTTAGCACTGCCTATACCATTGCTTACCAAATCAACTGCACCAACACTTGAAATTGCTATTGCAACAACAAGGAGTGCAGATAATCCTGCTAAAATTCTTGAATCAATTTTCAATTTATCACCCATTTTACAATTATTAGTTAAATCACCCATAGTTTCTAATTTTCTCATTTTTAGATAGTTTCTAATTCAGTTTTAGTTGCTTCTTTGTAAATTGATCCATAAATCCTGCTTATTACAATGCTGACATATGGATTGATAAGCAATGAATTAAGAATCATGTTGATTAAAGCCATTACAAATGCTGAACCCACAATAATGCTGATAATTCCAGCAATAGCTCCAAATATAAAGCTAAAGAATACGGAAATGATCATAATTGCAATAACAGTGAAGAGTAAAATTCCTATGAATCTTCCCCATCCTAAATTTTTAATTAAAGCTAAAATCTCTTTAAATCTGAATGCTGCAGCAAGTTCATCCTTATCAACCATATTGCATAATGCCATTACATTCACTAAAGAAACGAATATTGCAAATATGATAGCAATGAGCAATACAATTGCACCAATTGCATTTACAGAAGCGCCTACAGATTCGTTTACAGTTAACATCAATCCAAGGAAGAAAAGGATCATAGGCAAAATGGAATAAGCCAAACCAACAACGAATGCACGAAGACCTTTCACTAATAATCCTTTAATGTCACTGAACTCTGGAAGTTCAGATTTTCCTTCTATACCATATTTGATAACATCATAAATGTATCCTGAAGCGAATACCATCAATATAAAGGTTACAATCCATGACAAGACAATCAAAGCCATGTTGCTTGGAGGCATAGCTGATATTGCTGCTTGAACTGTATCAACAGGAGCCACATTCGCTAAAATTCTCATATTGTCAAAGACCAAAAATTCCATTGCCATTGAGACAAGACTTGAAACAAGGAAGATGATACCTAAAATCAAAACCTTTTTTCCATCATTAAAAGGATATTTCAATCCTTCCTTAACTACATCAGTAATACTAGCCATAAAATCACCAATTAAGAAAATAATAAAATATAACTTAAAAATTTTTATTTTAAAGATTTTTATTTTAAAGCTTTTAATTATTTAATGAAGATTGTATAATAAACCGCTTACTCTAGATTGCATTATCATGGTGTAAGGACCTACAATAAACAACATTACAAGGTAAGCTATAAAAAATCCTGCAACGAATATTCCACCAGCAGCCATAGCAAATCCTAAAGTTCCGGTAAATATTCCGAAGAATCCGAATACGAATAAGATCAAGAAGAAAACAACCGCAAAAATTGCTGAACAAATTATAACTAAACCAATGTAAGCCCCTAAACTTCTTGTAACGCCAACAGATTTTATGATTTCAATTATTTCCTTATAATTAAATGCTTTAGATAATGAATCTCCATTATTTGCCATGTGTGCTACTCCAAACATGCTCATTACATAAGCAAATAAGATTAACACAACAGTAATGACAGTGCCGATAGCCATTAATGCAGATTCACCATATCCTCCGATTGAACTGGATATCACTGCAAACAGGAAGAATATTATAAATGGAACTAGCACATAAATCAGATAGACCAGAACAACCTTTATACCATCTACAAACATGTCAATGATGTTATCAAATTCTGGCAATGGATCATTACCATTAATCATACCTTCTACAGAGATTTTGGTTACTCTGTAGGAATAACCGTAAATCAAGAAAATTGGAAGCAAAAGGAAACTTAAAAAGTAAGTTACTCCCAATACCAATAAAGTCTTTAAGTCTTTAGCAGAATACTCTAAAGAATCCTTATAAATATCTAATATCATTTTTTTACCCCTAAACAATATGTAACAAATAAATTTAAATCAAAGCATCAAACTTTGATATATTTAATTTTTAAAGTCGCCATCACTAAATTTAAAAATATCCTCTATGCTTAAATAGGAATCCTTATCTTCACCATAAGTGGCTTCATTCAAGATTCTTGTTATTTTATATGCTAAAAGCAAAGATGGATTATACCGTCCGTTTTCTAAGGCATTGATTGTTTGACGAGTAACACCAACAGATTCCGCTAAATCTTGCTGACTTAACTTAATCTCCTGCCTCAAATATCTTATAATTGTTTTCATATGATCACTTAAACAATAGCCGATTAAATATAGAAATATAAACATGTAACAAATACATTCCAAATGTAATAAATAAATTCCAAATGTAAAAATTATATTACATTTCTATATGTAAAAATTATATTACATCCTATATAAATGTTTCTATAAAAATAGCCAAATTTAAAGATTTAAAAAAAAAGTTAAAAAAAGTAAAAAAAGTCAATGAATTAATGCAAAAACATATAAAAAAACAATTTAAGCCCTTAATCGCTTAATCTCTTCAAAGATATAGACTATTATCAAAAGCCCTGCAATTACGGAAACTATTCCTGTAATAGGTGCAACTGGCATTTGGAACAGGAATGCATCTGCATTAACAGCTTCAAGAATAACCGCTACAAGATTATTTAAGAAGTGGATTGACATTGTCATGAGGATGTTATCTGTTTTCAGATAGATTATGCACATACAGATTCCAAATACAAATGCACTGGTTATTCCACCGAATTCATGTCCAATAGCAAAGAGGGCTGAAGATATGACCATAGCAGCTATTATGCCAGTTCTTATTTTCAATCTGTTGAATAGAACTCCTCTAAAGAACAATTCTTCAAGAATAGGCGCCAATATGACTGAAGAAATCACTTCCAAAATGAAAGATAATGGGTCAAGAGCATTTGGAGTGAAATCCAACAAGGGCTCCATATCAGGATATACTGAACCGTAAAGTATGTCAAAATTTGCAAAGAATGCCACTATCAGGAATACAAATAAAAGATTTATTAGGAATATATAGAATATCTCTCTACGATTATCCCTTTCAAAAAGCTTTGAAAAGTCATCACTTAAGCCATGAGTGCCTCTTAAGGCCCAAATGAAGAACAAGAGAACAAAAATGAAAAGAGGCATGATCATTAAATTATCATTTTTCCCTAATGAAGGAAATATTCCAATTAGAACTACATTTAAGATAAATCCTATTGCAATAGCTAAAACTGCCTCCCTTAACCTGATTGTTCTAAGCCTTACATTAAAGTCAGTAACATTAAAGTCCATTTTATGCACCTAAGATTTAAAAATCATTTTGAATAAGTGTTTTAATATTACATACTACCCTTAATAAACTTTTTCCATTAATTTTAAATATGCTCTTATTTCATCTTATAAGTGAAATAAATAATATAAACTGGAATAAATATCAATGATGAAATAAGGAGCAAACCCATTAATGAACTGAATTCTCCACCTAAAATCAAATATTGCAATGGAGTGTACACAAGGAGATATGATAAAAGATTATATGCAGAATGCACAACCATATTCAACAGTAAATTGTCTGTTCTTGAATACAGAATGCATAGGGTCATTCCCATTATGCAAGTATAGATAATATGTGAAAAATGATCAGGATAATTGAAATGGCATAATCCAAAAATGACTGATGAAACAACTAAACCAAAGACAAACCCTTTTCTGATTTTTAATCTGTTGAATAAAACTCCCCTAAAGAACAATTCTTCAGATATTGGTGCAATGATAATTGCTGAAAACATCTCAAAAATGAAAATCAATGGATCATTTGTTCCAGTAACCACATCCAATAAAGGCAGGGAAATTGAATTGACCATATTTAAAAGGGAATCCAAAGGGAAGAACATAGTTTGAATGAAAATTGCCACAAACATGTTTGAAATGGCTAAAATCAAAACCCTTATAATGCTACTTGCTTTAAACAAGTCATTGACATCCTTATTGAATCCTGTAGTGCCATATGTGGCAATCAAAAAGAATACCATCATAAAGCAGAAGAAAAGGATGTATTCTAACTCTCCAGAAGAAATATTGAAATATCCCTCAACAAATAAAGTTAAGAAAAAAGAAATAACTATTGCAATGATTATTTCCCAAAGCTTAATTGTTCTAAGTCTCACATTGAAATCTTTAACACTGAAATCCATACATATCACCCAATAAAGAAATAATTATCTTTTATTATTTATTTTATTAATTATTATTTTTAAGAATATTATTAACTTTCTAAATAATAATTTATTATAGTTATTAATAAATCTTTATAAATAATGAAAAATAATATGAAAAAAATAATATGAAAAAATAATATGAAAAAATAATATGAAAAAATAATATGAAAATCAATAAAATATATTTAATCAAAAATTCAAAAATAGATATGTATTTTAAAAAAATATAATATTTTATTTAAAAATTTATATTTAATTTAAAAACTATATTAATTTAAAAAAATTATATTTAATCAAAATTATCTACAATCAAAGGAGAGTTTAAATGGCAATACATCCAATAGAATTTAGATATGGAACTCCAGAAATGAAAAGAATCTGGGAACAGGAAAACAAGCAGCAAAGAATGTTAGATATTGAATCTGCATTGGCTCAAGCTGAAGGAGAGCTTGGAATCATTCCAAAGGAATTTGCAGATGAGATTAAGGCAAAGGCAAATACCAAATTTGTTACTGTAGAACGTGTAAGTGAAATTGAAGCTGAAACCAAACACGATATCGCTTCCCTTTCAAAAGGATTAAGTGAAGTATGTGAAGGAGAAGCAGGAGAATATGTTCATTTCGGAGCAACCTCCAATGATATTGTAGACAGTTCAAACTCATTGCTTTTAAAGGATTCCATTGAAGTATTGGAAGAAAAAATCGAAAGATTAACTAAAATAATCCTCAAGTTAGCTGAAGAGAACAAAATGAAAGTCTGCATTGGCCGTACCCATGGTCAACATGCACTTCCAACAACTTATGGTATGAAATTTGCAATCTGGGCAGATGAATTGCATAGGCAATATGACAGATTATTGCATGCTAAGGAAAATGTCTGTCTTGGTATGATGGACGGTGCTGTAGGAACCACCGCAGCTCTTGGAACCCAAGGTTGGGAAGTTCATAAGAAAGTATCTGAAATTCTTGGATTAAAACCTGCTCCAATCACTAACCAAGTATTGCAAAGAGACAACCATGTTGAATTTGTAGCAACCCTTGCAAACATAGCAACTACCTTAAGCAAAATAGCTCTTGAGGTTAGAAACTTGCAAAGAACTGAAATTCAAGAATTAGGAGAATTTTTCGACCCTGAAAAACAAGTTGGAAGCAGTACCATGCCACATAAGATGAATCCAATTACTGCAGAACGTATTTGTGGTGTTGCAAGAATCATAAAATCATATGTAAATGCTGCAATGGAAAACAATCCATTATGGCACGAAAGGGACTTGACCAACTCTTCCTGTGAAAGAATCATGTTCCCTGAGGCTTGTATTCTTACTGATTACATTCTCAACTTAACAATCAAACTCATGAACAATCTCATATTCTATGATGAAAACATTGAAAGAAACCTTAATTTCACAAACGGATTGATCATGGCAGAAAGATTGATGGCAGAACTTACCAGAGCAGGAATGGGTAAACAGACCGCTTATGGAGTAGCAAGAAAGAACGCTATCAAAGCAAACAAGGAAAAATTGCTACTTGCAGACCTAATCCTTGAAGACCCTGATGCAAGTCAATTCTTAACAAAAGAAGACGTTGAAAGAATCATGGATCCTCATACATACATTGGTTCTGCACCAATAATCGTTGATGAGATTCTAGAATCATCAAAAGACTGGTTTTAAATAACCAGTTACTTTTTTCTTTTTTTACTATTTTTAGCTATTTTTATACTCTTTTTCTAATTTTTTAAAGTCTTATAATGGTTTTATAAACGAATATTAATTTTAATTAACTATTTTTATAAGTAAATTTAAACTATTAAATATGTTTAGAGAAATGAGAAGAAAGAAACAGGCTTTAAGTGAAGAAGAGTGCATTGATATTTTAATTAAAGAACCACGTGGTGTCTTAGCCGTGCTTGGAGATAACGATTATCCTTATGCAGTACCATTAAGTCATGTTTATGTGGATGGGAAAATATATTTCCATGGGACTGTAAAGGAAAGCCATAAAAGAGATGCTATTGAAAAGCATGAAAAGGTATCCTATTGCGTGATGAATAAAGGTATAAAAGCAGCAGATGACTGGTGGTACACATTCAAAAGCGTTATTGTCTTTGGCAGAATGAAAACAATTAAGGACAGGGATACAAAAATAGAAAAATTGACTCATTTAGGAAACAAGTTCTTCCCAACTGAAGAAGAGACCAAGTCAGAAATAGATAATCTTTTGGATGTAACAGAACTTTATGAAATCACAATAGAGCATATGAGTGGGAAGATAGTTGAGGAAAAATAATTAAATCATCTGACGGCAATATCCTTTATTACCTCACCAGCAATCATTAATCCCGCTACAGGAGGCATGAAGGAAACACTGCCCTTGACCTTATGCTTCTTTTCATTTTGATTTATTTCACACTCATTTGTGTTTATAGGATGTTCCTTTGAATACAAGACCTTTAACTTCTTTATATTTCTCTTTTTTAAATCTTTTTTCATTATTCTGGCAAGCGGACAATAGGAAGTCTTATAAATATCATCTATTTCAAAACTTGTAGGATCCAACTTGTTTCCAGTACCCATACAGGACATTACTGGCACCCCAATTTCCTTGGATTTGCATATGATTGCAATCTTAGCCATTATAGTGTCCACACAATCAACGACATATGACAAATCCTCTGTAATGATGTCGGATTCTGAATCAGCAAGGTAGAATTCATTATAAATTTCAATATTGGCTTCAGGATTGATATCCAAGATTCTCTCTTTCATGACATCAACCTTATTTCTGCCGATTGTTTTAGTTGTGGCTATTAGCTGCCTATTGATATTGCTCTCATCAACCTTATCGAAATCCACCAGCACAAAATTGCCTATTCCGCTTCTTGCAAGTCCTTCGCAAACAAAGGAACCGACACCACCAAGCCCAAAAACAGCAACTTTGGCATTCTTTAGTTTTTCCATTCCCTCATTTCCAATTAACATTTCTGTTCTTGAAAACTTCTCATCCATCTATGCTCACCAAAAATTTAATTTAATTCAATTGATTATATAATAATTGAGGTTAAAAGAATAAAAACTTAATGCAATAATTTTCTAATCAACAGAAATTTCTAATCAACAGAAAAAATAATCTCTTATGTGAGGAATTTGATGATTATCGATACACATTGCCATATTTACAATAGTGAAATGGAAAATGCAGAGGAAATAATAAAAGAGGCTCAAAAGAACAATATAACCTTAATATTGAATGGAACTGACCCAAAAAGCAATGAAGAAGTATTGAAATTGTCAGAAGACTATGAGAATGTCTATGCTGCTTTAGGTTACTTTTACACTCTTGCAAATGAAATCACAGATGAAGACATTGCGATATTGGATAATCAACTAAAAAAGGATAAGGTCATCGCAGTGGGAGAAATAGGATTAGATTATTACAAAGGAAAAGAAAATAAGGAAAAGCAAATTGAGCTCTTTGAAAAAATGCTTGCCTTAGCCGAAAAACATGAGCTTCCAGCAATAGTCCATTCCAGAAAGGCAATGCAGGACACTTATGACATCTTGAAAAAGCACAGCGTAGTGGGATCCATGCATTCCTATCAAGGTTCAGGAGAAATGGCTGAGGAATTCATCAAATTAGGTTTCTATATAGGAGTGGGTGGAACAATCACTCACAAAAACAACAAGAAAGCAAGAAAAATGCTGAATAAGATAGGCATTGACCAGGTGCTTCTTGAAACAGATTCCCCATATTTACCTCCAGAAGAAAAAAGAGGGGAAATGAATACACCACTGAACATAAAATACATCATAAGAAAAATAGCTGAAGAATTGGATATTGAAGAGTCTGAAGTTATTGAAATAACTGCAAAAAATGCTAAAAGATTGTTTAAGATATGAAGAAATATTTTCAATACTCATGCATGCCCTAAAACTCATTGTTCCAATGCCTTTTTTGTAATTCTGATTGCTCCAGCACTATGAATTCGAACAATTCTGTTTTCATCATTTTCAGCAAAATATTCTAGCTTTTTCAAGTAATGCTTTACACAATTTGGTCTTGTTTTTCCAATCACTCTAAACATTTCAGGAGCTTCTATCCTAACCTTATCTTCAGAATCTGAAATCATTTCATAAAAGATATCCAATTTATCGCAAAATAAGTCTGGATTGCTTGTAGCTATATTTTCACAAGCCCAAATGAATGCATGTCTAACATTAAATGATTCATCATCTTTCAATTTCATCAATTTGTCCATATAAACGATTACTAAATCATTATCCGCCCTGCCTATTCTTCCAATTGCATTAGCAGACCTTTCTCTCAATTTAGGATCATTATCCTCTAAGTAACTTGCAATATCCTTAACATGACATTCTATTTCTTCCGGATACTTCAAACCCATTTCACCAAGAAGCCATAACACCTTTGCTTTGACATCTGCAGAATAATCATAATTCAACTTAAGCGCAACATCATCGATATTTGCTTTCCAATTTTCCTTATCCTTTGTTAATTCTCTCAATTCATTTAGTATTTCAATATCTGCATTAGTTGACATTTTATTATTTTCCTTATTTTGGATAATAAACTTCTCTAAAAGAAGATATTTAAAAATATCTATTTTCTAATATTTAAAAAAAATATCATATCTAAAAAAAAATATTAATTCTGAAAATAAAAATATCTAAAAATTTACTAACAATCGTTAGTTTTATATATCAATGCCAATATAATAAAATATGAATTTAACTAACAAGTGTTAGTTTAAATAATTTTACTTTAATACTATTAAAATATTTAAAATGATAAAATGGCTAGAAAAAATACAAAAGAAAAGATATTTGATGTTTCCATTGATTTGTTCTCACAAAACGGATATGATGGAGTTTCCATACGCCAAATAGCTAAGGAAGTTGGAATAAAGGAAAGTTCCATTTATAATCACTACCAAAGCAAGGAATCAATATTAGAATCCATATTAAGCTATTACATTAACGAAATGCTAAAGGAAGAAGCTCCTGTAATGCAACCTAAGGAAAATCTGAATATGGATTTTGACCATTTCTATAAGGAAGGAAGCGATAGATTCATCTCAAAGCTCTCTGAAGAGAAGATGATGAAGATTACAAGGATATTCCTGGTTGAATCCTATCATAACGAAAAGATAAAGAAATTTGTAAAGGAAGCAATTATAGGGTATGCAATCAATGGCTGGGAAGACCTCTTTAATCTAATGAAAGAAATGAATTTCATCAAGAAAGATGCTGACATCAAGCAGCTCGCAGAGTCATTCTATTACTATGGATTATTCCTATTATACGAACATTTCATAATAAATTATCCTGAAGATGATGAAAAATTCCTAAAGGATTTCGAAAGAAGAACAACAAATCATATGAAGATTCTCTTTAATTCAGTAAAGATAGATACAAAAAATCCAAAAGATTCACTGGAAAAAGAAAAAGAGTCTGAAGAAACCATCAGATTAGAAGAAGAAAAAGATTATCTGAAAGTTGAAAACCTTGTAAGAGATGCATTTTGGAACGTTTATAGACCAGGAGCCTATGAACATTATATAGTCCATAATTTAAGAGATGACTCAAGTTTCATTTATGACTTGGCATATATTATAGAGAAAAATGATGAAATCATCGGCCATATAAACTATTCAAATGGAAGATTGGATCTTTATAGGAAAAATAGGTATGGAGTAGACATTAAAGTTGCTGATGGAAGTGAAAAGGCAAGTGTCCTTGGGCCAATATCTATCAATTCCAAATATCAAAGCAATGGCTACGGGTCCAAATTAATAAGACATACCTTAAAACTTGCAGAAGATATGGATATTCCTTTTGTTTTTGTAATAGGTGATGAGGATTATTACCATAGATTCGGTTTTGAAAGTGCATCAAAATACAATATTTACCTTGAAGGAACAGACACTGAAGACGAAAATCCGTTTTTCATGATAAAAATATTAAATGGCAATGAGAATATTATCAAAGATCTGGATTTTGATAAGGGAATATTCTACAATCCAGAAGTCTTTGGTGTTGATGAAGATATGGTGGATGAATTTGATAAAAACTTTGAATATAAGGAAAAGAAGGTCCTTGAAGGGCAACTAGACATATGATAAATCTAATAGGTGTTACAATGAAATACATTATTATCAATGGATCTCCAAGAAAGAAGAATACATGGAGCATGGTTAAGCAAGCAAAAACCAATTTAGGAGATGACGCTGAATTTGAAGAGATACAATTGATGAAAGCTAAAATGCCAATGTGCAATGGCTGCTTTAAATGCATTATGGAAGGTGAAGACCATTGCCCTCATAATGAGATTGTGCAAGAAATTATGGAGAAGATCAAATGGGCAGATGGATTAATAATAACAAGCCCAGTTTATGCAATGAATGTTACTGGACTGCTTAAGAACTTCTTCGACCATACCGCTTACCTATACCATAGGCCAGAATTCTTTGACAAGAAAGCATTGATTGTTGTATCTACAGCAGGAGCTGGCCAAAAGGATGTTGCAAAATACATCGATGAAACATTAAGGCATTGGGGATTCAATAAAAACTATAAGATAACTTATGCCTGTGGCGGAAAGGACGACATCAATAGGGAAGAAATAAACAAGATTTCTCAAAAGTTCCATAAGGATGTATCTTCCAAGAAACTTCATTCACCAAAACTTATGGATTTGATTTTCTACAATGTATGGAGAGCTATGGCATTAAGTGAAGACCCAATAGAAGCTGATGCTAAATACTGGGAAAACACTGGCTTGGTGAATCATGATTTTGCTCCAAATGTAAACTTGGGAATATTGAAGAAGGCCTTTGCAAAAATAATGTTTTCCATACTTAAAAAAGTAATGAAATAAAATGCATAAATTGAAAGGCAGTATCATACTAGAAAATTATTAAAGTCTTTAAAAATATAAAGATTATTGAAAAAATAATTCTTGGTAATCCTATGAATCAATCTAAAAACACTGAATTATCTAAAACACCCTCAAAAAGAATATTCTATTACGATGTACTTAGAGCATTGGCAATAATTGGAATTGTATTTTGCCATGTATCAGTCTCATACGTATCTAGAGATATAAATGGCCCTAATCTTTATATTTCTGTATTCTTTGACTGTTTTAGAGATTTTTCAATCCCTATATTTGCAATGCTTAGTGGAGCCTTGCTCTTAGGTAAAAAAGACACTTTAATAAAATTCTTTAAAAAGAGATTATCAAGATTATTCATACCTTTCCTGTTTTGGGTATTGATTTATATAATGTTTACAAGCATAATGAGCCATGGATTTAACCTAGATAGTGCACTTAAGATATTCTTTGGAACAGCAGGAACATTAGGAGTTCATTTCTGGTTTGTTTGGATGATTATAATAGCTTATGTTGGAATATTCATAATAAACAAAGTGATGCAATTAGATATGAACATAAATGATTTCAATAAGAAATTCATCACAATTTTAGCAATTCTTTCTGTAATTTACATTGGATTAAGCCATTATCAGCTATTCGATCCATATAGCCCTAAATTAATATATTACCTTTCTTTCCTCACTTATATAGTAATAGGTTACTTCTTGGCAAAATGTGACTTTTTGGAAAAGAGAATTGATAGAAAATACCTGATAACAATCACAGCTTTGCTCTTCATTGGATCTTACCTATGGTACATATTCTGTTTTGTAGTTCCAAGGTCTCATCTAGTGCATCAATTCGTTAGATTAAGCTATTTCAATTTATTGATACTATTCATGTCTGCAAATGCATTTTTACTATTTAAATACTTATCCAAGACCAAATCATTCATTGATATGGAAAATAATAGATTAGGAAATGCATTTACAACAATAAGCAATTACAGTTATGGAATTTATCTTATTCATTACTTGGTTTTATATTGCATAAAAATCAATTTAATAAAATTCATCAATTTCACTCAAGGCAGCTCATTGATTTGGATACCTGTTTTAGTGATTCTTACAACAGCAATCAGTTTAGCAATTCTATCAATATTAGACAAGATTCCTTATTTAGATAAGGTGACTGGAAAGAAATAATAAATAAAAAATGTTTATAATTAGCCCTAAAAATACATATTAAAAAGTGATTTTATGATTGGAAACAGTTGGGATAATGTTTTAGAAGAGGAATTTAAAAAGGAATACTTCCTAAAAATAAAAGAATTTGTAGAAGCAGAATACAAAACTAAAACAATCTATCCGCCAAAAGAGGAAATATTCAATGCCTTCAACCTATGTCCAATAGAGAATGTGAAAGTTGTCATATTAGGCCAAGATCCTTATCATGAAGAAGGACAAGCTCACGGCCTTGCATTCTCAACACCTGAAGGACATCCAATCCCAAGGTCTCTGAAAAACATCTTCAAGGAAATAGAATCAGAATATGGCTATCCGATTCCAGATTCCGGATGCCTTGAATCCTGGGCAAAGCAAGGAGTTTTCCTACTCAATACTGTACTCACCGTTGAAGAGGGAAATGCAAATTCACACAGCAAATGCGGTTGGCAGACCTTTACAGACAATGTAATCAAAATATTGAACAGCCAAAAAGCACCAATCGTTTTCCTTTTATGGGGAAAACAGGCAGAACTCAAAAAGGAATTGATTACAAATCCTAATCATTTAGTGCTTATATCCTCTCATCCAAGTCCATTTTCTGCAAGAAGAGGGTTCTTTGGATGCAATCATTTCAAATTGGCTAATGAATTCCTACAAGAAAACAATTTAGAAGAGATTGATTGGAGAATCAATAGCTCAAATAAAGGCCAGCAAACTCTTTTTTAATTTTAATTTTAATTTTTTATTGAACTTCCCTTAAAATATTTTTTTTAATTTTTTAAAATCTAATTTTTATATTGTTCATCAATAAACAGTTTCCTAAGAAACATTTATATATTTGTAAAATCAACTATTAATTATGAAAGAAAATGAAAAAACATTGGATAAATTTGATTCAATGCCTTTTATAGCACTAATTCATCACATTTCCAAAAACAAATTAAGATATGCGCAAAAAAACCCAAACCATATAGATATGGTTCATGAGGGTCGCTACTTAATGGAAATTCATAAAAGAAAAGACTTATCTCAAGATGACCTAGCAACTATTTTTGGCCAAAGCAAAGGAACAATAGCGAAAGCTTTGAAAAAATTGGAAGATAAGGAATATGTTGAAAGGATTGTAGATGAAAACAATAGAAGAAAATACATCTTAAAAACAACAGAGAAAGGTGAAGAACTAGCTATTCTATTAAAAAATGATTTAGAAGAATGGGAAAATGCTGTTGGAATTGACAAACTGGATGAGAATGCAAAATGTCAATTAAGGGAAATAGCTAGAAAAACAGAGGAAATACTTAAGGAATAATAATTAAATTAATTTTTATTGATAGGGATTAAAATGGCAAATAAAAATGTGGAATTAATGAGAGGAAATCCGGAAAAGGCAGTGAAGACCCTTGCTATTCCAATCATGATATCAATGCTTTTGACAGCATCATACAATATCATTGACGGTATTTGGGTAGCAGGTCTTGGACAGGCTGCAATAGCGGGGATAGGTTTCGTAACCCCTATCTTCATGATATTGAATGGGGTAAGTGTAGGTCTTGGAAGTGGTGCTACAAGCAGCATTAGTCGTTTTGTAGGAGCTAAAAACCATGAAGGCGCCAATAAGTCTGCAGCACATGCTCTTTTAATATTCTTAGTTGCTTCAATCATTCTTACTGTAGTCCTATTATCCGTTCAGGAACCTTTGCTTCGAGCTTATGGAGCAAGCGGACAAAACCTTGCTGAAGGAATTAAATATGGAACCCCTCTATTTTTAGGCCTTATTGCCTTTATGTTCGGTAACGGAGGAAGCGGTATTCTTCGTGGGGAAGGTGATATGAAAAGGGCAATGTATGCAATGATTGTCTCTGTAACCCTTAATGCCATTCTTGATCCTCTTTTCATTTATGTATTAGGATTAGGTTCTGCAGGAGCATCCCTTGCAACAATTGTCAGTGCTCTTGGATCAGCATCAGTAATCCTGTACTGGATACTCATCAAAAAGGACACATATGTGAATGTCAACTTAAAAGAGTTTAAATTCGACTCCAAAATAGCTAAAGACATCTTAAAAGTAGGTATTCCTGCATCTATGGACATGTTCATGATGTCCCTTGCAGTAAGCTTATACTTAATGTTCATCTCAACAATTGGAGGAGAATACGGTATTGCATCATTCACCTCAGGCCAAAGATTATACCTATTTGCAATAATGCCCCTTACAGCTATTGGTAGTGCAGTAGCTGCAGTTTCAGGAAGCGCATATGGTGCTAAAAATGGCGATTACCTATCAAGAGCCCACTTATATGGAGTTAAATTTGGAATAGCATTTGGAACTGCTGTAACAATAATATTGATTGCATTTGCACCACAGCTTGCAACATTGTTTGCATACACAAAAGAAACAGCCGCTTTGGTTCCAGAGATTACAAGATTCTTAAGAATAGCTAGCCTTTGCCTTCCACTAACTGGAGCGGGAATGACTTCAAGTTTCCTCTATCAAGGAATGGGTAAGGGAACCATAAGCTTGATGTGGACCATTATTAGAGAGGTTATCTTTACTGTTACCGCAACATACACCTTAGGAATAGTCCTAGGATGGGGACTTGTTGGTATTTGGACAGGTCTGGCTGTGGGAAGAATCACTGCAAGTATCTTGAACTTCGCATTTGCAAGATTTACAATCAGGAAAGTGAGAGAGAAATTCGGCACTTAATTATCAATTATTACAATATTAACAAATAACTATTAAAATCTAAAGGAAAAAATACTATGCAAAAAACACTAGATACAAAAACACGGAATTTGATACTCATATTATTTTTAATAGGAGTGTTTATGGGCTCATTGGATACTGGAATCATAGGTCCAGTACTTCCATCAATCGAACAAAGCTTCCACTTGACAAGTAGGGAATCAAGCTGGATATTTACACTATTTGTAATATTTTTCATGATTGGCTCTCCAGTCATGGCTAAATTTTCAGACTTTTATGGAAGAAAGAAGGTCTTTATATTAGATGTAATCCTTTTTGGAATAGGATCATGCCTAATAGCGTCTGCATTTAGCATAGAGGCAATATTTTTAGGAAGAGTCGTACAGGGTTTCGGTTGTGGAGGAATTTTCCCTGTAGCTGGAGCATTTGTAGGAGATGCATTCCCACTTGAAGAGAGAGGAAAGGCATTGGGAATTCTTGGAAGTGTATTCGGTATTTCTGCAATTGGAGGCCCATTGGTTGGAGCAGCTTTGATTCCCTATGGTTGGAATTGGTGCTTTACAATAAACATTCCAATAGCCATATTCATAATAGCATTTGCATGGTACATCCTTCCTGAGATGGAAGATGAGAGAAAATTGAAGATAGACTATTTGGGAATCATAATTCTAAGCCTGCTTGCAATATTTTTAGCTTATGGCCTAAACCAAATCGATTCAAGCAATTTCTTAAACAGTCTATTGTCTTTGAATGTTCTACCATTCCTATTGGCATTTATTATCCTAATCCCAATATTCCTAAAAGTGGAAAAAAGAGCAGAGGAATCAATTGTGCCAATACACATGCTCAAAAACAGGGAAATTAGCATTGCATGTGTTGAAACATTATGCTATGGCATAATCTACTCTTCAGCAATATTCATCCCATCACTTGTAATCCTTTCTATGGGATTGAATGAACAGTATGCAAGTCTTATGCTAATTCCAATTTTGGGAGCAAATGCAGTTGCAGCACCAATACTCGGTAAGATTCTGGATTCTGCAGGTTCCCGTAAGATCATGGCAGTGGGAACAATAATGTTAGCTATAGGATTATTTGCAATTGCAGTTTACCCAAGCAATTTGATATTTTTCATAATAGCAGGATGCATGATTGGTGTAGGTCTTGTAACAATCATCGGCGCTCCTTTAAGATACATAGTTTTAACTGAAGCAAAACCATATGAAAGAGGTGCAGGCCAAGCTATTGTAAACATGCTCTCAAGTGCAGGACAATTGATAGGTGGAGCCCTCATTGGTGGAATAATCGCATCATTTGCGGGAATTTTAGGTTATAAAATCAGTTTGCTTTTAGCAGCGATTGTTGCTCTCGTTGCATTTGCATTCACATTGAAATTAAAAAGCCGTGACGAGCAAATAGCTACCATGAAAGCAAATCAATGAAAAAATGAAATTATGTAATTAAAAAATAGAAAAAACTGAATAAAAAAATAAAATATTAATAAAAATAAGATAAAAAAGAAGGAAACATAAAATAAAAAAAATTAATAAAAATAAGATAAAAAAAGAAAGAATCACAAAATAAAAAATTAATAAAAATTTACTATTAAAAATATTAAAGAAAGATGTTAGGAAATAGCATCTTTCATAGATTTGACATAATTTACAAGTGGCTCTTTTGCATTTTCTCCATGCTCTGCAATAATATTAACAATTGCACTTCCTACAATAACACCATCAGCCACTTTTGCAATATTTTCTGCCTGTTCCGGAGTATTGATACCAAAACCAACTGCTGCTGGAACATCAGTAACTTCCTTAATATCTTTTAAAATGGATTTTAAATCAGTTCTAATCTCACTTCTCATTCCTGTGACCCCTAATGATGAAACAACGTAAATGAAACCGCTTGCTTCCCTTGCAATCATTTGAATACGTTCTTTTGAAGTAGGTGCAATCAAGCTGATTATATCAATGCAATACTTTTGAGTCACTTCAAGAATCTCATCCTTTTCATCATATGGAAGGTCTGGTGAAATGATTCCACAAACATTCAATTCCTGACATCTCTTGAAGAACTTGTCATAGCCATAGTAGAATACTGGATTGATATAAGTCAAGAACACCAAAGGAACATCTGACTTTTCCCTAATTTGACGGATTGCCTCAAAAACATCATCAGTGTTTGTATTGTTTGAAAGCGCTCTTATATTTGCCTCCTGAATGACAGGCCCCTCAGCTACAGGATCTGAAAATGGAATTCCTATCTCGACCAAGTCACATCCTGCCTCTTCCATAGCCAATACATATTCCACAGTCTTTTCAATTGTAGGGTCTCCTGCAGTCAAGAATCCTATGAAAGCCTTTCCATCCTTGAATGCATCAGCAATCTTTATATCTTTCTTATCACTCATTTAAAACACTCCTACAATTATTCGTATAATTCAACTCCTTTATAGCGAGCAATAGCTGCTACATCCTTATCTCCACGACCTGATACATTGATGACAATAATATCATTCTTATCCATATCCCCTGCAATTCTCATGGCATGAGCTATTGCATGTGATGACTCAATAGCTGGAATGATTCCTTCCATTCTAGATAAGTATTCAAATGCTTCCACTGCCTCATCATCAGTTGCTGAAACATACTCTGCTCTTCCGATATCATGCAAATAGGCATGTTCAGGACCAATTCCAGGATAATCAAGTCCTGCAGAGATAGAATAAACTGGAGAAATCTGACCATAGTTTCCTTGACAGAAATAAGATTTCATTCCATGGAAGATTCCAAGCTCACCTTTAGCAATTGTTGCTGCATGGAATTCAGTATCAATTCCTTTTCCTGCAGCTTCAACACCTACAAGCTTTACCTCTTCATCTTCCAGGAAATTGTAGAATGCTCCCATAGCATTGCTTCCACCACCAACACAAGCGATAACCATATCTGGCAATTTGCCTTCAAGCTCCATGATTTGCTCTTTTATCTCTTCACTGATTACAGCTTGGAAATCCCTTACAATTGTTGGAAATGGATGTGGCCCCATAGTGGATCCTATTACATAGTGAGTGTCATCAACTCTTGAAATCCATTCTCTGAATGCATCATTCACCGCATCCTTAAGCACTTTTGAACCGGTTGTTACGGTGTGAACCTTAGCTCCGAGAAGTTCCATTCTAAATACATTCAATGCTTGACGCCTGGTGTCCTCTTCACCCATGAACACTTCACATTCCATACCTAATAAAGCTGCTGCAGTAGCAGTAGCCACTCCATGCTGACCTGCACCGGTCTCTGCAATGACTCTGGTCTTTCCCATCTTTTTAGCCAAAAGGCATTGGCCAAGCACATTGTTTATCTTGTGAGCACCAGTATGGTTCAAGTCTTCACGCTTAAGGTAAATCTTCGCTCCACCAAGGTCTTCGGTCATTCTCTTTGCATAATACAATAATGAAGGTCTTCCTGCATATTCCTTCAATAGAGTGTTCAATTCCTCTACAAATTCAGGATCTTCCTTAAAATGATTATATTGTTCTTCCAAGTTCAGGAGTTCATTCATCAATGTTTCAGACATGTATTGTCCACCATGAACTCCAAATCGTCCTCTGCTCATATTTTATCTCCAATTTTAAAAATCAATATTTTTTGTAATTATCTCTTAATTTCTCCAATCATAAAATCCAAATATTTATTAGTAATTATTATTATCTATAATTTTCCATAATTTCAATGATTTTCTTGATTTTCTCTTCATCCTTGAATCCTTCAGTTTCAACGGAACTGCTTAAGTCAACTGCAAATGGATTGAATTCCTCAATAGCTAAAGCCAGGTTTTCACTGTTTAGACCTCCAGCTAAAAAAATGGAATTCTCAAAGAATTCACTCTCTTTATCTAGTAGACTCCAGTCGAATGTTTTGCCAGAGCCTTTTCCACTGTCTAATATAAAATAGTCAGATGCTGAATCTCGCCACTTCAATAGCTCATCATCATAATCAGCACCATCTTTTATTTCAATTGCATTTATAACAGGTATTTGTTTTCCAGTTTCTTCAATTGATTTATCTTTTAGATTCCTTATATACTTTTCATCTTCATCTCCATGAAGCTGGGCCATTTCGATTATTCCATCCTTGAACAAATCTACAATTAGCTTCATGTGCTCATTCACAAAGACTCCTACAGGAACTATATCCTCACTTAAAAGGTCTGACAATTCCTTAGCCTGCTCATATGATACCTTACGTGGACTCTCTGCAAAAACAAATCCAATGTAATCCGGCTTGTAGCTATTTGCCATTTCTATATCTTCAGCCCTTCTCATTCCACAAATCTTAAGCTTAACCATTCTTTAACTCCAAAATTAAGCGTTCTTCAACTCCTCAATCATAGCCTTTTTATCATCACTTCTCATTAAAGTTTCACCAATCAAGACTGCATCAACATTGTTTTCCTTTAATTTCCTTACATCTTCAGCAGTTTTAATTCCACTTTCTGAGATAAATATGATATCATCACTAACCAATCTACGTAGGTTTATGCTGTTTTCAATATCAACAGTGAAATCAGCAAGATTCCTATTGTTTACACCTATTATCTCTGCACCAGCATCTATTGCAGTCCTGATCTCATTTGCATCATGAGTTTCAACAATAGCAGAAAGACCTAAATCATGAGCTAAATCCAAATATTTCTTCAATTGAACATCCTCAAGTATTGAAACAATCAAAAGAATAGCTGAAGCCCCTAATGATTTAGCTTCCCATATCATATATTCATCTATTGTAAAGTCTTTTCTTAAAATTGGAATAGATACATTTTCAGCAATTTCCTTAAGGTAATCGTTAGATCCCTTGAAAAAATATGATTCTGTCAAAACTGATATTGCAGATGCTCCTGCTTGCTCATAATCCTTTGCGATTTTAATGTAATCAAAATCTTCAGCTATTAATCCTTTTGAAGGAGAAGCTTTCTTGACTTCCGCAATGATGGCAATTTCAGGGTCTTTCAAAGCTTCCTTAAAAGGGAAGTCATCATTGATATCCAGTTTTGATACTTCCTCTTTGAGTTGGCTTAAAGGCTTATTCCTTTTTGATTCAACCAATCTCTCTTCAGTCTTTGCAACAATTTTTTCCAGCATATAATCATCTATTAGTAAGCTAAGGTATTTATCTATTTGTAACTTCAATGAATCTTTCAAGCTGATTCAATGCCTTGCCTGAGTCAATGACCTCTTCAGCTAACCTGATTCCATCTTCCAATGAATCCACTTTCCCTGCAACATATAATCCTGCAGCTGAATTCAAAAGGACTGCATTTCTTCTTGGACCTTTTTCTCCGTTCAACACAGCTAATGTGATTTCTGCATTTTCCTTTGCATCCCCTCCAACAAGGTCTTCCTTAGATGAAATAGACATGCCAAAGTCCTCTGGAGAAAGTTCATAAGTCCTTGTCTTGCCATCCTTGAGTTCACATACTGCAGTCTTGTCACTAGCTGAAATCTCATCCATCACATCCAATCCATAGACAACCATTGCAGACTTAACCCCTAAATTTTTCAAAACATCTGTAAGGGGCTCCAAGAGTTCCCTTTCATACACTCCCAACACTTCCATTGAAGCACCTGCAGGACTTGTCAATGGTCCTAAAATATTGAATATTGTTCTAATGGAAAGCTCTTTACGCACTCCTGCAACATATTTCATTGAGAGATGGTAGTTTTGAGCAAAAAGGAAACATAAGTTTATTTCCTTTAGGCAACTTAAGCTTTTTTCAGGACTTATATTGATATTGACCCCTAATGCCTCAAGCACATCTGCTGCACCACATTTGCTTGAAGCGGATCTGTTTCCATGCTTTGCCACTGGAACGCCTGCAGCTGAAATCACAATGGAAGAGGTAGTGGAAATATTAAATGTATTTGAACCGTCCCCACCAGTTCCAACAATTTCCAAGACTTCCTCATCATTCAATAACCTTACACAGTGAGCCCTCATAGCTTCAGCAGATGCTGTGATTTCATCAATAGTTTCACCTTTCATTGACATTGCTGTTAAGTATGCGCTCATTTGAACTTCACTTGCCTTTCCGCTCATGATCTCATCCATTGTCTCATAAGCTTCCTCATAAGTTAAATCTTCATGTTTATATACCTTTAAAATTGCTTCTTTAATCATAAAAAATCCCTTTCTTGCTTTTTAAAAATTCTAATGTCTTCAATTAATCAGTTTTACTATTCTTTATTTAAAATAATATTTTTAAACAATCAATTACTATACCTTATTTAAAAAATTCTCTATAATTGTTAATCCATCTGGTGTCAATATTGATTCTGGGTGAAATTGTAGTCCATAGACATCAAATTCCTTATGCTTTACAGCCATGACTTCACCATCATCCTCTGATTTGGATATGATTTTCAATGAATCTGGAAGTGTATCCTCCAACAAGCTTAATGAATGATATCTTCCTACGGTTATCTCATTTGGCAACCCTTCAAAAAGGGAATCTAAGTCTAAGGAAATTCTTGAAGACTTACCATGCATCAATCTTTTTGCATATGAAACCTTAGCTCCAAATGCTGTGCAGATTGCCTGATGGCCTAAACAGACCCCCAAAATTGGAATTTCACTATAAAATTCCTTAACTATATCTATGCAGATTCCTGCATTTTCACATCTTCCAGGACCTGGGGACAATATGATTGCTTCAGGATTCAAAGCCCTAATTTCATCAATGCTAATTTTATCATTCCTATAAACCATTATATCTGGATAAACTTCACCAATCAATTGGAATAGGTTATATGAAAAGCTGTCATAATTGTCTATAAGTAGAATCATTCTATCCCTCCATCTGCTAATCTTAAAGCATTCATTACTGCTCTTGCCTTATTGTTGCACTCTTCAAATTCATTCTCAGGCACACTGTCTGCAACAATGCCTGCACCAACTCTAATGAAAACCTTTTTGTCCCTTGCAAATGCAATTCTGATTGCAATGCAAGTGTCTAAATTGCCGGTTAAATCTATGTATCCAATAGCTCCACCATAGATTCCTCTCTTATTGTCTTCAAGCTCATTGATTATCTCACAAGCCCTTATCTTTGGGGCTCCGGATAATGTACCCGCGGGAAGGATTGAATCAATTGTGGATAAGTAGTCATAATTCTCTCTTAGAATTCCTTCAACAGTTGAACCTATATGCATCACATGGGAGAACCTTACAATATCCATGTATCTATTCACCTTAACAGATCCTATTTCACTTATTTTACCAATGTCATTTCTTCCCAAATCAACCAGCATATTATGTTCAGCCAATTCCTTTTCATCAGCAAGCAAGTCCTCTTCCAATAATCTGTCTTCCTCGTCTGTTTTTCCTCTTGGCCTTGTTCCTGCAAGAGGGAAAGTGTAGACTTGATTGTCAACAAGCTTTACAAGGGTTTCTGGACTTGCACCTGCAATCTCTATGTCATCACTTGAGAAATAGAACATATAAGGTGAAGGGTTTGTAGTTCTTAAGACCCTATAAACATCAAACAGGCTTCCTTCAATATCCGCTTCAATTCTATTTGAAAGCACGACTTGGAATATGTCTCCTTCTGTAATGTAATCCTTTGCCTTTTCAACCATATCGCAGTATTCATCTTTTGAAAACAAGTATCTGAAATCGGATTTGAGTTCAATAGGTAAATGTTTGGTAATTTCCTTCCTAATCTTATCTATCTCTTCCAAGGAATCTATTTCCCTCATTTTTTGACTAGCTTCCAATGTTTTCTTATTGGTTAAATGATGATTGAAATCATCATCAAGCAAATCCACAATATTATCTGCCTTAATGATATCCACTATGTCCAAAATGGATTTGCATGCTTCAGCATAGTTTTCTTCAATGAAACGTTGATCTTCACTTATTTCCATATTAACAATGACAACAATCTTTTGCTTAAAATTGTCAAATGCAATTACCTTATCAAAAAGCATCAAATCAACATCCTTGAATGCATCCTGATTCTGTGCATCCAAGATAAGTGAAGGTTCACTGTATTTAATGTAATCATAAGAGAAATATCCTACAAGCCCTCCTGAAAAAGGAGGCATCCCTTCAATCTTTGGGGATTTGTTCTCTTCCACAATTTCTCTGATATACTCTCCAGGATTATCAGTTTTGACTTTAAAGCATTTGTCTTCATCATCTTCTATTTCACAATCACTGAAACTTGACATGCCTTTAATGGAGAGATTGCCGTCTTGACAGGTAATTTCAAGAATAGGATTGAAACCTAAGAAACTGTATCTTCCCCAATTTTTAGAATCCTCTACACTTTCAAGCATGTAGCAATGATTGCTTAAGATCCTAAGTCTTCTTAAAACTTCAATAGAAGTTTTTGTATCTGAAAATATCTCGCAGCTAATTGGAATCCTTTTATAGGAAGGATCCTTAGCTATTTCTTTTGCTTCTTCAATATTGGGGAAAAACACTTTTAATCTCCTTTATTATATTATACTTTTTAAAATTATTTTTTAATCATATATTTTAATTATATATTTTAAATAATGTATACTTTATTATGTATAATGTACTATTTAAATCTTTGTTGTATAAAAATGTACATTAACTAAAAACATTGGCAAATAGATAAATAATAAAAAATTTAAATAATGATTTAATATAATTATTAACATTATTCAATATATTTTTAAAAATAATAATTATTTCTAAAATGAAAACGATAATTATTAACTTCGTTTAGTTTATAAGTTAACTAAAAAAATAATTTATGAATAATTTCATTTTAAAAATCTAATCCAAAGCCATAAATAAAAAGGTGGACATCATGAGGATAAATTACTTATCAAGGCAAGATATAAAAATCATCTTGCATTATCTTGGATACATTATGATAGGGATAGGGGTAATATTGCTGGTTCCCATATTAATAGACCTTTGCTACCTTGAAAATAGATACTTTATTGGATTGATTCCACCAGCAATATCAATTGGATTAGGTTTTTTATTTGTTGAAATGTTTAAGCAGTATGATAAACTTAAATTCAAGCACAGCATGTTCATATCAAGTGTCGCTTGGCTATGGGCAGGATTTGTAGGCGCTATCATAATGATGCTGATATTAGACATATCATTTATAGATGCCTTTTTTGAAAACATTTCCGCATGGACCGGAAGTGGATTGACCATGTTCAGTGACGTTGAATCACTGCCAATGTCCATCCTATTTTTAAGAAGTCTTGAGCAATGGATTGGAGGATTAGGAGTGGTAATCATTTTCATTAACCTCCTTATTAAACCTGGAACCTCTGCATTCAAGCTATACAAATCAGAAGCAAGAGACGATAGGATTAGGCCAAACATTAAGAATACCCTTAACAAAACAATACAAATATATCTTATTTACACTTTATTCGGTATCATCCTATATCTTTTGGCAGGACTTCCTCTCTTTGACTCTATAAATCTTACATTTACAACCATTTCCACTGGAGGAATGTCAATAAAGAATGCAAATGTAGGATTCTATAACAACAACATTGTCTATCTGATTACAATGGTTTTAATGATGCTTGGGGCTACAAGCTTTACAGTCCATTACAATCTGGTTAAGACAAAAGGAAAATCAATAATAAAGGATATACAATTCCAAGCCATTATTCTAAGCATAATTATCAGCGGAATACTGATTGCTGCAATAACCCATATGGCTCCAATGAACGTAATATTCCATATAGTCTCAGCAGTGACAACAACCGGTGCGAATATCGCAAGTTCCAGCGAATTGGCATCCTGGGCACCTGCCTCATTGATTATCATTATGCTATTGATGGTGATGGGAGGTTCCTCTGGATCAACTGTAGGTGCTGTAAAGACAATTAGGGTAATTACATTCTTAAGAGGCATAAACCTCACTGTAACAAACGTAATCGCTCCTAAAAGGGTTGTAAATACAAAAATAGCAAACAAAACATTTAATGAAAGGGAAATAAAGGAAGCTTCTTCCTACATAGCCGTTTATCTGATGTTTTTGATTGTATCATGGATAATTATGACTTTCTATACAAATGATCCAATCAATTCATTGTTTGATGTGACATCTACAATAGGTAACGTTGGATTAAGCACAGGCATGATAAATGGAAGCTTAGCTACACTCCCAAAAATAATGCTAATATTCCTAATGTGGATAGGAAGATTGGAAATCATCCCTATTTTACTTACAATACAATTAGGATTCAGAACATTTGACCAAAGCTTAAAATTAGCTAAAAGAAAGTTCAGAAGAATAATTAACTTAAGATAATACATAAGTTAATTACTCATAAAATCATAATTATTAGTATTGAGAAGTTAAGTGGGGAAAATTAATGGTTAGTGAAACACAACTCGTATACATGGCTATACAAATAATATACATAATTTTAGGAATTGCATTTTTCTTTGGACTTTATTTAGTGAGTTCATATATACTCAAATATCTCAAGAGAAATAGGCATAAGAGATTATTGAACTCAACAGAATATTTGCCTAAAGAAGAGACTCAAACATTGAAACAAGTCTTTTATCTCATCATCATAACACTTTGTTTTGTAGATATCCTTTATTCCTTAGTGTTTTGGTCATCAGATGACTTTTACAGGCATTTTATTTTCTATGATGTCCTTGTATCATTGATATGCTGTTTGGCAATTAAAAAAGATACCCTAACAGAAAAAATAATCATGATATTCTTAATCCCCCTATCTTCATTGCTACACTCTACCCTTGATGACCCTGCAATATTATTAGTGATATTATTAGCTGTCCACTTTATAGGATTGGCTTATGTAATTAAAGTCTATTATGGCAAATTCATTCATTTCACTGAATCAAATGGATTGGGAATAAGTATCTTATTGTTATTTGGACTTGTATTTGTAAGTTTTATTTTTACCTCCTTTGCAGAAGGAAAAAATTTATTAGACTCATTGGTAATGGTTTCAAATGCATTCACAAGTAATGGTTATGCTGTATTAGGAGACACCCCTATAGGTAAATTGAATAGCCTATTCCTTGTTTGGGGAGGATATATCCTATCAGGAGTAGGTACTGCAACATTAACCACAGCACTTCTCTCAAGACACTTCAATAAGAGATTTGAAGAATTGGAAGAGCTAATCAAAAACAATAACGATGAAAATGCTGATGATTTAAAAAAAGATGATTAATAAAAAATAAGAATAATAAAAATAAGATTAAAAAATAGAAAATAAAATTCCATCCATTTAATTAAAAGTTCGATTAATTAAACAATGAAATAACTAAGCAACTTGTTTTTTAATTGGTGGCACATAGCGTTTAAGCAATAGTGACAAACTAATTACTGTAACTGAACTTAATGCCATAGCTAGACCTGCCCATTCTGGACGGAAAACTATGCCCCAAATAGGATAAAGTATACCTGCAGCTACAGGAACAAGTATCATATTATATGCAAATGCCCAGAATAGGTTTTCCTTGATTCTTGTCATGACCTTTTTAGAGAACTGTATTGAAGCCACCACATTTTCAAGATCCCCTTCCATAATGACAATGTCACCGCTTTCCATAGCAATGTCTGTACCATTGCCCATAGCTACACCAACATCCGCTTGAGATAATGCAGGAGCATCATTGATTCCATCTCCAACAAACAAGACTCTTTTTCCTTCCTTTTGAAGTTGGCGAACCTTATCGAGCTTATCATTAGGGAGCACATTTGCCATTATATTGTCAATTCCAACTGCATTCGCCACAGTGGAAGCGGTTTTTTCATTGTCTCCTGTAAGCATATATGTTTCAATGCCCATCTTATGCAAGTGATCAATGGCTGATTTGGAACTGCCTTTAATCTTATCCATTAAAGTGATTATTCCCTTGACTTCACCATCCACTGCCATTACAATGGTTGTTTTAGCATCTGAAACAAAATCATTGAACTTATTTAAGACCTCTTCACTAACTTCCACACCTTCTGATTCCATAAGCTTAAGGTTTCCTGCAAGTACTGAAGAATTGGCACCGTCAATTGATACATTTGCCTTTAAACCTTTACCTGTGACATTTTCAAAGTCTTCCACATCCAATAATTGAAGGTCTTCTTTTCCTTCATTTGCCAATTTAATATTGTCTGCTTTGAATCTGTTTAATATGGATTTTGCAATTGGATGGCTTGAATTGTTTTCAACACTTGACAATATTTGAAGGAATTTGCCCTCATCTATGTCAAAGCTTTCAATGTCAGCAACTTCAGGTTTTCCCTCAGTGATTGTACCTGTCTTATCAAATACACATACATCAACATCCTTAGAGCTTTCCAAGGTTTCCCCGTTTTTAATGAGTATTCCATATTCAGCTGCCCTTCCAACACCTACAGTAACTGCAGTTGGAGTAGCAAGACCCAATGAACATGGACATGCAACAACAAGCACGGATATGAGACATGTGAGCGCAAACAGCAAGCCAGAACATGCAACAAAGTACCATAATAGGAATACAATGATAGCTATTGTTAAGATAACTGGTATGAACCAAGCCACTATCTTATTTGCAAGCCTTTGCACAGGAGGTTTAGACCCTTGTGCCTTTTCCACAAGCTGAATGATTTGAGATAAAACTGTTTCTGAACCAATCTTTTGCGCTTCAATCTTCAATACCCCATCCTGATTGATTGTTCCTGAAAAAACATCAATTCCTGCCTTTTTAAGCTTAGGAACAGGCTCACCTGTAATCATAGCCTCATCTACATAGCTTTCACCATCAACTACAATGGAGTCTGCTGGAATCTTTTCACCAGGCTTAACAAGCAAGATGTCACCGATATTGATATCTTCAATATCTATCTCCTTTTCAACTGGATTTCCTTCTGCATCAACAGTTAATAAAGTAGCTGTTTTTGGTTGTAAACCAATAAGCTCTTTGATTGAAGAGGAGGTTTTTCTTTTAGCCCTTGCTTCAAGATAACGACCTATTGTCAAGAAGGAAGGTAACATCACTGCAGATTCATAAAGCATGAAACTTGAATCGAGAACAATGCCAAAAGTACCCAATACACTTGATACAAATGCTACGAGAATACCCATTGAATACATTACATCCATATCCAAGTTTTTATGCTTAAGGGAATTCCATCCTGCCTTTAAAATTGGATAGCTTACATAACAAAATGGGAAAATAGCTATAATCAATGAAAGTTGACCCATAGTGAGTGGAGGAAGCATTATATGGAAGTGCATTATAGCCATTAAGATTGCTGCAAATACAAGACCTACGATGATCCTATATAATTTGCCTTTTAGATCCTTTTGGTATCTTTCCTCTTCATCCATCACATCAAGTTCACCATCAAGGCCAAGATATTCAAATCCCAACATTTCAATGGTCTTTTGAATCTCCTTGAGATTAAGCATATCCCTATAATACTTTATGGTGACTTTTTGATTGGACAAATTAGCATTTGCCTCTACAACACCATCAACACGTGGAAGGAATCTTTCAACATTGTTTACACAGGATGCACAATGCATGCCATCAATTTGAATTACAACTTCATCTTTTGGAACTGTAAATCCCACTGATTCAACGGTCTTATCGATTATATCAGGAGAAATCTTATCATTCAAGACAATATGTGCCTTGTTTGTATTCAAATCCACATTGATGGAATCCACTTCCTCAAGCTTGCCAAGTGATTTTTCTACAAGCAATGAGCAGGATGAGCAGTGCATGCCATCCACTGGAATATCCAATTCTTTTTGAGCCATATTATTCCTCCCAATTAATCATCTGAAAAAAATTAGTTTTTGAAATAAATAAAATTATAAATAAATTATCTGAATATGAACAGAAAAATTAATGAAAATAAAAAAAATAGTTTAAAAAACCATTTTAATTATTCTACATCAAATCCTGCTTCCTTAACAGCACCTGCTAAGTCCACATCGGATACTTTTTCATTGTCATATTCGACTTCTACTTTATTAGCATCTAAATCTACAACAGCAGATTCTACACCATCCAAATCCATCATGCAAAGTTCAACTGCTTTTGCACATGAAGGACAGTGCATTCCGACGACTTTTACTTCTTTTTTATCGATTGCCATATTTTCACCTTTAAATTCTTAATATATAATCTATTATTGTTTTATATAATTATATATATCGAAACATAATATAAAGTTTTGGTATGCCTAAATATCTTATAAATAGTATTTTAAACAATATTCAAGAATTTATAAATAAATTGAAAACAATTCATAAAAATAGAAAAATACCATCATATTAAAAAAATAGTATGGTATTAAATATAAATAATTACATATATTTTATCATGCCTAACGCAGATCTTATTCAAGAACTTATGAAGCAAGCTAACTTGACAGAAGACCAAGGAAATATCGTTAGCGATATTTTTGCACAAAACTTCACCGCAGGTGGTGGAGCGGAAGACGTGATAGTTAACTTGATTGCTGAGAAACTAGGAGTAGATAAAGCAAGAGCTAAAGACATTTACGCTATCGGTGTGACTGTTCTTACTACTACTGGTATCTTGGACAAAATTAAAGGAATTTTTAAGAGATAATAATTTTATTATCTCTTATTTTTTTAAAAAAATAAGTTATTTTTCTGATTTTAACTTCATCCCTATTTAAAAAACTCTTTTTAAGCTGCTTAAAAAATAGGATTATGCTTTAGGATTTCTCCATCTTGAATTACAGTCAAAATATTATCATTATTTTCTAAAGACTCAATTTTATCAATTGGATTCTCTTTTACAATAATCATATCCGCTATTTTACCTACTTCAATGGAACCTAAGTCATTTTCCTGATTGAAGAATCTTGCACCTTCAATTGTTCCTGCTTGAATAGCTTCAAGTGGACTTAATCCTACATCAACAAGGTATTTCAACTCACCGAGGTTTCTTCCATGGTCTATTACACCACAGTCAGAACCCATTAGGAAACTCACTCCCTCTTCATAAGCGGTAGCTATGTTTTCCTTTTGTATTTTAACAACTTCTTTAAGTTTTTTGACCTTGTCATCTGCAAAATTATCCCAAACTGGGAAACCTTCTTTAATTAATGTGTGGTGTACAACCAATGTTGGAGTTAGATACATTCTCTTTTTGGCAAGTAGCTGTGAAATCTTCTTATCAATGAAAGTACCATGTTCAATGGATTTCACCCCTGCCTTTGCACATCTTTCAATTCCTTCCAAACTGTGACAATGAGCCACCACTTTCAAGTTATGATTTTCTGCCTCATCAACAATTGCTTTAAGCTCTTTCTTATTGAATTGTGCAATGTCTGGAGAAGTGTATGGGGACAGAATGCCTCCGCTTGCCATGATTTTAATGAAATCTGCACGTGCCCTTATGACTTCACGGGTTTTTCTTAAAACACCTTCCACTCCATCACAGGTTCCTACTGGAAAACCAGGATATGCAATTTCCATATCAAATCCTGAATTTAGATAATGGTCAAAATGCCCTCCTGTAATGGCTAAAGGCTTTATTGAAATATTCAATCTTGGAGCTGGAAAAATCTTCCTTTCCTGCGCCATTTTTACTCCAATGTCTGCAAGTCCTGTGTCACGTACAGTGGTTACTCCTGCATCAATTGTTGCCTTCATATTGGAAACTGCATTGTAAAAGTAATATGAAAGAGGATCCTTCATTATATCCTCTTTATGAAATCCATTTGCCATGATATGAGCATGTGAGTCTATAAAACCTGGCAAGAGGTAGTTATCTTCACCATCTATAACAATATGGTCTTTGTAAAGGGAAGATTCCTCTGTATGCAATGACTTAATTCTGCCATTTTCGATTAAAACATGACGCTCTTCAAGAGGTTCCTCACTAAAAGGATTGATGATGTTTACATTTTTAATATAAATAGAAGACATTTTTTCATCTCTAATAAATCAATATAAAATAATCAAATAAAAATAATCCAACTAATTATCCGTGCAAAATAAATTAAATAAAAATTAAATAAATTAAAATAATTATAATAAAGTTATTTTACCGTTATCACTGTCTACTTCAACCATTTGTCCATTTACCAATTCTTTAATGCTTGATGGAGAATCAACCATTGGAATGTCAGACATGATTGCACCAGTTGCTATAATCGGTTCAGCTTTTAGGCAAATAATTGCTTTAGGCGCTGTGTTGTTTTTCATCATCTGAAATATAACATAAGACCCTACAGTAGAGCCTTTCCCTCCTGGAATGAAAAGGACTTTATCCTTAATGGATTCTCCTTTGAGTTCATGATTTGGGTCAATGACTACACCAGTTTCAGGGTCAACTCCACCTAAAAAACTGATAGCCTCACTAGATACAATTAATTCCCCTTCTGCTTTTCCTTTAGAAATATTTCTGCATTCAATCATAAAATCACATATGAAAATAAATAATTATTTAAAAATTAACATTAATCATAATTAGTTTATTAATTCTATTATAAAAATTTTTAAAATTCAGGTATTGTATCTTTTTGTACCCTATAACAAATATTTATATACTCTAATGTATATAACAATTGTTATAAATTATTATTTGAGAATTAACTAAGTTAATTACGAAAATTATTATATACTAAAAATAAAATACTAATTAACTGTAATTATTAAAATGAGATGAGGTTTGAAAAAATGAGTAAAACAACAAAAATTTTAACTATTCAAGATATTTCATGCTATGGGCAGTGCTCAATAACTGTTGCACTTCCTGTAATTTCTGCTTTTGGAATAGAAACTGCAGTTCTTCCTTCTGCTGTTCTATCTACACACACTTCAGGTTTCACAGACTTCACTGTGAGAGACTTGACTGAAGACCTTCCTGAAATTAGAAAACATTGGGAAAAGGAAGGAATATCCTTTGATGCAATTTATACTGGTTTTATTGCATCACAAGAACAATTGGATTACATTAAAGACATTATAGACTCAAGATTAAATGACAATGGACTGGTCTTCGTTGACCCTGCTATGGCAGACCATGGAGAATTCTACAATGGATTTGACCAGAAATTCGCAGATGCAATGGGAGAGCTTTGTAAATTAGGAGATTACATTCTCCCTAACACAACTGAAGCTTGTTATATACTTCACAAACCTTGGAAAGAAACATTTTCAAAAGAGGAAATGCTTGAAATGGCTAAAGAACTAGCACAATTCACTAAAAGATATGTTATCCTAAAAGGATACGAAAATGATAATGATGAAATGGGAATGATTGTTTTAGACAAACAGGAAAATACCATTGATATGGTGTATAATGACAAGGTAAATTATGTTTCTCATGGTACAGGCGATGTCTTTGCTTCATCATTTGTAGGATCTGTAATGTTAGGAAAATCCCCTTCATCTGCAGCAAAAGTGGCTGGAGAATTTACTAAAAAGGCAATTGAAAAAACAATTGGGGATAAGACTCATACCTATGGAGTTAAATTTGAACAAGCAATTCCAGAACTGTATGATCTATTAAAAACAATTTAAATTAACTAATTTTAAAGTGGAATACTATGGAAAATCGTACTGGCCTTTTTTCAAATGGAGTTATCTGGTTTGGGGTTGCAGTCTCTGTTTCAGAAATAGAAGCAGGGATACAACTTGCTTCTTCATCTCCAATTGATTCCATTTGGCTTCCATTGGTGCTTGGACACATTATAGGTGGGATATTGCTATTTTTTACCGGCTTAGTCGGTGCACGTCTACGAGTGAATGCAATGGAGACAATCAAATCCACTTTTGGAAGTTTTGGATCCAAATTCTTTTCCTCATTGAATGTGATGCAGCTTATAGCATGGGTAGCTGTGCTGAATGCTCAAGGTGCAGCGGCAATGATGGGTTTGAATTTACCTATATCCTTCACTCTAACATGCATAATCCTCTCTCTAATCATTGCAATATGGGTTTATGTTGGACTTTACCGTTTATCAAAAGTAACCACTGTAATGATGGTGGTGCTTACAATATTGCTGGCAATCCTATCCTTTAAGCTATTGGGAGGAGACATTTCAAATGCATTGCCTATTGCATCAATCACAAGTGCAAAATCCACAGCACTGAGCTTTTGGAACATTTTTGAAATATCTATAGCTATGCCAATCTCATGGCTCCCTGTAATTTCAGACTATACTAAGGATGTTGAAAATCCGATAAATGGAACTATGATTTCTGCAGTTGCATACACTATAGCAAGCCTTTGGATGTACATTTTAGGTATGCAAATTGTTGGAATAGGAACAACAAGCATTGCACAATCAATACTTATGGCAGGTCTTGGAGCTACAGGAGTGATTATCCTAGTGCTTTCAACTGTAACATCCAACTTTGTAGCAGCAAATTCAGCAGGAGAATCTGCAAAAGCTATCGTCAATAAGATAAATCCAAGAATAGCTGGAGTTGTAGTGAGCATATTAAGTTGTGTACTTGCCATTTCAGGAATCATGGACCATTACATTGGATTTTTATATCTTATCGCATCAGTGTTCGCACCTATGGCTGCAGTGCTTTTGGTTTCATTCTTCATTTCAAAAGAAGAGACTGGAAACGCAAGGACTTGGTACTGGAATATGTTTGCATGGTTTGCAGGTTTTATCGTGTATCAATTGACTGTGGGACTTGATTCAATTCCATTAGGTCCAACATTGCTTGCCATAATTGTATCTGCTGTACTTGCTTATATTGGAGTTTTAGTAAAAGATAAGTCTCAAGCAATTTAATTGAAGCATGAAAGTGTATTGGAAATGTATAAATATACTTTGATAAAAAATAATAATTATGGCTATAGAAAATTTTATGGAAACAGGTAGGCTCGAAGCATTTTATGATGCAATCATTGCAATTATTGTAACTGTGCTAGTTTTAGAATTGCCTCAACCAGCAGCCCCAACCCTTGCATCACTTTGGGCCTTAAAGACCTCTTATTTTGCATATTTGCTAAGTTTTTTAGTATGTGCTAACCTTTGGCAATACCATCATTTAATCTATAATCACGTTGAAAAGATCAATAGTAAGATAATATGGTTGAATATATTGCTAATGCTTGTATTCTCTTTGGTTCCATATTTAACAATCTTTGTAGCTAATAATCCAAATTCATTCATTCCACAAGCATTATATGGATTAGACTTTATTATTGTAGATATTATTTTATTTATAATGTCAAAATCATTGCTAAAAATCAACGACGAGAACAAGGATAATATAAAAGAAGCATTCAGTATCCAAGAAGCATTGCATACACCTTTAGTGATATTTGCATTTGGATTTATTTTAGCTTTATTAGGTTACCCAATTGCAATTAGCATATGTTGTCTAATAACAGTAGGCAGGTCTATTATCTCTTCTTTAAGAGCTTAAATGATATTTAAAATAATATTTTTAAATATGATTAATAAACATCCTTTTTCATGACTTCCCTTAATACTGCAGTTGCATAGGAACCCTTGTCAATGGAAAACTCGCACATTACACCATCTTCCACAGCTTTAGCACTTGCATCCCATACCTGAAATCTCATAGCTCTTCTTAAACCATGACTTCCTAAACGAGGCATTTTAGGAACTTCAAAATCAGCTTTAGTCAATCCATAACTGTCTAAAATAGCCTCTTCCATCTTGCCCACTTCTCCACCTGCAAATGGAACTTTTGTACCATACAATGGACAGGTCTGGTTTATTTCAAATGAGGATACCATTTCCTGAAACTCTTCATTGGTCTTATCCCTTACGATACGTTCCCCCTTATCGATTACTATATCTCCTTCAATGTATTTGTCCATTCCCATAGCAACCCTTTCACTTACTGCGGCATTGAATAAAAATGATTGGTAAGCATGAACAAACATTCTTTGAAGCGGCTTTGGAAGTGCATGAATGGCATTCTTATAAGCCTTATCTGATAATTCCACTTGAGTTTTGTCTACTTCTTCAGGTTCTATACCCTTTTTTTCAGCAATTTTTCTAATGGCTCTTTTCTCTTCCTTGATCAATACTTTAAGCATCATCTTTTCATAACGCATTCCAGGATGCATCAATTCCAAGGACTTATCCCATTCACCATCATCGTATGCTTGACGAGCTGCTCTTGCTTCTTCACCTTCTTCTGGAGAAGGATTACCGATATATCTTCTTACAGCTTCCTTTAAGTCATTTTGAATGAGAGCTTCCCCAACCAAATGAGTGTTGGTTCTTGGCTTTCCGAATCTTTGCCACCCGAAGTAATTAGGAACGCCTGTTTTCTCAAGAGTCTTTAAAATGGCATCCGCTCTTAAAGCTGCATCTTCAATAGCCAATCTTCTTTCTTCCGCATCTTCTGAGTCCATACCATCGATATCCTTAACAAGGATTCTAAATTTATTGCCTTTTAATTGGCCCATTCTTAGCTTTTTCCTTCCTCTAACAACCTTTAGGAATTCAGTGTTATGAATGGTTCCTTCCAATGCCTTGACTTGATTGAACTGCTCTTCAGAATCCATATTAGCTATGCAGATCCATTGGCGAGTAATGGCTTTCTTGTCCTTCATTCCTGCAAAACCCATTCTTTTTCTGTCTATATGAAGGTCTCTTGCAATATCAAGCAAAACATCAAGAGTTGTTCTTCCCAATTTCTCAATCCAAATGTAAATGTTTGGACCTTCTCCATCTGGAATAACTTCAGGGATTTCCTCTACATAAAAGTCTTCCCATCTGTTTCTTATTGTTCCACCGATACCTTCTTCCTTTGTTACATAAGTATTTGCATTTAGCATAGCCATTCCTCGAAAATAAAAATAATAAATCTAAATTAATGATTTATTAATTCTTTAAAAAAGTTAAAATCAGTCATTAAATATAAAAAATGCCCTGGCCGGGATTTGAACCCGGGGAATGGGATCCGCAGTCCCACGTGTTATCCAAGCTACACCACCAGGGCAGGAACAAATGAAAAATAGTTTAAATATGAAAAAGATTAATTCTCTTAACCTTTTAACTTATTATAATATGTTAATTCAAATATATAAATCTTAGGTAGAAGAAATTAAAGATTAGATAGAATTAAATTGATTGGATTGCTCAAAAGACATACAATTTATAGGAATAAATTCCATAGTTCCTAATAGCTACATTAACTCTCCCTGAACTTGAATAATCTCCGTTTGAAGATAAGACCTCTCCATTCAACTGATTTGTTTCAACAAAGGAATAATGATACCTATCATCAAAATAAACCATGAAAAACTCATCCAAAATAACTTTAACTTCCCTTTTTGAAGCAATTGAATTATTGTTTTCGGATAGGATATAAGTTATTCTCTCTAGGACAGTGTAATCCCTGCCATCCACTTTTGATGACATGATTTCCATAATGTCCTGGCTTGTCTTAAAATCATTGCTTTCTTCACTTAAAGAAGGAACTTCAATATCGATCATCATATTGAAAGCCATCAATACCATTAAAAGTATGAAAATGGAAAGCATTGCATCCGCCAAAGATACAAATCCCTTATTGTCCTTGATTAAATTAAACATAAGATCACATAAATTATTGTAAAATATTGTAAAATTATATTTGATTTAATCTTATAAAAAGCTTTTTAAAGCATTAAAATAACTTTAATATTGATTTAAGATTGAAATATTGATTTAAATTACAAAATAATGATTAAATTGAAAAATAAAAATAAAATAAAGAAAAATAGATAAAATAAATAAAATAAATAAAATAATTAAAATAAAATTTAAAAAAAATAATAATTAAAAATGTTTAACTCATTTTATAGCAGTTATAGTCCTCCATTGAACGAATCTGTCTGAAAGTGAAAAGTGATTATTAATCAGAAAATCTTAATCCTTCTGATTCCATTAACTTGACATTTTTCTGAACTTCAGTTTTATACCATTGCCTAAGTTCCAGCTCTTCCTTATCTAATGAGTCAGTGCCAAGGGTATCAAAGAATTTTATATTTCTCTCCATGATGCTTAAGTTATTAAGCCTATTTGGAGGCACTTTGAAAGGATCCTCTTTATACAAAAGAATGATATAAATCACCATAGAGCAGGATGCGTAATAAGAATCAGGATAATGATCGACAAATTTATCTACAACTGATTTCATATTTTCCAAATTATTAGCTTCATATTCCAATTTAAAGTCTTTAGCTAAATCCAATTCATCATGCTTTTTAAAAATTCCCATAAAATTTTGAAGCAAACTCATAAATACACGCCTTTTACTTAAAAAATATTAAAAATAGATAAAATAAAGAAAATAGAAAATAAAAAAATAAAAAAGTTAATTTGAATTAGAAATTATAGGATTCATTGATTTTACCGGTTACATCACGGATTTCTGCAGTAGCTTCTTCCAAGTGGAAAATAGCCATTTTAAAACCGGTTTCATCATTATAGATTCCTTGCAAGAATTCATTTCCTGCAACTATAGCATCTGCCATATCATAAGTTTCTTCAAATACAGCTTTTCCATAGTATCTTAAGAAATCAGTTTCTACAAGTGCTACAATTTCTACATAAGGATTTTCCTGCATTTGTTTATAAACATCCTTAAAGTTTCCCACACCAAAGTAAAGCTTACCATCCTTGAGAAGATGGAAACCTAAAGGCCTGTTTTTTGGTTTGTCCCCATCAACAGTTGCCAAGAAAAACACTTTTGCTTCATTCATGAATTCATCTATTCTTTCCGCACCTTCTGCCATTTATATCACCTGTTTAATTTTAAAGAATAAAAATCTATAAAATAAAAAAATTAATAAAAAAATAATTAAAAACTTTATCTTTAGAAATAAATTATTTATTGTTTGATAAAATATAATCAATAACTCTTTCTTTTTTCTTAATGGAATTATCCGCTGCCTTTTGAACCTTTTCCTTCATGATTTCAAAGTCTTCAGGGGTTGTATCTCCAACCAATTTCTTGATTTTGGTATATGCAGCTTCTCTAAATAGTGGAACCAAAGTTTCTTCTGTTCCATCTTCCTTAAGGAGTATAGGGGAACCCTTATTGTTTACCTCACCGATTTCAGTAATGTAAACACCAACATCAGAAACAACCTTTTTAACATCTTCAGCAATTTCTGGAGGAACAACAAGCATTAGAGAGTCTGTGGAAACACCAAGAGGATCAATATCCAAATCTTCAAGCATATTCAATACATTTGGCGCTACAGTTGACTTGATCTTGTCATGGTAGAACTCCAATCCTACACCAGTTGTTTCACAAATCTCATGAGCATCTCCTCTAAGACCTCCATTGGTCACATCAGTCATTGCATGAACGTCCTTAACGAGATCTGCTGCAAACAATGCCTTGGATGCCTTTACAAAACTGATGTTCATTGTATCCCATACAACATCAAAGTAACCGTTATAGAGTGCAGTTGTAGTGATTGTTCCACCACCGGCACCTTCAGTCATAAGAATGATATCTCCTTCAGTTGCTCCTTTTCTTGCAGTTGGAGGGTACTGTGAAACTCCTACACTTCCAACACAACTGACTAACCTATCACCAAGGACCATATCTCCACCTACACGTAGAGTACTTCCAGCTACAAGAGGAACATCAATGAGCTCAGATACTGCACATACACCTGCAGTATAGTCAAATAATTTGCCTATATCCCCATCATCAGCCAAGTGAAGATCGCTTAGAATAGCTACTGGATCTGCTCCCATTACACAGACATCCCTTAAAGTAGCTCTTGTTACATGGAAACCACCTAAAAATGGATATTCACTGAGTCTTGAGTGAATTCCATCAACTGCAGTGGTTATATAAACATCATCTCCAGGAGCAGGAACCTTAACCACTCCTCCATCATCTTGAGCATTTGGATCCACTACAGATTGGACATTTGTACTTTTGACAATCTGTGCAATCTTTCTGTGTACAAAGAAGTCTCCTGCACCACGGGAACCTACACCCATCTTTCCCATGCCAACATTTGCCTTTGGCACAGTGATGATGTCCTTTAGAAATTCATCTTCAGTATTGTTAAGCTCCATTGTGGTCTTGACTTCATCAATGACACTTTCAGCCATCAATAATGAATGTTCATCTGAAATGTCCTTAAATTCTCTTATTCTTTCTGCAAGGATAGACTTAAGCTCTTCTTCATCTTCACCTTTAGTAAGTCTTCCTCTTACAAAACCTTCTATATCCATGTTTACACCATTTAGATAAAATATTAATTAACAATTTAAAAAATATGATTAAAATTATGATTTGAAATTAACGAAATTTATACATTCATTCGGACAAGCTGCAACGCATACCTTACAGTCTCTGCAAATGTAATCCTCTTTAAGTGATGATTTCCCATCCATAATAACAAAACTGTTGTTTGGACAGACTGAAACGCATCTTTGGCAAGCTTTACAGTTTTCTCTATTGATTTCAATATGAGATTCTGCTAAATCTTTTTCCTTCTTTTTTTCTTCAACATTATCTTTCTTAAAAAATGAAAATAATCCCATGAACTTACTTTATTAAAACAAATTAATAAGTTTTTATCAATTAAGTTAAAAAAAATGCAAAAAGAAGAAAATAAAATATTGAGATAAAAAAAGGGGGAGAATAAGAAAGAAATGAAATTTAAGATAAAAAAGACACCCAGATAAAGAAAAAAGTAAAATAAATGTGAAATAAAAAAAAAAGAAAAAATAATAAAAATAATAGTTTAAATATCACTTAAACTATTTTAAAGCCTCTTCTACAGCCACTGCAACTGCTACAGTTGCACCGACCATAGGGTTATTTCCCATACCAATTAATCCCATCATTTCCACGTGAGCAGGTACGGAACTTGAACCCGCAAATTGAGCATCAGAATGCATTCTTCCTAAAGTGTCAGTCATACCATAGGAAGCAGGACCTGCTGCCATATTGTCCGGGTGCAAGGTTCTACCGGTTCCTCCACCAGAAGCAACTGAGAAGTACTTTTTGCCTTCAAGGACACATTCCTTCTTATAGGTTCCAGCTACTGGGTGTTGGAATCTTGTAGGGTTAGTTGAGTTACCTGTGATTGAGACATCAACACCTTCAAGGTGCATGATGGCTACACCTTCCCTTACATCGTCAGCCCCATAACATCTGACTTTAGCTCTTTCACCATCGGAATAAGCCTTTTCTCTAACCACTTTAACTTCACCGGTGAAGTAGTCGAATTCGGTTTGAACATAAGTGAATCCGTTGATTCTTGAGATGATTAAAGCTGCATCCTTTCCTAAACCATTTAAGATAACTCTTAAAGGCTCTTTTCTAACCTTGTTTGCAGAGTTTGCAATACCTATTGCACCTTCTGCTGCAGCAAAACTTTCGTGACCAGCCAAGAAAGCGAAACATTCAGTTTCATCAGAAAGCAACATTGAAGCAAGGTTTCCATGACCAAGGCCCACTTTTCTGTCATCTGCCACACTTCCTGGAATACAGAATGCCTGTAATGCTTCACCGATTGCAGTTGCAGCATCACTTGCCTTTTTGCAATCCTTTTTGATTGCAATTGCTGCACCTAAAGTGTATGCCCAACAAGCGTTTTCAAAACAAATAGGTTGAACAGACTTTACAATATCATATGGATTGAATCCCTTTTCATTACAGATAGATTTAGCTTCTTCAAGGTCTTTAATGCCGTATCTTTCAAGTACAGGAACAATTTGATCTATTCTTCTTTCATAACTTTCAAATAAACTCATTATTATTCCTCCTATTCCTTCCTTGGGTCAATCTTTTTAACAGCATCTTCAAATCTGCCGTATTGACCGCTTGCCTTTTCAATAGCTTCCATTGGATCTACACCATCTTTGATTAAGTCAAGCATTACACCCATATTGATGTATTTGTATCCAATGATCTCATCATCCTCATCAAGACCGATTTCAGTGATATAACCTTCAGTAAGTTCCAAATATCTTGGTCCTTTCACTTTAGTTGAATAAATTGTACCAACTTGAGATCTGTGACCTTTACCTAAGTCTTCAAGGCCAGCTCCAATAGGAAGGCCCCCTTCTGAAAATGCAGATTGGGTTCTACCATAAACAATTTGCAAGAATAATTCACGCATAGCTGTGTTGATTGCATCACATACAAGGTCTGTATTCAATGCTTCAAGTATTGTCTTTCCAACAAGAATTTCACCAGCCATAGCTGCGGAATGAGTCATACCGGAGCATCCGAGAGTTTCAACCAATGCCTCTTCGATGATTCCTTCCTTAACATTTAAGGTTAATTTGCAGCATCCTTGTTGAGGTGCACACCATCCGATACCGTGAGTGAGTCCGGAAATATCGCTTATTTCCTTGGATTTTACCCATCTGCCTTCCTCAGGTATTGGTGCAGGACCATGGTCTGCTCCCTTATGAACAGGACACATATTTTCAATTTCTTTTGAGTAAATCATTTCAATCTCCACTTAAAAATCTTAAAATTTTTTAAAATATTTTAAAATTGTTTAAAATTATTTAATTATTAAAATTATTTAAAAATGATAATAAAAAATTTAATAATTTTATAATCTTTATGTAATTATATTTGTTTTATTCAGTATATAATATTTGATTTTTAAGTTTAAAATTAAATAAAAAAGAGTGAAAAAAAGTAAAATAGAAAAAATAGATAAAAGTAAAAAAATTATAAAAATACTTGTATTGAAGTGTAGAACAAATAAATAGCTCCAATAATAATCAAAATCGCAAATATTTTAGGAATATAACTTGCTTTGGAAATCAATTTTTCCAAATCTATCCTTGAAATCGCCAAACATAATACAAGCAAAGTCAATGCAAATCCTAAGACGTAAATAAGTATATTCCCAACTGCATATAATGGGCTATTTGTACTTACAAGCAAGCTTATAAGAGAAATAAGGTATGCACTGTAGCAATCAGCCCAAGCAATTGAAGTTAGAAATCCTAATATAAATGAATTGAGCTTGCCTTCACCTGTTTTAGCACTGATTGATTTAAATGGCAATTTATAATCAAAAAACATCAGTATTCCTATAATCAACAAAAGAATCGCAGCAATTACCCTTACATAAACGATGTATTTATAGAGAATAGCTGTAAAGAACCCTGTCAAAAAGATGATTATTGTGAAAATGCTAAATAATCCAAGGATAAAAGACAATATTTCCACTTTTGATTTGGTCTTTAAGCTAAATCCCACAATTATCGGTATAGTGGGTATGATGCAAGGAGATAATATTGAAATCACTCCTGTAAAAAATGAAATAATCGGCATTATCTCCATTTTATAATCTCCCATTAATCAAAATTATTTTCCACTGATCTCTTTCAAGTGAGCCAAATATTCCTCTGGAGTTTCATACTCCTCAATTCTGCCTAATTCATTTGCATTTTCATCGAAAATAACAGTTGTAGGAGTTCCATAAACACTTAATTGAGATGAAAGCTCTGGACTTTCACTTGTTTCTGTAATCAATATAATGTAATTATCATTTATCTCCTTTTGAACAGCAGAATCTGTCAAGGTGTCCTCCTTGAGATATTCACAATAGATGCATGCTGCTCCATCAAATACAATCATAACATTCCTGTGATGTGCCTTAGCATCCTCGAATGCATGTTTTAAATCATTGCAGAAATACAATCCCTCAATGTAAGAGCCTTCATAATATTTGGAATCATAATTTAACTTATCATCTTTACTATCTTTATCTGCAGTTTTAGCGGAATTATTAGTTTTATTGGAATCAGCTAAACAAATTCCATTTTCACAATTGGATGAATCTGCATCTACACTTGAATCTGAAGTAGGTATAAGGCTTACTGAATCATCAAAAGAGCTAGGTGCATCTACAACCATAACAATTCCACATACTAAAAATAGAGCTAAAATTAGAATAATTAGAAATTTAAATTTTCCCATAATATCTCCCCCAAGGATAATATGTGCAGGGTTATTTAAATAATTTACTAAAAAATTTAAAAAATTAAAAAGAGTTCTTAACTAATAATAAAAAAATGAAAAAATATGAAAAAATATTAAATATTAAAAAATATTAAAAAATAGGATTATTTGAAAAAAAGAAAGTAGAATAAAAATTATTCTAAACTAACAAAGTTCTTAAGTATTTTCAATCCTGGAACTCCACTTTTTTCTGGGTGGAATTGGGTTGCAAATACATTATCCTTTGATACTGCAGCAGTTAAATCAATGCCATAATCCACAACAGCAGATAAATTGCTCTCATCATCAAGCACAGCATGATAAGAGTGTACAAAATAAAAGTCCTTGCCATCTACACCATCTAAGATAGGGCAATCTTTAACTTGCTTCAATTGATTCCATCCCATATGAGGAATTTTCCTACCTTCTGGAATCTTAGCGACATGACCTTTGAAAATGTCAAGCCCCTTTACACCTGGAGACTCTTCACTTGAAGATAAAAGCACCTGAAGACCTAAACAAATTCCTAAAAATGGCTTTCCATCATCAATATGTTCGAAAATCACATCCTTAAAAGGTTCTATGTTTTCCATAGCTGTTCCAAAAGCACCGACTCCCGGAAGAACAAGATGTTTCGCATTTGCAATCTCAATTGGATCGCTTGTAATGATGGCTTCAACACCTATCTTTTTAAAGCTATTGGAAATGCTTCTAAGATTTCCACTTTTATAATCAATAATTGTAATCATAAAATTACCTGCAAATAAATATTAAATTGAAATTTTTAAATTTTTTAAATATTTTAAAATTTTAGATATTGAAATTTTAGTTTAATATATTAAACTATTTTTTGAAAAAATTATTCTATAATTTAAATTAAAATAACGATTAATTAAAATGATAGTTAATTAAATAAATACTAATTTTATTCAAGCTCCCATTCAATAACTGAACGTATCATCATACCAAAGTCGGAATCAACTATCTCATCTACACCTAATGTCTTAGAATGAGCATCTAATTCAGCTATGACATGTGAGTAACCCAATTCATTAAGTGGTTGGACAAGTCTTGGACCATCTGTAACTGCAATGGTTTCACAGTCAAGCCCTTCAACATACAATGCATGTGGAACACCAACAACAATTACAAGATCTGGATTGATTTCTTTAAGATATTCCTCTGCCTTTCTTGGGGTGATAGGATATTCATCAAGGCCACCAGTGATGCATTCAATGTCAATTCCAGTTTCATTAAGTTCTTTAGTTATATTAACTGCATGCTGTCTGATTCTTGGAAGTCCAATGTTTTCATCCAAATTAGCAATGAAATGAAGATTTTCTATATCCTTATTAGAATTTATATTAGAATCATCAAATAATCTGGAAAAGTCACAATTTAGAATATCTGCAAAAAGATAAGAGGTTTCCTTTTTAGCATTCAATACAAATGCTACCTTCTTGCCTTCCTGAATTGCCTTTACAATAATCTTTGCCACTTTTTCCTTGCTCTCTCCAAAATTAGGCTTTATGTATTTTCCTTGAGCCATACCACGAGTCTTTTCAACATGGGTTGCAAGTCTTAGCATTTCATTTTGACGATCAGCTTCCTCTTGAGGGATTACACCATATTCCACAGCAGCGTTGAGAACGGCAATAGCTCCTTCTGTATTGTCCCCTTCACCGAAACCCCCATGAGATTCCACTGGCAAGATAACACAATCAAGGCCAAGGTTTTCAATTGGCTCCTTTAAGTCTTCACCAATAATCATACTTGCACAAGTTCCTACAATACCCATTAATTTTGGATTGAATGTATCATAAGCCTCTTGCAAGGTTTCCTGAAGCTTTTCGCCTGCACCTAAAATAAAATCATTTTCAGCCATAGCTGTTGTGACAACTCTAACACCATCACTTTCAAGGAGCCTTCCTGTTCTAAAGCAACAGCCATGTGGCCCATGCATAACAATTACATCTGCATTTAAATCTCTTAAAGTGTATAAAGAAGCTGCTATTGGACTTGGACGTGGATGCATCATTTTATCACCTTAGTGTGTCACAATCTTAATGATATCTCTATCTTGGAGTTCGTAATCACTTGCAATTCTCATGCTCTTTCTTGCATCTACTGCATGCATGAACTTATCACCGATATCTGTGTGAATGATATATGCAAATTCACGAGGAGTTGAACCTTTAGGAACCAAGAAAGCATCTGGGAGCACATTTCCCTTTTGGTCTGTAAGCTTATGCTCATCTCCTACTGGATAGACAACAATCATGTCTAAAAGATCAAAGACTGCAGTGTTCAATGCCTCTTGAATGCCTGTGCTTCCATAAACATCAAGGATATTGGTTTGAATGTATTCCAATGCCTTGATTTGGTTAGCGTTTAATTTGTCCTTTTCAAGGATTTCAAAACTGCTGTCTCCAGAAATGTATGAAATCAATCCTGCTCTTGTAGCGTTCATAAGTGCAAGCTCGGATTCAGCAGATGTTGGAATTACACGAGGGTATTTCTCTTGCATTCTTTCAATGTTCTCACGTGCTCCAGGCAAATCTGCCTTGTTTGCAATTACAAGGGAAGGTTTTGCAATATTCAAGAGGTTGCGTACAAATTCAATCAAGTCTTCCTCTTCCCATTTACCATAATCAGGACTGACTGTTCTTAATGCTTCAATTACATCTTCAATTAGGATACCAGTACCGGATAATTGGTCAAAAAGAACCTTGGAAATGTCCAAATGTTCCGCTTCAACCTTACGGATAAGCCTTACCCAATTCTTGCTTACGATTCCATACATCCACATGACTATTTCATGTTCTAAAAACTCAATGTCTTCCAATGGGTCATGTGAACCTGGATCAACTGGGTTTCCTTCAGCATCAGTAGATCCTGAAGCATCAATTACATGAATGAATACCTTAGCTTGCATCAAGTCATCGAGGAACTTGTTTCCGAGTCCCTTTCCTTCGTGAGCTCCTGGAACAAGCCCTGCTACATCAATCAATTCTATTGGAATCAATCTTGTTCCATCAATGCACTGGGAGTTGTGTGGATTGCATGTGACATTCATTTCCTTACATGGACATTCACTTATAACATGAGCAACAGCCTTGTTTGCATCTATGGTTGTAAATGGATAGTTTGCCATTTCCACTTGAGATGCAGTGGCTGAATTAAAAAATGAGGATTTTCCTACATTCGGTTTACCTGTAACTGCAATTTGAAGCATAATATCATGATTAAAATTAGTTTCTTTGATTTTTTCAAAAAACTTTAAATTATTATAATTATTATAATACTTTATTATATCTATTTTACAAAGTATAAAAAATTATTTAAAAAATTTAGTGAAATCAAAAAAGAAAGGCAATTATATAGAATACTCAAACCCAAATCAGATTTGTAAAAAACATTATTTAGGAAAAAAATGAAAAAAATAATCAAAGAATAAAATATGTTTGAGGAAGATGACATGAAAAAATACTCCTGCAGCAATTGTAGAATTCTAAACTGCAAACACCAAAACAAGAAATACCCTGATTTCTGTCCAACAAAAGAATTAACAAGTGAAGAGAAAACTGAAATTGAAAAACTTTACAATGAAGACAACAACAATGAAATATCACGAATATCTGCTGAAATAGAGGAAGAATTTTACTGCAAATACACAAGAGTGGAAGAAATTATAGAATTTGCCAAAAGACTAAAAATGAAAAAGATAGGAATAGCTGCATGTGTGGGGCTGATGGAAGAAAGCAGAACATTTGCAAAAATTCTAGACAAACACGACTTTGAAGTATATTCTGTAGCATGTAAAGTTGGTGCAATGAAAAAAACAGAAATAGCGGGTGTTGATGAAGAAAAAACAGTGACCACTGGAAATGTAATGTGCAACCCAATACTGCAGGCAAAAATACTAAACAAGGAAAAAACTGACCTTAACGTAATAATAGGATTATGTGTAGGCCATGACAGCCTATTCTATAAATATTCTGATGCCCTATGCACAACACTTGTAACAAAAGACAAGGTACTCGCACACAATCCAGTAGGGGCATTATACCAAACAAACACATATTATAAAAAGTTAATGAAAGAGTAAATAATGTTTAATTATAGAAAAATAGCTTATTTGTTCAACTGAACATTCCAAAAGTTATAAAATTAAATAGGAATAAAAAAGAATTAAATAGAAATAAAAAGAATAAAAAAAGAAATAGCTAATTCCATAGCTAAAATTTAAAATTTAAAAGTTTAATTAACCTATGTATCTGAGGTCATCTTGAGTTTGTTGTGGTGCTTGTTGACCCATAGCCCTTTGAAGCATTTCTTGCTCCATTTGTTGAGCTTGGCTAATCATTTCACGGATTTCTTCAGCTTTTGCTTCTAACTCTTCAGTACTTACTTCGAGTTTTACAAGAATAGCTAATTTTTGCAAAATAGCTTCAGCCGCTTCAGCATCAATGAAATAACCCGGAGTTTTACCCATTAAGCAAGCCCCTTTCATTCCTCTGAGTCTACCTAAACCTAAGAATAAACCAGAAGCACCAACGATACCACCATCTGCAGATCTGATTTCAACATCTGCTTCCTTAAGCATTTCAATACGCTCTTCATCAGTAGCAGCACCTAAAACACGACCATCTGTACCTTCAATAGGTTGACCAGTAGCAAGACCACCTAAAGTATAAAACTCTTTAGCCCCTTTTGATTCAACGAAGTCAAGGATAGAACCACAGAGTTCGTATTGACCTTCAGGTGCTAAAGCTTGACAGTTACCTACTAAAAATATGAAATCCCTTTCATCTGCACCAGCAGACTTCAAGTAATACATTTCATTTGTCATATCCTCTACAATTCCCCCTTCACCAACAAGAACTTGTGGAGGGAAGTAAGGAGAATAGATTTCCACAAATTTAGTAGCATCAAGTTCATCAATGACATGATCAATTGCTAATTTACCTACATGACCGATTCCAGGAAGTGCTTCAATAAATATAGGATTGTTTAAACTAACTTCTTCTAATACTTTAAATTGAGTTGTTCTCATAAGATCACCTTTAAGAACATTTTATAATATAATCAATAATCGCAAATCAAATAATTGTAAATCAATAATTGTAAACCAAATAATAGTAATCGTAAAATCCAAAAAATAGAAAAATAAAAAAAATAGAATAATGGTTTTTAAACTAACAATAGCTTGCTAATCAAAAACTTTTATTCCTTATTAAGCATCTCTTTCTTTAATTGTCTACGATATTTACCATACTTATCCTCAACGGAAAATTTTGGAGGGTAAATCACTTTAAGTTCACCACCACATTTTGGACATTGGGATTTAAGTGTGTAAATATTACAAACAGGACACTTCTTCATTTTCATTTTCATCTGATTCACTAATTAATTTTCAATTTCACGTAAGAATTCTCCAGTTCCATCTGCATCTTCTACAATAGCAATAGCTTTTTCTGCTGCTTCTTTCAATTGCTTTTCAGCAACAAGATAATCGGTAGAAGTTACAGTGATTCTGTAACGAGGAGCTCCAACACATTGAACTTCAATGTTTTCAGCTTCTGCTGCCATAAGTGCTTTCTTAATAACCTCTACACCATCTGGGTTGTAGTTTTTAATATCTACATAACCGCTGATGTGAACTTCAGGAGGTTGAATGTTTTTCTCAGCAACTTCAGTTATGGCATCAGCCCACTCTTGGCTAATTCCCTCTTCAGTAAGAGTTTCTGCCCCTTCTTCAGAAGCGCTTTCAAATGCACCGTAGATATCACCGAAGATATCCATAAGCTCATATCCCACTTCATCGTAAGCGGTATCCAAGTCCTTATCTAAAGATTTAGCAGCTAATTCCAAGAATTTTTCAGCTTTTTGTTCAATTTTCCATTGTTGAATCTTTTTAGTCCTTTGGTCTTCTCTAATTCTTTTTAAAGAAGCATCTACATGACCTTTTTTAGGATTAACTCTTAAAACACGAGCAACAATCTTTTGATTTTCTCTTACATGATCTCGAATATTTTTTACCCAACCAGAAGAAACTTCAGAAATATGAATGAAAGCTTCCTTGCCTGCGTATTCTTCCAAGTTAGCAAATGCACCATAGTTAACAACTTTGTAGACAGTTCCTACAATAAGTTCTCCTTCATCTGGCCATTCTTGACTTTTTCTTACCAATTAAAACACCGAAATAAAAACAGTTAAGATATGGTTAGAATAATTAGAATAATCATCATAACCAATCTTTATTCTAAGATCACATAACAGCCAATTACATATTCGGCCAAAATAGCGTGTTTTGATAGTAATTGGCTATTAATAATTTTAAGCTTATTGTAAAACTTCATCGATGTGAGCCATGATTTTAGCTTTTCCACCACGGGATTTTACAATAGTTTTACCGCAGATGATACATTTTACATCAGAAGCTGCACGATCGAAAATGATTTGTTCGTTATCACAATCTAAACATTTAACTCTTAAAAAGTTTCCTCTTCCATTACTTGCCATACAAATCACCTAGTTAGATACCCATTCAGGTTTTCCTACTCTGAAAGATTTTCTGATGTGGGATTTTCCACATTCTTTACATTTGTATCTTAAATCTAATTTTTTAACCGGCTTGTTACCACCTGGTAATGGTCTTGGATAACCTCTGTACCCTGCAGTAACTCTTCTGAATTGTCTTTGTCCCCATTTTAATTCACTAGCTTTTCTCTTTTTGGAAGTATGCACTTCATGCATAGTGTGTTTTTTACAATGTGGACAGTAAGTTCTTTTTTCTTTAGGCATTTTCATATTTTTCACCTTTAATTGATTTCTCTGTTAAAAGACTTTTAGAACTTAATTAACAGATTATATAATAAATAATTACAACAAACCACTTGGAACTGTTTAGGTTTCCATTTAGCATGAGGATAAATTATAACATACTAATAAGAACATCTTTCAGTTTCCTACGAGCATGAGAGCATCTACACATCTTATAAAAATATTTTTACTTAACATTTCTAATAGATTGAACATTATAGTCCCTATTCATTCATAGGATAAACTAAATTGAAAGTTTAAAAACTATAAAAAAAGATTTAACAAACTGTAAATCTTGGAATCTAATAATTAAAAAAATATTTTAAAATAAGAAAATATCATATTATTATAGATACATTAATTATATATGATTATTATCTATATATAAACCTTTGTAATGTTTATATAATTTTTATATAAAAATAGTGAGTTTAAGAAAATAGAAATAGAATTTAATATTTCACTAAACTTGCCTTATTGTTGCCAATGAGAATTTGAGCAGTTATATTAGGCAAGATAACAACATCATTCGCTAAGAAAGGACCATAAACCTTTCCATCAATGCCTACCATCTCACCGACATCCTCACTAATGACAACAGTTGCATTCTCTATTTCATCTCTAGCAAATAATCCTCCTCTTGTCTTATCAACTGGTTTTTTAGGAGCATTATCCTTTTTAGAACCATCATTATTATCATCAATAGCTTTATTAAAACCATCAGTACGACTAATCTTCTTTTCCTTGACATCAAGACCAGATGAAAATCCTAAATCTGATTTCGCAGATTCGTCCTTAGGCTTTTTAGGTTTTGCAAAAATAAGATTGAAGTCATCTTCACTTGGAGCAGCATAATTGGATCCTGCAGCTATTGAATTATAATAGTCATCATCATAATTAGGTTCCAATTTGTCCAAATCCACAAACTGACTGTCTGGATTTTTGTAAAAGTCCTCTGGATTAGTGGAAACAGAAGTCTCAGTTTTAATGTCTTCTTCCACATTGGATTGAATTTCTTTAGTTTCTTGAGACTCTTGGCTAAGAACTGGAGTTTCTTCTTGTTTTTCTTCCACTTCTGCAACTGCTACTTCTTCAGCTTCCTCTTCAAGCTCTTGAGCAGTTTCTGCATTGCCTTGGTCGGGATACATTTGATTAGCTACTTGCTTATCAATGTTTTCATAAGTTTCATCAGTGATTACTTTTGCATTCTTGATCTGATTCAACCTATCCAAAACTTCATCAGATTCACCAAGAGCATCTGAAATCTCATCTTCCATATCCTCAGAAACATCACTTTCCTCTTCAACAGAACTTCCAGATTCGTAGGAATCCTCTACAAAAGAACTTTCCTCATCCTCATCGAAATCCTCATCGTAGTCTTCATCATCTTCATAATTTCCTTCAATAACTTCTTCAGTATATTCATCTAAGGAAATTCTATATCTGTGATTTTTAAGAGCATCCATCAATGAGAAATACAATGTTTCCTCTTCATCTGTAAGATTCAAAGGAGTTGTATCCAAGAGATCAAATTGAGGATTGTCCTTCTTGAACAAAAGAAAAGATCTGTAGATATTGTTATTGGCTGCTTTAGTAATTTTAGATTCCCTAAGCTCACAGATTTCAGTAGCAATTCTTTGAGCATTATTAAGCAGCAATTGCTCATTTCCAAAAGGGTCGTTAGCTACAGAACGTTCTAGATCTTTAATGTAATCACGTAACTGCTTATAGAAATCATTATCCACTCTAGCTAGAGAAGATTTGTTACGTTCTTCCTTTTGAACTCTGCGTAATACTTGAAAAAAGTCGCCTTGCATAAGAATCATAAATTTGAAATAAAGTCGCCAAAACTTAAGAAACTAAAAATTTAGTTAATACTGATTTAATAGATTTAGTTAATACTGATCGTTTTAATAAAGTTAATAATGTATAAAAAATTTAATGGTGTAATAGCTTTAAAGCTATAAAAAATAAATAAAATAAATTAATTTAAGAATAAATTAATTTATTGACTTTAAAAAAGCTTAAATCTTCTCAATTAGTCTTCAGATTCTATTCTTGGAGCAAGCAAGAAACTGAGTTCCCCGTCTTCGGATACCATTTTAAGACTTAAGGTCAATGGCATGTCATTTCCAAGAGAGATAGTAGCGATTTCAGAGAATTTGTCTGCTTTAAGCATTTCTCTGATTTTTTCTAAAGAGAAAATGGATTTAGCTTTAGTGTCTATTTTTTCACCATGTAAATATTCAATGTTTGCATCTCCAAACTCACCTTCAGCAGATGCATAGAAGTTTTCTTGATCTACCATTAAAGTGATTTTATCAGAGAAAATATCCATATCTTGAATTGAGTCTTTTAAAAGTGTGAAAGGAATCTCAAATTCAGTTGGATAATCCAATGAAGGAGGTGCAGGAGAATCATATTCTATATCAATCAATCTGATCTTGAAAGTTCTTGTAGCTTCACCAACAAAAGTGAGAATAAGATTTCCTTCATCTAATGACATCAATACACGGTCATTAGATTTTGAACGTTTCAATACTTTCATTAACTCATCTGTGTCAATATTGATCTTTTCCGGTTCATCACAAATGAACTCATCGAATAAACTGGATTTAAGTTCGAGATGAACAAAAGTAATATGACTACGGTCTAAGGCATCTAAACGAAAACCTTCACTGTCAGTTTGGATTTGTACTTCATCTACAATAGATGAAATAGCATCAAAACTGGTTTTTAAAATACTAGAATCACTTAACTCTGCTTTAAACATTAAAAATCAACTCTTGATTTAATTTTAAGCATTGATTATTTATTTTATAAATCAAAATAGCTAAATTGAGCCATATTTTATTTATAAAAAATTTATTAAAATAATGCATAATTTAATTTTTTAAATTCTTTAATTTAATAAAACCATATTATTTTATTATAATATTATATAAGTATTTAATCATTTATAAATCTAATCAAAAGTGAAAATTTTTTAAAAATTTTTATATGAAAAATGAAAAAATATTGAAAAAAATAAAAGGAAATTATAATAAATTTATGAAAAATATTGGAAAAATCGTGAAAAAAAAACGAGCATGTGCTCTAAGTAAATAAAAAATAGCGGGTAGAAGTTTAGTAAAAATAAAAAAATAAATTTAAGAAAAATTAATCTTTTCTTAAACTATTATCAAAATTGGTACCTTCAATGATTCTTCTTTTTTTCTCTTCCAATTCTCGAGCTTTTCTTTGTTTTTCGGCTAATTCCTCTTCACTTAAGGAATCGCCATCAAATTTTGACAAGTCAACAGACTTTTTGAATTTAGGTTTAGAATTTTCAGCTTCTTCGAAAGTATCTTCAGAATCATCTTCAAAATCATATTTAGAATACTTATCTTCTAAACCGTTCCTTCTTTCAGCCTCTAAATTGGAATCAGCATCATCTTCAACAAGATCTTCCTCAAGATAATCCTCTTCAATAGCTTCATCTACAGAATCTGACACAGGCTCATCTATAGATTCATCTACCGGCTCTTCAATAACTTCCTCAATAATCAATTCATCTTCTTCAACTAAATCAGAGTCATCAACAAGAATATCTTCAGGAGCATCCTCAGAAATCTCAACTGAATCAAATTCATCCTCATCATCTTCAAAATCGTATTTGGAATACTTATCTTCCAAATCAGACTCATCAGATTGTTTGTTTAGTCTGGAATGAATAGGAATGATTTCATCGGGTTCATCATCAGTTTCATCAAAGTCATCTGAAAGTTCTGTTGAATTAGCATTTTCATGCTCTTTAAAAGAAGATTGATTTTTTTGAGATGTTAAATTTGAATCAGAATATAAAGAATTGATATCATCATCAGAAAGTTCATCTTCATTCTCATTCTCAAATAAATCTTTAGGGGAATCAACAGATTTGTCATTATCGCCACTATCGGAAAAATTAGAATCTTTTTTTCTCTTTAAAACGCTAAAAATAGCATCAAAGTCTTCACGAGTGATACCGTCCTCGCTTACTTCGTCATAATCAATACTCTTAATGCTGTTGAACGTATCGATAATTAACGAAGACTTTGAGGAAGAGAAGAACTTCAATAAAGAAAATCCAATAATAATAAGTCCAATAATTACCAAGAAAATAGCAAGCCCTGCAGTTTCACCGGATAAAACATTATCCACAACCCTGTCAGAACTTGAAGCATAATAAGTTATTCCAATGATTAGGATTGCCAAACCTACAATAAAACCAACAAGGGTAAAAATTGTAGAGGAATCAAAAATATCTAAAGATTTTTTAGAGTCAGAAGATTTTTCCTTATTGTTTATCAATACACCTTGAGCAGAAGATTTGCCAATTTTCTCTTCCACATCCTCATCTGCTAACGCAACATCACTATCTTTTACAGCAATAAAGGAATCTTCATCATCAATCTCTTCATCACTATCAAATGATTCACTAGACTCATCGCCAGCTTCATCATTAATAGAATCAGTATTTTCTTTTAAATCAACATCCTCAGTTGATTCTATAACATTTGCTTCAATTGAATCATCTAAATTAGGATTAATGATAACTCCTCCTTCAATAGATTCATCATCGAAAGCATCAGATTCTTCTAAATCTTCATATTCATTATGAATAGGAATGATCTCATCTACAGAATCATCTTCAAAGTCATTAGAAACTTCATAAGATTCATCATCTTCAAATTCCAATTCCTTGAAAACCTCAGAGATGGATTTGGATTTATTGAATCTAGTTTTTTTAAGAGAAGTGGAATCATTAGCTCCGGGAGCTGATTCATCATTTCCCTTGGAAACGTCTTCTAAATTACTATTTTTTGAATTAGTCATTTTATCTCCTTACTTAAAAATACTAAGAATACTCACTCATCAATAATAAACACACCATAATACCCTTAGTAAAATCGCTATAAATACGATTAAATGAATAATAAATATAAATATTAATTTAAAACTAAAATATTAGATTAAAAGCATTGCATCAAAGCAATGCAAAAAAATGATTAAAATTAATTAATCATAGCCTCTCCATTTATGACCGCATTTTTCACAAGTGAAGAAACGAGTTGGCGCTTCATCAGCACTTCGGGTTTGAAGCAATTCGTATGAAGCACGATCATGTCCACATTTAGGACAAATTTCTCTTACAGTAGAACGTAAACCGCTTTCATCTCCTCTCATTATAACAGTTTCTTTAGATTCTACTTTTTTTTCGATTGAATATTCGGCTTTATCCACTTCAGTTGAATCATAGCCGCAGGTGGAACATTTCAATACAATCTTTTTATCATCTTCCTCTCCTACTTCCTGAGGAAGAATCATGCCACCACAATTTGGACAAAATTCCATTATTTACCTCCAATATTTAAGATACTACTCTCTAAAAACAGAAATTAAAAAATTTTAAATTAAATGTAAACACAATTAGAAACTGATTATAATCTCCAATAATTATAATCGAAACATTTACCTTTTCCTATAATAATTCAACTTAATTAAAATTCTAAAATTTAAGTTTTTTAAATTTCGTAAATGATTAAATACTTTATATATAACATACTTATAAATAAAGATTATTAAGTCATAGTATTTAAACTTAATTTAAAAATAGGGTAAAAAACGCCTAAAAATTAAGAAAAATTGTAAAAATTTAGTAAAAAATAATAATAAAAACAGATTGTTAGTAGATTGAAAAATACTAAAAAATTTACAATTTTTTTGAAAAAATTTATTCAAAAATCAGTCAGTTTTTTCTAAATGTTCCTTGACTTCACTCAAAATTTTTGCATGGTCAAATGCAAGTTCTTTTTCCTTCAAAACATCAAATGAAAATACACCGATATCATTAGCATCATCATCTGCCTTTGCATCATCAAAATTTCCATGAGCCAAATAAACTATAGAAACCGTATGCCTTCTTGGGTCACGGTCCGGCTCGGAATATACACCGAATAATTCAACAGATTCAATATCAATGGAAGTTTCTTCCTTTGCTTCTCTTATAGCTGCATCTTCTGTTGTTTCACCATAATCAACAAAGCCACCTGGCAATGCCCAAGAGCCTTCAAACGGAGGATTTTTCCTTTGAATCAATATGAATTCATGATTTTCATTATAAATAAAAATATCAACAGTCAATGATGGAATCTTATATTTAATACTCTCACCCCACATAAAAATTATAAAAAATAATAAATAAATCAATAATACATCGAATTTAAAACAAAACCTAAAAAATAATTTAAAAATGATAAGAAAATAATAAAAAAAGATTATTAAAACTAAATAATAAAAAAATAAAAAAGAAGAAAGAAATCGAAATTAGATTCCTTCAAGCAATTCTTTAAATTCAGCAGTTTCTTCTTTTAATCTTTGAGCCGCTCTTAAAAGAGAATCTCTTGGTCTTTTTGTTCTTTTAGTTTTAATGGTCATGATAGGTTCACCGGTAAGAGGGTGATCAATACCATAAACCGCATATTCTACATCGCTATCTTCCATGAGATATTTTCTTAAAACATTACAAAGAGAGTGGTTTTCTCCATGAATAATCATTTCGAGTTCTAATTTGGTATCTTTTACAACTTCAATTTCCATGTTATCTTTTCCTTAAAAGTTAAATGACTTCAACAATAAAATTTACAATTTGGATGTAAGTTAATTATAAAAATTAATAATCATAATTTTTAGAAACTTTTCTTTTTTCCTTTCTATCACATACAGGACAGTATACTTCAGATTCATTGCAAGGATCCATAAAGCTTCTGCATCTGGTACACATAGCCTTTACAACACCAGAAGTAATGTCTTCTGTATTTAAATCAAGGTTATCCCCCATAATCTTAACTACTTTTGCTTCAATTAAATCTCCAATTCTAAAAGCATCAGTAAGCTTATCAATATAACCTGGGGTTACTTGAGAGATGTGAATAGCTGCCAAATAAGGAAGAGCCAATTCACGTTTGGTTCCCTTCTTAGCATAAATAGTTATTAAAGCTCTTTGGCCACGTACATCTTTTACTTCACCATATACAATATCTCCAACTTTCAATAGGTTTGGACCACCAGATTTTGATATTACAGAGATTTCCTTTTCATCTTCATCAATCAATACATTTCCAGGAACACCAGATTTTACGCTACCATCATCTTCGTATGCTCCTTGACCTGGTAAAAACTGTTCACTTACACTTAAAAAGTCACCAGGCATTACAAAATCTCCAGATTCCATTTTCATCTAAACACCTCATAACAGGCAATTTTGCCAATTTCAACATTTTATAATTCCTTTTATAAAATAGGACAATCATCCGAATAATCCCATAACTCCGTTTATAGAATTAGGATAATCAATCCAGAATAAATCCCATAATTCCATTTATAGGATTTATTAAATTATGAAATTAAATTTGATATAAATTTTCATCCATAAAATTATCAATTATTTATATGTAAATTATTTATGTTTTTTAGTAATATATAAAAAATTCGGTTTTTAGAAATAGTTTTGAATTTATAAAACAAATGAAAGTAGCATAAACTGATAAAAATAGTTTAAAAAATAATTAGGGCAATTAGAAAAATAGGATAAAAAAATAGAATAAGTAGAAAAATAGGATAAAAAAGAATTGACGGAATAAAATAGAATAGATATCAAAATTTATTGATAATACCTATCTTCAAACAATATTTCATCTAGTTGGTATTTTTCCCATTCTCTTTTATTTAAGACTATTTCAAGTTCTTTAGGAGTTATAACCGGCTTTTTATACATTTGAGAATCATCAATAGCTATTCTAGGACATGCAGTTACAACAAATCCTTCAAGTTCCATATATGGAAGCAATACATCGGGGTTTACATGGTCCATGAGAAGAATAAAAGCTTCCATTCCCTCATCTTCAAGAAGTTTCTTAATTCCCTTAGCCAATTTCATCCTGTATTGGCCTTCTTTAGAAGAAACTATAATTCCCCATTTTGTAACTTCCCGTGCCTTCACGATTCTTGCAAATCTTATTCTCAATATCCTGTCTGCATAGGCACTCATTTCACGAATGTCACCACTATAAGGATCAATAGCTAAAACTGGAGCTTTTGTGAATAGATAAATCCCTAAGGGATGGAAATTGCCGCTGCCAATGAATAGGTAAACATCTGCTCCCAAGTTCTTTACAGAAGCGAAATTGCAACCTAAAACCTGGCCTTTTTTTGTGCTTCTTGAAGAACCAATAACAACTTCCTTGCCGTTATCCTCTAAAAAGTCTACAATCTCATCAAGCAAATGCAAGTGCTGTGCAGTTGTTGCAATAGCTATTTTGGAATAATCCTTCAATTGTTCCAATGCCTCTTCAAGGTAATCCTTGATTTTGACATTGGCTTTAGCTTCTATAAACATTGTAGGAATGCTATATCTAAGAGGGAGAGGAGTATGTCCATAATGAACAATGAAATCCACTATTCCATTCATCTTTCTGTCTGAAACATCACAGGCCCCAAAGCATGGATCTGCAGATACAATAACAGTAGCTTCTGTTTGCTTTTCAATTTCTCTTGCAAGAGCTACAGCTTGCATCTTAAGTCCTTCTGGAAACTGCAATCCTACATTCCTAACATTTAAAGAGTTTATTTTCTTTATGACCCTTTTAAGCTCCATATCATATAATGCCATTTTATCAACTAACAATGAAAAATAATTATAAAAAACAAGATTAAATCTTTAGACTAAATCTTAAAAATAGAAATAAATAAAAAAATAAAAAAGTTAGCCATTGAGACTAACAGATTAAAAGCGGATAATTATAACAATGAATCAGCTACAACTTTTCCATCAACGACATCCAATTTTACAAGAGTCTTGATTTCTTCACCGGTAGCCTCTTCAACAATACCTTTACCTTCACCTTTTTCTACAACCACTACAGTGTCAACCAAGTTTACACCAATGGATTTCAATTCATTGATTACAGCAGTGAGAGTTCCTCCTGTACTTACTACATCATCCACTAAAAGGATATTGTCTTCCTCTTTCAAGTCATTGATGTATAATTTGGAAGTTGCATAACCAGTGGATTTGACGATTTCATGTTCACCAGGCAATCCGTATTGTCTTTTACGAATAACTACAAATGGAATGCCAGTCTCTAAAGACAATGCAGTTGCAATGTGAATACCCATAGCTTCAACACCTACAATCTTATCGATTTTGGACAAATCCAATATTTCATCTAAAACTTGTGCAATTTCCTTTAAGACATTTGGATCCATTGCAGGTATTCCATCACTGATACCGTGAACAAAGTAATCATATTCCCCTTTTTTAACAACTGGTGCCTCTCTTAATGATTCTACTAATTTTTCAAGCATTTTTAAACCCTCTACTACTATAAATATATCTTTGACATAATATTCAATTCAAAATTTTAAATTATCATAAAAATAAAAAACTTAAAATCAAATTTATGCATCTATATCAATAATTTTATAATAAAAGATAAATAAACTTTTATATAATATTAGTTTATACATTAAAGTTAATAAGATAAACTATTATTTTGTTTTAGAAAGGTGAAACAAAAATAAGATTTTTGAGAAATATTAACTAAAATAAAAATTAAAAAATAAAATTATCAAACAATAATTATTTTAATCCATTATCAAATATCGGAGAGATATTATGTCAATGTTAGGAAGTTTAGGAGAAAACCTTACAAACACCATGAAAAAATTGGCTGGAATGAGTGTTATTGACAAAAAGGTTGTAAAGGAAGTAGTTAAAGACATTCAAAGAGCTTTAATCCAATCAGACGTAAATATCCAGCTTGTATTAAAATTATCCAAAACAATCGAAGACCGTGCACTTAATGAAGAGCCACCAAAAGGAATTACCCCTAGGGAACATGTAATCACAATTATCTATGAAGAAATGGTTAATTTGCTCGGTAGTGAAGCAAAAGAGCTTGAAATCAATAAAAAGCCATTCAAAATATTGTTCTTAGGATTGCAAGGTAGTGGTAAAACCACCACAATCGGTAAATTATGCAAGTACTTGCAAAGAAAAGGTTTCTCTCCAGCCGTTGTTTGTACAGACACATGGAGACCTGCAGCATATGAGCAGTTAAAGCAACTCACTGAAGATATGCAAATCCAACTTTATGGAGACCCTAATAATAAGGATGCATTAGACCTTGCAGAAAAAGGTTTAAAACAATTTAAAAATCAAAAGATCATTATTTTCGATACCGCAGGTAGACATAAGAACGAAGAGGATTTAATTGAGGAAATGAACAAGTTGGATAAGATCATTGAACCTGATGAATCCATTCTAGTTATTGACGGTACAATAGGTCAACAGGCCGGAGAGCAAGCTAAAGCATTTTCACAAGCGACCGATATCGGTTCCATAATCATTTCAAAATTAGATGGTACCGCTAAAGGGGGAGGAGCTCTCTCTGCAGTAGCTGAAACTGGCGCGCCAATCAAGTTCATCGGTACTGGGGAAAGAATCGATGAGTTTGAAGCATTCGATCCTGAAAGGTTCATTTCAAGATTATTAGGTATGGGAGATATCAGAAGCCTTATCGAAAAGGCTGAAGAGGTTATTGATGAGGATGTAGCTACCAAAACCATGAACAACATGCTTAGCGGAAAGTTCACACTTATGGATATGCAAAACCAGTTTGAAATGATGAACAGCATGGGGCCTATGCAACAGGTCATGAACATGATCCCTGGTTTAGGAGGCAAGATTCCTAAAGAGGCCAGCCAAATGACTGAAGATAAGATCAATGAGTTCAAGATCATCATGTCTTCAATGACTGAAGAGGAAATGCTCAACCCTAAAATAATCAAGACTTCCCGCATTACCAGAATCGCAAGAGGTTCTGGTGTAGACGAGAACAGCGTAAAGGAACTGTTAAGATACTATAACAATACTAAAAAAGCGATGAAAGGTATTGGACGTAGAGGAATGGGCGGAGGATCCATGAATAGACTCATGGGCCAATTCATGAAATAAACATTCCAAAAACAACTAAACTACTTTTATTTTTTATATTCATTTTTTTAAAGAGAGATTTTAATGAATCATGAAATACTTAATAAGGCTGAAGAATTAATCAATTATGCAAATGGAAATATCTGCAATCATTGCCTTGGACGTAAGTTTTCAGATTGCGTAGAAGGAAATGGCAATGAGGATAGAGGGATTAAAATTAGAGAATCCCTAAATTTGGAAGCTTACGATGGAGAATGTGAAATATGCCACAATATCTTCAATTATATTGAAAATGATGTTCTTGATTTGGTGAATGAGAAAATAGGCCTCTTGAAAGTTGAATTTGACACTTTTGTTGTTGGCTGCAAATTGCCTAAGGAAATAGTTGAAAAAGACCAGGAAATCAGCGATGACCTTGATTTTAATGTAGAGATAATCAAAAAGGAAGTCAATAGGGAAATCGGCAAATTGCTTGAAGCAAATCTCAAGCAGAATGTTGATTTTGATGGAGAAGATGTTCTTGTGATGGCTGATTTTAAGTGGCCATGCACCAAATGTAAAGGAAGAGGCTGTGAGGAGTGCAATTTCACAGGAAAGCAATACCCTGAATCAGTGGAGGAACTTCTATCCGAAACTGTCTTAAAGCACACAAATGGATATGAAGCCAAGTTCCATGGCGCTGGAAGGGAAGACATTGACGTTAGAATGTTAGGCACTGGAAGGCCATTCGTGCTTGAAATCAAGGAGCCTAAGATTAGAAAGATAGACCTTGAAAGAATTGCTGAAGAGGTTGCTGAAGTCGCTAAAGGGAAAACTGAATACTTGAATCTCAAGTTTACAGAAAGGAAGAGAAAAGCTGAAATCAAAGTATCCTCACCAGACACCTATAAGGTTTACAGAGCATTGGTCAAATGTGAAGATGACATCAAGGAAGATGACTTGGAAAAGCTTCAATCACTTCATATGATTCAACAAAGAACTCCAATAAGAGTATCCCATAGAAGAGCAGACAAGATTAGAGAGAAGGAAGTGAAAAACATTGAAGCTAAGTTCATTGATTCAAAGACCTTTGAAATGATCATTAAGACAGAAGGCGGACTGTATATCAAGGAACTTATCTCAAGTGATGAGGGGAGATCCAATCCTAGCGTGACTGAAGTCCTAGGCACACAGGCAATCTGTGCAGAATTGGATGTGATTGAAGTTGGAATTAAATAATTCCAATTTTAAAATTAAAAAAGCTATTTTTTAAAAATTTAAAAATAATTTTAAATATACTTTAGAAATCTTTTAAAATATTATAAAATACCTAAAAAACATAAACTTTATTAATATCTTAAAATATATAGTTTATTACTATCAAAAATAGAAGATTGGATTATTGCTGAAATTCAGTCACTAAAATTTTATGATATTTTATAATATTTTTGATATTTTTTTCTTTCAATATATAAAATTTAGATATGTCTTAATCAATTAAACCTACGGTTAGGGCTAAGTCTAAATAAGACTTATATATTGGCTTTTACAATGAATAGCTAAACCGAAGGGCTTAAGCTATGATATTCAACTTAAATATCGTACTGGGCTACTAGCTATTTAAAAAGATATAAAATGATGGGTTTTATATTTTTACTACACAATTAATTAAATATTAAAGAGGTATAAAAATGCAAAGATCCAGAGGATTTAAAAGTAGAAGTAGAAAAAAATTGACCAAAAGAGTAAGACCTGGTCGTGCAAACCCAATTACCAGAAGAATTCAACAATTCGAAAACGGTGATATGGTACACATTATCATCGACCCAAGTATCCAAAAAGGCCAACCTCATTCCAGATTCCATGGAAAAACCGCTAAAGTAGTGGACAAAAAAGGTAAAGCTTACATACTTGCATTAAAAGATGGTAATAAAGCAAAAGAATTAATCGTTACTCCAGAACACTTAAAATTACAAGAGTGAGTACAATGATTGGGAAAAAAACATTAGAAACAGAACCAATACCTGCAGCTAAAGTAAAGGAAATTCTTGAAGAGTTTTCAGAAAAACATGAACTTAGTTATGAACAAAATTTAACTTTAGCTCATGTAACTAATCTAAATAAACTTTCCCTTGAAGATACTGAAAAATTAATCGAAGAACTTGAAGCTTATGTCGACCACAAGCAAGCTGTTCGTATGGCAGACATTGTGCCAAGAGACATGGCTGACTTAAGATTAATTTTCGCAAAAGAAAGAAATGCTCCTTCAAACGATGAAATGAAGGAAATTCTTGAAATCTTAGAAAAATATGATATTGAAGAAGATTTATTCTTATAAATCTCTTTAAATCAAATTATTTTTCTATTTTTATTCTTCAATGCAGAGATTACTTTTTTAACAATTTTTACTACTTTTAACTATTTCTTATTTTTTAATCAACAATTTTACTATTTTTTTAAATATTTTTTTAAATTATGCTAGTCTTTTTTAAATTTTTAAAGATTTTACTGTTTTTTCATTCTTAAAACTTAGATTGAACTTCAATAAATTTCACTATTTTTTAACAAAAAAGAATAAAATTATAAATATTAATAAAATTAAAATATACTAATATTATATTAAAAAGTAAAACAATAATTAAAAAAACAAATTATTAACAAAAAATTTAATCGTAGAGAATTGGCAAAATAAAAGAAGATTTGCTAGAACTAATAAACATTTAAAATTAGAATGAGGTGAAAATATGGATAATCCAAACATTGATAATCCGAATCCAAAAAAAGAGGAGTACGTAATTATTTTAGATTATCTTAAATTTGGGTATGTAAATCCAGAAAGACCAACTGCTCATGGCAAACCTATTGCACAAGCTATTGGAGTAGACAAATTCACATTAATCGAAGTTACCCCTAAAGAAGGTGTTGATTTAGATATTCATGACAAAGTCTATATAGGATCTGGAAAAAGGGATAAGGTAAATAGAGTAAAAGGATTATTAGACTTTGAAAACTTAACTGCAACCAGTAGAATAGAATTGGAATATGCAATTAAGGAAATCATATTGGCTCATGAAGACATTTATGTAAAATTCTTTAATGAAATCGATTCACTTAACATCAAAATGCATAAATTGGAGCTAATCCCAGGTATTGGTAAAAAGCACACACAAATGATTTTGGAAGAACGTAAAAAAGAGCCTTTCAAAAGCTTTGAAGACTTGAAGGAAAGAGTTCCTCTCCTTGGAGAACCTGTGGATATGCTTGCAAAAAGAGTCAGATTAGAACTTGATACAACTACCGTCAAAAGAGGTAAAAACAAGTATTACATGTTCACCCAAGTTCCTTCTAGACACCCTTCCAACAGAAAGAAAAAATTCAACAAAGGCAGAGGAAGAGGTAGAAACAATAGGAACAAAGGTAGAAAACCAAATAACAGAGGCAAAAAACCTCAAAACAAACCAAATTCCGAAAACAAGGAATAAAATTCCTGAGTGAAACTCTAAAAAGAGTTGAACTCATTTTTCTATTTTTTTAATTTTTTATTTTTTTTAAATGTAATCATCAATGATTTTCATATGATAAACTACTATTTTAATGGCTAAAAAGGTGATTAGTTGACTGAAAGAATATCCTTAGCTAAAGAGACTAAACAAATATTGCAGGAAAATGGGATTATCTTAAATAAGAATTTAGGTCAGAATTACCTTATAGATGACTTCAAAAGAAAGAAAATCATTGAATATGCAAATCTTACAAAAGAGGATACTGTACTTGAAATTGGTCCAGGTATCGGAACTAACATATTGAAGAAACGTATAGAGAAAGAGAAAATCGATAATGTGGAGCTTATCAACGGCGATGCCGTTAAGGTGGATTTCCCAGAGTTCAATAAAATCGTTTCAAACCTTCCTTATCAAATATCCTCACCAATCAGCTTTAAGTTCCTAAAGCATGACTTTGACCTTGCAATTCTAATGTATCAGAAAGAATTTGCAGACAGAATGAACGGTAAGGTAGGAACTAAGCAATATTCAAGGCTTTCTGCTATGCTATACTTTAAGGCAAACATCAAGTTCCTAACAAAAGTTTCTCCTGAATCATTCATACCATCCCCTAAGGTGGATTCATCTGTTGTGGAATTGAAACCAAAAGAAAGTAAAATAGCGGATGCCGACTTTAAGATCTATTCAAAAGTCGTTAAGGCATTATTCCAACACAGAAACAAAAAGGCGAGAAATGCATTGATTGATTCAAGACATATAATTGGTTTTAAGGACAAGAAAGAATTGAAATCAATTTTAAACAATTTAGAAGATGAAAATCCAAGAATCAAGGAATTATTATTGGAAAGAACAATTAATCTATCTCCAGAAAACATTATGGAACTATCTATCTTATTAAAAGAGCATATTAACTAAGGGCATGAATGAAAATTATAAATGCTAAAAAACCTAATTGAGGATTATTTATGAAAATGGGAAAATTTGAAATAGAAACAGATGATTTGGTTTACATTCCATCAGATGACACTTTCCTTTTGGCGGAAAATCTTGAAATCAAAAAAGGACAAAGTGTTCTTGAAATTGGAACCGGATCAGGTCTCGTTTCCATGTATGCAAGTCTCTTAACCGATGATGTTACAGCAACTGACATCAACTACAATGCCCTTGAACTTGCAGAGAAAAACTTCAAGCTAAACAATATCGGCACAATAAAACTTGAGTTCGGTGATCTCTTTGAACCTGTAAAAGATAAGAAATTTGATGTTATACTATTTAATACTCCATATCTCCCTACTGATTCAGATGACATTATCAATGACGATTTAAATTATGCATTTGACGGCGGATTAGATGGAAGGAAAGTCATAGACAGGTTCATTAATCAAGTGTCAAATCATTTAAACGAAAAGGGAATTGTGCAGATAATTCAGTCATCCCTATCTGACAATGATAGGACCTTGGATATGTTTGATAGAAATGGATTCGTTGCAGAAATAGCTGAAAGCGAGAAGTTCTTCTTTGAAGAGATTGTCTTGATAAACGCTTACAAGATTTAACTGATAAAATGAGTTCAAACAGCCACAAATTAAATAAGGATCTGAAAGTTTCAGAATTTAAGGAATACTATTTTTTAAAAGAGGAATTGAAAGAATTCTGCAGAGAAGAAGGATTAAAGATTAGTGGAAGTAAAAGCCAATTGGAAGAAAGAATTATCTATTATTTAGACACTAGAAAATCATTAGATGATTCAAAATCTATTAAAAATCATGCTAATAAAACTAATTTAAATAAAGCCACTGACTCTGAAGAAATCACATTGGATTCGATTTTAGGTGAAAACTTCAAATGCGGTGAAGATAAAAGAGAATTCTTTGAAAAGGAAATAGGAAAAGGATTCAAATTTAAGGTAAAATTCCAAAAATGGTTAAAGGTAAATCCAGATAAGACATATCGTGATGCAATCAATGCTTATTATGAGCTTCAGAACTCAAAGGAAAAAACTAAAATAGACAAGCAATTCCAATACAATCAATACATAAGGGATTTCTTCAAGGATAATGATGACAAGACATTAAAGGATGCAATAAAATGTTGGAATTATAAAAAGAGTTTAAAAGGCCATAATAAGTATGAAAAATCAGATTTAGATATTTTAAATTAATTTAATACAATAAACTAAGTAAAGAATATATTTAAAGGTTTAAAAATCATATTTAATCATATAATCTAGCAAAATTAATAAAATCAATAAGAGGAATGGTTTATGAATTTAGAGGAAAAAAATTCAAGAGAAATAGAAGAGTTTCTTAAATCAAAAGGTGCAGAAGTAGTTGGTTTTGCTAGTTTAGAAGGTATTAATAACGTTCCAAAGGAGTATCCAAACAGTATCTTGATTGGAATTCCAATAGAAAAGGAAGCATTGAAAACCATTTATACAGATGATCAGTCCAAATATGTGGAATCCATGAAAAGTTTAGCATTGAAGCTTAATGACATCGTCCTTGAAGGTGAGGATTACATTAAGGAAAACATGAATTACAATGCATTGGCAATGTCTCGTGAAAGAGTTGCAAAAGACTTTGAGGGTTTGGCAAGCAAAATCCCACATAAGACAACTGGAACAAGGTCTGGACTTGGATGGATCGGAAGATGTGCATTGCTTATCAGTCCAAAATATGGGGCTGCACTTAGATTATCCACTATTCTAACAGACATGCCTATAAAAGTAGGCACCCCAATCGATGACTCATTATGTGATGACTGTACAGATTGCCAAGACGCTTGTCCTGTCGATGCAATAAATGAAGTTAAATGGGACTCCAGAAAAGAAAGAGAAGAGTACTTCGATGCAGAAAAATGTTTTGAATTCATTAAAAAAGAAATGCAAAGAACTCATGGCAAAAGCTTATGTGCCAAATGCGGGCTTGCTTGCCCTTACACTAAAGAATACCTAGGAATAGAAACTGACAGGGAGTTAATTAAGGAAATATAATCTAAAATTTAATTAAAGTTTAATTAAGGTTTAATTTACTTCTTTAAATAGGAGTTAGGGGGTTTTACTATTTTTAATGGAAGTCCATTGGATTTTTACAAACAAGAACTGCCAAGATTCATGATTTTATCAAGAAACATTTTGAATTATTTGAAAGAGGGAAAAACACTTGAAGAAGCTTGCGCTAAGGCAGGTGTTGTTCAAAATGAGTTGAATATTTGGAAGCTTTGGGCAGATAAAGGTTTGCAGCCTTATGCAGATTTCTTTAGGGAAATTCAAAATTATAGATGATTTCAACAAGCTATGAAAATAAATTGCAATTTGAAAAAATATTAAAAATAAAGTTTAAAGAAAATAAAAAAATATAAAAAAATATAAAAAAATTAAAAAAAAGAAAAAGAAAATTTATTTAAAAATAAATAAATTTATTGGATTTCAGCATTGAAGACCAATGCTGCAGGTCCTTTCATGAATGCTCCGAGTTCTCCGTCCTCTTCATAGACATTAAACTCTAAGTCTCCACCAGGTAAGTGAAGAAGAACTTCATTATCAAAAAGACCTAATTTTACACCAGCAAGTGCAGTTGAAGTTGCACCGGTACCACATGCAAGTGTAACACCAGCACCACGTTCCCAAGTTCTCATTTTTCCTTCATTCTTGCTTATAACTTCAACAAAATGAACATTGATCTTTTCTGGGAATACTTCATGGCATTCAATAGCTGGGCCATATTTGTCAATGTCAATAGCATCAACATCATCAACAAAGAGGATTGCATGAGGATTTCCAACATTGACACAAGTTGCCTTGAAGGTGGTGTCAATAACATCAAGGTCACCGTCGACAAACTCCTCTGAATCTGCAATCATTGGAATTTGTGGAACTTTGAATGTTGATTTGCCCATATTGACCTTAAAGAGAACAGGTTCACCATCTTCTACAGTAATTTCAATGGTCTTGATACCGGATTTGGTTTCAACGGTCATTGTTTCCTTTTCAACGATTTTATTTCTGTAAACGAAATCTCCGAAACAACGGATACCATTTCCACACATTTCAGCTTCAGATCCATCTGGATTGAACATCCTGTATCCAATGTCTGCCACTTCAGATGGCACTACAAATAATACTCCATCTCCACCTACACCAAAGTTTCTGTGGCATAATTGTCTGCATGCTTCAGCTTTATCTGCTTCTGGAATTTGTTCCCCTTGACTTTCATCAATAATAGGGAAATCATTACCGATACCATGCATTTTAGAGAATTTTAAACCTTTTAAATCTACCATTCTATCACCTTAACATCTATTGTAAATGGTCAGGAACAGATTGTTTTTCAAAAATGTCATCGAAGCTTTGTGCTTCACGGATTACGAAAGACTCTCCATTTTTAACAAGAATCTCTGCAGGGAGAGGTCTTGAGTTATAGTTGGAAGCCATAGTGTAACCGTATGCACCAGCATTCAAGATTCCTAAAATGTCTCCTTCTTCAATATCTGGAAGAGGTCTGTCTCTTGCAAACAAGTCACCGGATTCACAGACATTTCCTGCAACATCCACTTCTTGAGTTGGCTCTTCATTCATTTTGTTTGCAACTACAATGTGATGGTAGGAATCATACATAGCAGGTCTGAGCAAGGTGTTGAATCCAGCATCTACACCGATGAATTTTCTGTAGCTTTCCTTTACACTGTTTACTTCTACAAGAATTACAGAAGCGTCCCCTACAATGTATCTTCCTGGTTCAAGGTATAAGGTAGGTTCTCCCATATCAAACTCTTCTAATTTTTCTTTGAATAATTTGACGTTTTCTTCTGCAAAGTGTTCCAAGTCAAGCAATTCCTCATCAGGAGTGTATGGAATTCCAACTCCTCCACCGAAGTCAATAAATTCAAAGTCAATTCCTGCTTCTTGGTGAACTTTTCCTGCAATGTTCATAGTGGATTCAATAGCTAATTTGAATGGTTCTGGGTCTAAAATACCTGAACCGATGTGAGAGTGCATACCTACAGGTTCAAATCCTAATTCCTTAGCTAATTTGTAAATCTCTACAGCTTCGGTTTCCATAATACCGAATTTACTCATTTCTCCACCGGTAATGCAGTGACCGTGGTGACCAGCACCTACCATAGGGTTTACTCTAAATGAGATTTTTTTGCCATTAGGATCAATGCTTTCTGCAAGTCTTTTAAGAGCAGAAACAGAGTCAATGTTCAAGATTACATCTTCACTGTTTACGTAATCCATTTCATCGTTTCTAATGTTGTTTCCTGTAAATAGGATTCTGTCTCCAGAGAATCCCATTTTTTTACAGATGTATACTTCTCCAGGAGATACAGCATCAATGCAGCATCCTTCTTCCTCAAGGATTTTTAAAACAGCAATGTTTGTATTTGCTTTACAAGCATAGAATACTTTGAATTTAGGATAAAATTTAGTGAAAGCGTTATAGAATCTGTTGTAGTTGTCTCTAATTCTTTCTTCATCAATTACATAGATAGGAGTGCCATACTGTTCTACAAGATCACATGCATCAGCACCGCCAATATCTAAATGGCCTTTGTCATTTATTTTTATATTTAAATCCATTTTGTGCCTCCGATAAAAATAATATATAATGAATAATTATCTTTATAATAATCTGAAAATAAGTTTTCAATAAATATCTATTTAAACTAATATATAAAATTATTTAAGGAAATGGATTAGCCGACTCGAGAAAAATATGAAATAAAGTTTATTAAAAAAGGGTGAAAGCCTACCTAAGGCAAGAGTAAACCTAAAACTTTTTGTAAAATTCGACTGTCTAAAAAATCACTTATTCAACAAACAATAAAATCATTTGTATGAATAGAATTAATAACAATAAAAATTGTTTGAAATTAAATTCCATGATTTTTCCTCCTTTTATCTGAAATGGTATTCTTTTTAAGGTAGTGAAACCTAAAAAATAATTTTTAAATGGCTATTAATAAATATAACGATTTTATGAACTTTAAATTTAAAAATAACTATTTTATTGACTTAAAAATAGAAAATTATAGTTATATTGTAAAAAATAATTAAATTGGAGAATTATAAAAAAAGTAAAAAATTATCAAGGTTTAATGAATTCAAAAGAATTCAAAAACCTTACCATTTCAGATAATTGGAGATTTACTCAAAGAGAAAAACTCCTTAAAAATACTTTAAACATCATAATATATAAATCTAATCAAAGTTAAAAACTAAAATAACGAAATAAAAGCAATATAATAATCAAATAGAATTTTCATAGGTGAAAAAATGAATGGTAAAAAGGACTGGGGATTGACAGTAAGAGGAGTAGTTAAAAAAGAGGGTAAGACACTAATCCTTAGAAGACATCCAAAATCAAGAAACAATCCTCATAAATATGAGCTTCCTGGCGGTAAAGTGGATCCTGGAGAGTTCTTTGATGTGGCATTGATAAGGGAATTCAAGGAAGAGACTAACCTTGATGTTAATATAGAAAGCTTGTTTGAAGTTGTTCAAGATGAATTCATAAGCAGAAGGACCAAACAGCCAATAAGCACAGTTCAACTGATGATGAATCTGGAAATATTAAGTGGAGAAGTTCAGATAAGCGATGAGCATGATGATTTCAAATGGGTAAGCAATGAAGAGCTAAAAGAGCTTTACAATGAGGATATGCTTACTCCTACACTTAGAAAAACTTTAGAAAAAAGAGATTTTGAGATTTGAATAAATCCCATTATCTTTTTTGTCTTACATTTTTTTAATCTTAAACTTTTTTTAAAATAAGCCTATTATTTTTCATATAAACGTTCAACATAAGGATTTAAATAAGTTTGAAGAACCTTTACAATAGGCCCAATTATTAGAGCAGAAACGATTGTTCCTTCACGGACTCCTGCAAGATATCCTAAGAATACAATTGACAAAATAGCTGCAGTAAGTACAAAGCTTGTGTCAACAAATGGCTTTACCTTTGGAAACTCCTTTTTTAAAACCTTTGAAATGGCTACAATTATCCCGTCTGGAGGAAGATAAACCACTTCTGTTTGAACTTCAAGCATCACACCAAAAGCAACCACTACACAGCTTAAGAGAAGTGTTGCAAATTGACTTAAATAATCTGCAGGATTCAAGAAACTTACCAACATCATTGAAAAGTCTAAGGTAAGGGAAAAGATTGTTCCTACAATTATCTGCAGATACTGTCTCTTTTCAAATCCGCTTCTTAGAAGGATTATCTGTACAGATATAAAAATAACATTAAAGATCAAGCATACTGTTCCAACACTCATTTTCAATATCAGACTTGAAACATATGGAAGACAAATGATAGGGGAAGTTCCTAAATTTGCTTTAATGGATATGGCTCCACCTAAAGATATTAAAAACAGTGAAAATAAGTAAATGACATATCTTGAAATCTTTTTTGTTTGCATAAAATATAGTTTGCTTTAGAATACTTAAATAATTTTTTAAAAAAATTAGAAAAGATAAACTAAATAAGAAAAAAATAAGAAAAAAAGAATGAATAAATAAAAAATAAAGAAAAAAAGAGAAAATTAATATATTATTTAAATTTAAAACAAGTGCTCTCTTTTTTGGAGTAACAGTTATTGCAGCTTTGACAAATTGAAACTCCATCTCCATTTGCTTTCCAATCAGCTAAAAAGTCTGGCTGTGCTACAAATGGCTTGGACATGGATAAGAATTCAACTTTTGAATCATTCAGAACTTCATTCATTGATTTCATATCCCTCATTGAACCGCCTAAAATGACTGGAACATCAATCTCATCAATCAATTTATCCACATACACAAGGAATGGATTCCTATCATTGCCATCATAAAGATAGGATATTGTCCTTGCAGTCAATTGAATGCTGTCAGCACCTGCCTTTTCAAGTTCCTTTGCAACCTTTATGCTTTCTTCAGGAGTCATTCCATTCTTTCTGACATCCCAAGGGTTAATTCTGCAGCTGACATGGAAATCCATAGTCTTTTTTAGAACCTTAATAATCTCTGAACAGATTCTGACACGATTTTCTGTATTGCCTTCTGTATTGCCCCCATATTGGTCCTTTCTTTGATTGAAAAAAGGATTGATGAATTTAGCAAGGTAAAAATTATTACCAATGTCTATTTGCATTCCATCAAAACCTGCAAAGGAGAACTTTTTAGCAGCCATGATAACATCTGCCTGAAGACGTCTTATCCCTTCCAAACTAATGTCATTCGCTTCAACCTTTTGATTCAATCCGTCATTATAATAAAAGAATGCCAACTGTCCGAGAACCGGCACATCATGATTATGGCATATGTCTGTAATTTCCTTATAGTCCTTTACAAAACCCTTATAGTTTACATTATTGCAGTATTCTGCAAATCTATCTCTTGGATCAAACACAAACATTTCAGAATTAATCAATCCTACACCGCTTTTAGCCATCTTTTCATATCTGTCAAAGACTTCACTTTTTAGGAATCCCCCATCTTCAGTTTGTCTTTCCCAAGTTCCTGTTCTTACAATACGGCTTTTTAGCTTTAAATCTCCTAAACTACATTCATCAAATATATCTTTCATAATATCACAATTTACCTATTAAAAAAATAAAATATTAAAAAATAAAAAGCGAGGAAAATACTAATAATTGTATTTATCCTCTATTACTTGACCATCCTTGATTTTTATGGTTCTTTCTGCCAAAGCGGCAACACCATTGTCATGTGTAACTATAATCAAAGTCACATTATAACGCTCATGCATTTCCATAAGCAAATTCAATATCATTTCACCTGTTTTTGAATCAAGAGAACCTGTCGGTTCGTCTGCTAAAATGATAGATGGGTTATTTACCAATGCCCTTGCAATAGCTACCCTTTGACGTTGACCACCAGACAATTTATTAGGCCTTTGCTTTTTCTTATCCTCCAATCCTACAGCACGGATAATTTCACTTGCCCTTTCCTTCATCTCCTTGTTGGACATTCCAGTAGGGAGCAATGGAATCTGGACATTGTCAAAAACGGATAAGTTAGGAATCAAGTTGTGCAATTGGAAAACAAAACCTATTTTTTCCTGTCTGAATTCGCTTAAGTCCTTCTCTTTAACAAGGTCGATGCCATCGATATAAATCTTTCCTCTGGTAGGCTTATCCAAAGCACCAAGCATGTTTAGGAGAGTGGATTTTCCAGAACCTGAAGGACCGATAATTGATACGAATTCCCCTTCAAAGATATCCAGGTTTACTCCATTCAATGCCTTAACAGTTCCTTTATCGTATTCCTTTACAACATCAAATAGGCTGATTAATGGATCTTCATAATAATATTCCTCGCCATCCTCACCGATGAAGGTTTCATTATAGATATATTCATCTTCATGATATGCATTCTCATTTTCTATGTAACCATCCATAAAATCACCTATTCATACCTCAATGCTTCTGTTGGAGCAAGCTTGGATGCCTTATAAGCAGGATAGATTCCACCGATTATTCCAACGATAATTGTAATTCCAAATGCGAGAATGAAGGTCTTAGGAGAGTAACCCAATGCAAAATCTGTAACATCAAACAATCTAAGGCCAACTTCAGGTATCAATATTCCAAATATTGATCCGACTATTCCGGATAAGGTTGTCAGTACCAATGTTTCCCCTAGAATCATAGTTAAGATCTTTCTGGATTTCCAACCTACAGACTTTAAAACACCGATTTCCTTTGTCCTTTCATAAACTGCCATAACCATGGTGTTTATGATTCCAATAGCTCCCACAATAATTGCAAGAGCTGAAACTGCTAGGGTGGCAGTGTCCAATATTCCTAAAACATCATTAGCTATTGAAGAGATTTCCTCACTGGTCAAAGTTGTAAAGTTCTCATAATCCTCTTCAATCTTTTCGCTTATTGCAGAATCATTTACATCTTCGCCTGTTTTTACAAGAATACGTGAAACTCCATCCTTATCTGTTATATCCTGCAAAGTATCCAATGGAACATAAATTCCACTGTCTACAAATGGGCTTCCAGTCTCAAAGATTCCTGAAACATTAAATTCCTTGCCTTGTAGGGTAATGTCATCTCCAAGACTTACATTATTTAATTCAGCGTATTCCGCTCCAACAATAGCATCTCTAGAGCCATTTTCATACACTTTCCCATCAATGTTCTTAATCCCCATCATATAAAGCTTATCCGGTGCCAATCCTACAACAGTGGTTGCAAAACTGCTTCTGGAATCTGAACTGCCAGATTTCAGCCGATCCATATTCATTTCAGTAACCGTTAAAGAACCTGCAGCATCTATGACCCCAGTCCTATTTTTCATCTCGTCTACTATTTCACTATCGATCATGCCTGTGTTTGTGCTGATAGAACTGGAATTACTGACTGTTATCTCAGCACCAACATCATTTAGTGAAGATTGAACTGAGTCCTCCATTCCAGTAGTGATAAGACCCAACGCCACAATAGTGGTAATCCCTATAGCAATGCCAATAATGGACAATGCACTACGGGTCTTATTCCTAAATGGATTTTTTAAAATTAAATTAATGAATCTTATAATAACATCCCCTTTTTATCTACTTATTATTTAACTCCTTTTAGATATTAAACTTATCTAAAATTTTATAAAAAATTAATCATATTAAGTTTAAAACTATGAAAACAGTTTTTAAATGATTTAAGTTTATTAAATAAATGGATAAAAAAGAAAAATCAAAACAAAGAAGAATAATGAAAAAGAAAAAAAGAAAGAAAGAAAAAATACCATGTTTTATTTATCTACATCTTGGAAATATTGTATTTCAATTACTGATGATTTTGGCACAATTTTAAAACCTTGTACTCTAGTTTGTATTTCAAAAGTCTGATCAGTTTCGACTATACTAATACAATCTTTTACTTGTATACAAGGGTACACATGTTTACAACCACGAGCTTTGAAATATTCAAATGTTTTTCCATTTCCCCCATTAGGGATATTCCTTATAATGGCTTGAGGCACTTCTCCAGATCTAAACCAACTATTTTGAGCGGATATTATAAATTCACAATCTGCTGCTTTTTCCTGATTACTTCTACCAAATAATGCCATACTTATTCTCCTTAAAAAGTAGTTCCTTGTTAATTATGTTTATTAAAGTTCGTTTAAAAAAAAACCATGAAAAACTTAATTATCGAAAATCTTATTTTTTAAATTATATGAAATAATAAAAATTTTAAGTTTTGTTTAATTTTTTATGCTTTGTTTAAAAAAAAACTTATTTAACATAAAAAATAAAAAAAAGTGTGGATGATTAATCCACAACAGAAACAACACCATATGCTGCAGTAGTACTTTCTTCTTTAGCTACGTTACCATCTTTAATAATTTGAACAGTCAAGTCTCCATTATCTCCCCCTTGTTTTTGGATAGTTGCACTAACCATATCCCAAGAATCACCATCTAAGTCTATAGTTTGACTACCTGAACCATCAATAGATTTTGAACTACCACCTACAAGAACGGAACCAGACCAGGACCCATCAGTAGTTATTTTTAGTTGTAATGCAGGAGTATCTTCAACAGTTCCTGATGAAGAAGTATCAGAACTTGTATTTTTATCAGTTGATCCAAAACCTCCAACAACCGCAAAGATTATTAACAAAACACAACAAACTCCAACAACAGATAAAATTTTTTTACCTGTGCTCCATTCTTTAAATGTGTCTAAAAAACTCATTTTATTAAACCTCACAAATTTAAATATATAAAAAATTTTATTGCCTTGACAATAATGCCTAAACCTAAACCCCCTAACAAACCTGTAATTAACCTTAAATTATTATTACTTTCTCTTAACTCTAAAAGTTGTGTAGTTCCATCTATAGCTGAAGGGACTAATAAAATAACTGCAAAAGTTAATAAGTAAATATCATAGTTAATAAAATAAAAGTAAGCATATATGAAATAGGAAATTAAACTAATATAAAATCCAGTACATCGCGCACATACTGGAAATTGATGTCCTTTAAAAAAAAAGCTTCTTTCAGGTTTTCTATGACAAATAAGTTTAGTATAATCCATTATTATCAAAAATAGATTTGTCGATATATATATAGATTGTGATTTGAATTTGGGTGCGAAAAATAGTCTAAAAGTAAAAAAAGTATAAAATATTAAAAAATTTAAAAAAGAAAAATTAAAATAAAAAAGAGAAATAAAATTATGATTGGACTATAAAGAAGCAAATACCTTATCAAGTGCTTCCACTAGTGCATCAATTTCCTCTTCCTTAACCACTAAAGGAGGTGCAAACCTTAATACGTTTCCTGCTGTACAGTTGATCAAGAATCCTTCTTCAAGCATTTTGCCAACTATATCTGCTCCTTCAAAGTTAAGTTCCAAACCTACCAAAAGACCAGAGCCTCTTGCATCGGTAATGAACTCATATTTCTCTTTCAATTCAGCTAATTTTTTAAGGAAGTATTCTCCCATTTCCTTACTGTGCTCAACAAGGTTTTCCTCTTCAAAGACATCAAAAACAGCATTTGCTGCCGCACCTGCAAGAGGACTTCCTGCAAAGGTTGTACCATGGTCACCAGGTACAAAACCGCCAGCTACATCCTCTTTTGCCAAGAATGCAGCCATTGGGAATCCTCCACCAATACCTTTAGCTACAGTCATGATATCTGCATCTATGCCGAATAATTCATGAGCGAATAAAGCACCGCATCTTCCGAAACCGGATTGAACTTCATCTACAATGATTAAAACTCCTTTTTCCTTACATAAGTCATTCAATCCTTTGTAGAACTCTTCGCTTGCAACATGAACTCCACCTTCACCTTGAACAGGCTCAATAATAATAGCTGCAGTGTTTTCAGTGATAGCTTCCTTTACACTGTCCAAATTGCCGAATTCAACTTTCTTGAATCCTCTTGGCAAGTTTTCTGTGTAAGGTGCACTGTATTCTGGATGGTCTGTTACAGATAAGGTCAAAAAGGTTCTTCCGTGGAATGAGTCTCCGCAGAACAATACCTCATGCTTGCCGCTGTATTTGATTGCAAGCTTAAGTGCTCCCTCATTAGCTTCAGCACCAGAGTTTGCAAAGAAAATTCTATCAAAATTGGTTGCATCCACCAATCTTTTAGCATAAATGGTAGCAGGTTCATTATAGTAAATGCTTGAAATGTGAATTAGCTTTTCAGCCTGATCTTGAATAGCTTTCACAAGCTTAGGATGATTGTGACCTAAACAGTTTACAGCGATTCCTGCTAAAAAGTCCAAATACTCGTTACCGTCAATATCCCAAACCTTAACCCCTTCTCCATGGTCAAGTACAATTGGGACTCTGTTGAATGTATTAATGAAATATTTATCTTCAATATCAATGATTTCTTGTGTATTCATGAAAATTCCTCTCATTCTTAATTTTTTAAATGAATAGATAATTGTAAGTCAAATAATCGTTAATAAGATTAAAATCAAAAATTTTTGCCTATTAAAGATTTAACACAATTATATTTATAGTTTATTATATAAAAGAATAAGTAATGAAAAGATATATGGAATTAGAAATGTAGTGATAAGAAATAGGATAAATTCCATAATATATCACATATTTATATTTGGATTGATTATATGGCACAGATAATACTAGGCAAAACTGGACTAAAGATAGAAAAGAATGGTTTTGGAGCTCTCCCTATTCAAAGGGCTTCATTTGATGAAACCAAAGAAATCGTTCAAAAGGCTTATGCAAATGGAATTAACTTTTATGATACTGCAAGAGCATACACCGATAGTGAAGAAAAGCTAAACTATGCTTTTGAAGGATTCAATGAAAAATACCCAAGGGAAAGCATTATAATAGCTACAAAAACCCAAGGGGAAAACAGAAAGGATATTGAAAAGGACATTAAAGTAAGCCTTGACAATCTTGGCACTGATTACATTGACCTTTATCAAATCCACAATCCATCATTCTGTCCTACTGAAGGTGATGGAAGCGGAGCATATGATGCCTTATTCGATCTCTATGATGAAGGAATCATAAGACATATCGGTTTTACCTCCCATAAAGCGGAAATTGCTAAAGAAGCTATTGAAAGCGGATTATACGAAACCATCCAATTCCCATTCTCTTACCTTACAGGTCCAAAGGAACTTGCTATTGTTGAAATGGCAAGAGCAAATAATGTGGGATTCATTGCAATGAAAGCAATGAGTGGAGGATTGATTGGGAGCTCTAAAGCAGCTTACGCTTACATAAATAGCTTTGATAATGTGGTTCCTATCTGGGGAGTTCAAAGAATGTCTGAACTTGATGAGTTCCTATCCTATATGAAAGATGAACCAACTCTTGATAACGAATTGGAGGAAATCATCAAAAAGGAAAGAGAGGAATTGCAAGGAGATTTCTGCAGAGGCTGCGGATACTGCATGCCTTGTCCGGAAGGAATTGAAATATTCCAATGTGCAAGAATGTCCTTATGGATTAGAAGATTCCCATCAGCTCCAAGTCTCACTCCAGAGTCTCAAGAAAAGATGAAGAAAATTGAAGAGTGCACTGAATGCAGGCAATGCGTAAGCAGATGCCCATACGAATTGGACATCCCGGAACTCTTGAAGAAAAACTATGAAGACTACAAAAAGATATTATCTGGCGAGATAAAAGTAGATTAATTTTAATTTAAAATAGTTTAAATATTAAGTAAAATAAATTATAAATAGTATTTTTTAAAAGATGTTTTAAAAATATGTTTTAAACAAAATAAAAAAAAAAAACTATCATTAAACAATTGAAACGTGATTATAATGAAAAAAGCAATTATTGAAACTGAAAAAGGAGACATCGTATTGGAATTATTCCCTAATGAAGCTCCTGGAACTGTAGCAAACTTTGAAAAATTAGCAAACAGTGGATTTTATGACGGACTAACTTTCCACAGAGTAATCCCTAACTTTGTTATTCAAGGTGGTTGCCCTATCGGTAACGGTACCGGCGGTCCTGGATACACTATCAAATGTGAAACTGAAGGAAACCCACACAAACATGGAACTGGAGCATTATCCATGGCTCACGCAGGTAAAGACACTGGTGGAAGCCAATTCTTCATTACCCACAGTCCACAACCTCACTTAGATGGGGTTCACACCGTATTCGGACAAGTTATCGAAGGTATGGATGTTGTAAATTCCATTCGTGCTGGGGATAAAATGTTAAAAGTGACCGTACAAGGTTAGATTAAAAATTAAAGCAGTTTTTAACTGCTACTTATTCTTTTTTTTTAAGATTTTTTCATGCATTATTTAAATAAAAACTTTTTTTAAAAACATTACAATACTATAAAAATGAAAAAATAGAAGAGAAAAAATGAAAAAAAAGAAGATAAAAATTAAATAAAAATTAAAAAATTAATAAGAAATCAAAATCAATAGCCATACTCTTCATCGGCTAAATCCAAATCATCAGGATTTCTAATCATATATCCGCATTCATGACATTTGTATGTATTGTAGTTGATCTCTTCAATAGCTTCAGAACCACATCTTGGACATCTTGCCATTAATCACCCTCCTTTAATGAATGATTATTTTATATGCTTTGCAGTTTATAAAACTTTCTAAAAAATTTCAGCTCGAAGAAAAAATTTATTTATAAAAACAATTATATATTATTAAAATTAATACAAAATTAAATAAAAATAATAAAGGTGAAAATATGGAATATGAAATACGTGGAGGAGCTTTCCCTATTGTAATATGCACATTGCATGAAGGGGAAACCATTAAAAATGAAACGGGGGCAATGTCCTTTATGACCTCTGGAATGAAAATGGAAACCAATACTGGAGGAGGCCTTTTAAAAGGACTTGGAAGAGCATTGTCTGGAGATAGCTTATTCCTAAACTTCTTTACTGCAGAGAACGGCACCCAGCAAATAGGGTTCTCAACACGCAGCCCAGGAAAAATCATACCTTTTAAATTGGATGGTACCAATACCATAATCGGTCAGAAAAATGCATTCTTGGCTGCAGAAGACTCTGTTGAAATTGAGATATACTTTAAAAACAAACTTGGAACCGGAATATTCGGTGGTGAAGGATTTATCCTTCAAAAGTTCTCTGGAGAAGGATTAGTATTCTTGGAAATTGATGGTGAAGTAATTGAACATGACCTCCAAGAAGGAGAAACCTTACTTTTAGATCCGGGACATCTCGCTGCAATGGAAGAAACTGTTGGATATGAGATTGAAAGAGTCAAAGGTGCTAAAAACATATTATTCGGTGAAGGACTCTTCTTCGCTAAAATACAAGGCCCAGGAAAAGTTTGGATTCAAACCATGCCTATCAGCAAATTAGCTGAAGCAATCATCCCATTCATTCCAACAAGCACTGGATAATAATGATAATGTAATAAAAAATTTTAAAAAGTTTATTATTTAATAAACTTTTTTTCTTTTTTAATATTTGAACCATCCAAAAATCAATATTAACTTCATTCCCTTTTTTTAATTTTTCTAAACAATTTATCTCATTATTTCTCGTCTTTTTTTAAAAAATTTTTAAACAACATTAAATGATATAAACTCATATTAATAATTATGTTATTTGAAAAGGAAAACACCGAAGAAAAAATCATAACCGCTACTTTTAATATTGTGCAAAGAGAAGGTGTTCAAAAAGCAACCACTAAGAAAATAGCTGCTGAAGCGGGAGTGAATGAGGTAACTATCTTTAGGAAATTTGAAAATAAAAAAAATCTCATAGAGGCTACTAAAGATTACTATATGACAAAGCTTCTTTCCAGACTGGAAGAAACCTTCGATTATGATGAGGATGAGAGCATCGAAGATTATCTTAAACACTGTTTTCATGGAATTCTAGATTTTTCACAAGAGGACATTAGCATTATCAGAGTTGCTATGCAAGAAATTAAAGGAGAAACAGATAAAAAACTTTTAATTTCCCACATCACTGATACAATTATCAATAAAATGGAAGAATTCTTTAAATTGCAATTGGAAAAAGTCGTTATAAAAAATGTTAACTCCAAAGCAATATCCGTAATGTGCTTTAGCATAATATTCCAATCCACTATTTTATGGCAGATATACGGAAACAATGCAGATATTGATTCAGACATTTTCGCTGATGACTATCTCGATATCATCTTTAATGGAATAAAACCTTAATTAAAGACTAAATTACTACTTATTAATCAAATAACGACTATTTATCGTTGTTTTTAGCATTTTAACATGCAAGTAAGCACTTACATTCGAAAATCTTTATATAATAAGGTTTTTAAATATAGTAGTGTGAACTATAATCACACTATATCCAAAAAAAGAATTCATATATTAGACCTTTAAAAATTCGTAAAAAATTAAAAAATTTGTTTAATTTTTTTATCAACCTTAATTACTGTAAGAAGTGTTTCTGCATCTATGATGTGGATCACTACAGTAATTCTATTTATAAAATACTTTTTTTCAATATAAAATTTCCTAAAAATAATAATTTATTTCTATTTTTTCAAGATCAATTAGTTAAAAAATATACTGCTAATAAAATTAAGAGCAAAGCTATATTCAGAACTGTGAATACTATCAAATATCTGATTTTAAAATCATTGAACTCTCTAGCAAGTATCTTATAGGAAATAAGATTAGCCATTGACGCAATGAGAGTGCCTAATCCCCCGATATTGATTCCAACAATAATGGATTCATAATTTGAACTGAAGCCACTGAGCAATATTGCAGCAGGAACATTTGAAATGACTTGTGATGAAATAATACCAAATATGACCTCATTACCTATAATCCATTGCTTAAATAGGGAATTGAAGAAAGGAATGCTTTGCAGATTTCCTATCAAAACAAATAATGCTATAAAAGTTAAAAGCAAGTAATAATCCACACCTAAAAACACTCTTTTCAAGAATCCTTCCCACTCAATTTCAATCTTTCCAAACCTCGGTAAACTGACCTCATCACTTGGAATAAAGAATGACAATATAATCAAGAATATCACTGATACGATTATATAAGGCAGAAGCAGAAGGAAAAATGATTGAAATGGAATACGGGACACAGTATACATTACAATATTGTGTGGAGCACCGATAGGAAGAACCATGCATCCTACATTAGCTGAAATTGTCTCTAAGCTAACTGCAAATATTATTAAATCAAGTCTTTCCACTTTTTTTAAGGCCAATAATGTAAATGGAACAAATATAATCAATGAAACATCATTTGTAATGAAAATGGAACTGAAGAAGCAAGTGAAAACCAAGAACAAAACAAGTCCACGAGTGTTTTTAACTTTATCCAATAGCTTACGAACAAATATCTCAAATACAGACAGATTCTTTAAGATCTCCACTATAAGCATTATTGCAAAAAGAAGAATGATTGTTTCCCAATTGATGTAATTCAAATAATCCCTATTTGGTAAAACAAAAAAGCATGAAACAATAGCCAATATCAAAGAAATGGAGAAGATTGTTTCCTTTTTAAAAAAGTTTAAAAATCCATCTTTCAAATTATTCATAATATTATTTTAGTGAATATATTTAATAAAGTTTTAAAAAAAGTAAAGAAAGTTTAAAGAAATGCTAAAAACCAAAAAATGTTTGAAAAAATAAATAAAAAAGAAATACAGTAAATGAAAAAAAGAAAAAAGGGAATATAATTAAAATAATTATATTCTCTCTAAGTTGGTCTATCTGTATTGAACTTATCTTTGGATCTTACACCAACCAATGAAGCAAATACGGCGAGGATACAAGCAACTGCACAGATTCCACAAATGATTTGAGATGCTTGAATGACCATTCCAGCATATTTGGTTGCAAGAGGCAAGGTGCCCATGACCCAAGCAAAGACAAGAGTAAGAAGACCTAAACTCATTGTTTGACCAATAGTTCTCATGGTTGCTTGAGATGCAGAAGCTGTTGGAGCATCCTTTGGTGGAACTGAACTCATGATTGCATTCATGTTTGGACTTGAGAATAATCCCATACCTATACCTTGAAGAACCATAGCTAAAATAACCAAGTAGATTGGAGTGTCTCCATTCAAGAATGTTAAAATCAATAGCGCTACAGTTGCAATTCCCATACCAATAGCTGCCAACTTTTGAGGATGTATCCTATCAGATAGTTTTCCTGAATTAGGAGCCATGATTGCCATGATAATAGGTGTGATAATCAAGATCATACCTGCCATCTGAGCATCCCATCCCCTTACATACTGGAAGTGGTAATTCAATATTGTTGTAACTACCATAACCGCAATGTAACTGCATAAAGCAGCAATATTTGAGGAAGTGAACTTCTTGTTTTTAAACAAGTTCATGTTGAATACAGGAGACTTCTGCCTAAGCTCATAAGCTCCAAACGCAACCAATATAATAAGTCCAAGAACAGTCAAGATAAGACCTGTGCTAGTTGTTAAAGTTGTAAATCCATAAATGAACAATAATATTCCTATTCCATACAAAATAGAACCTATTGTATCGATTTTATCGTTTTCATAGGTTTTCCACTCGTCTGTAATTTTCCAAATCATAAGTGCAATACAAAGCACTAGGAATGGAATTACAAAGTAAAACATACTTCTCCAACCAAGATTATGTACTAAGAATCCGCAAATTACAGGAGACAATGAAGTTGCCAAGTAAACACCAGTTACTGTAAATCCTAAAGCCTTACCTCTGTTTTGAGGTTTAACAGCTTGAACCACCATTGCCATAGCGGACACATTCAAGAATGCTACACCTGCACCTTGAAGCATACGGAAAATCAAGAATGATTCTGTTGAAAATGAAAGCACAGCACCTATTGAAGCGAATAGGTATAATAATACTCCGCCAAGCAAAGACTTCTTAACACCAAACTTACCTGATATCTGTCCTGCAGGAACTGTAAATACAGCAACCACTAGGAAGAATATGGTAGGTACCCAATTCTGAATAACGTTATTCATTGCAAATTCCTGTGCAATAGCTGGAACACCTATAATGATTCCATTGGATAAGAATACCGCAAAGAATGAAGTAATGAATGACACCGCTATTACCACAGTTTCTAAATCAAATTTCATAACAATCCCTCTTTTTATAAAAATTCATAAATTTAAATTGAAATATTTCTAAATCAAATTTTATTTTTCACCTTTAAAACATCATAATTATAATAAAGTAAATTTAACTTGCATTTGTATTGAATTCATCTTTAGATCTTATTCCTACAAGTGAAGCGAATATTGCAACTATACAAATTATTGTACATATTATACAAACTATTTGAGAAGCCTGAACAACCATGCCTGCATATTGTGAGGAGAGTTTTAAGCTTCCCATAATCCAAGCGAACACAAGGGTAAGAAGACCTAAACTCATTGTTTGACCAATAGTCCTCATTGCAGATTGTGCCGCAGAAGCATTTGGAGTCTCCTTTGGAGGCACTGAACTCATGATTGCATTTGTATTTGGAGTTGTGAACAATCCCATACCAATACCCTGCAAAATCATAGCAATGACAATGAGCCAAATTGGAGTGTTTGCATCCAGGAATACTAAAATCAAAAGTGCTAATGTTGCAATTGACATTCCAATAGCTGCCAACTTTTGAGGATGGATCCTATCAGAGAGTCTTCCGGAATTAGGCGCCATAATCGCCATAATGATTGGGGTTACTATTAAAATAAGCCCTGACAATTGGGCATTCCATCCCCTTACATATTGGAAATGATAATTCAATATGGTAGTTAGTGCAGCCACTGCAAGATAACTGCATAAAGCAGCAATATTAGATGAAGTGAACTTCATGTTTTTAAATAATCTCATATTGAAAGCCGGAGTGTTGACTCTTGTTTCATAATATGCAAATACTATTAGGAGAACAAAACCTATTGCTACACAAAGCTTGCCTAAAGTGGTCATTAGGCTTGTAAATCCATAAATGAACAATAAGATACCTATCCCATAAATAATATAACCTAATGTGTCTATCTTATCGTTTTCATAGGTTTTCCAATCCCCGGGAATTTTTAAAAGCATAAGTGCGATACAAACTACAAAGAATGGAATTGTAAAGTAAAACATGGATCTCCATCCTAAGTTATAAACCAAAAATCCACAGATTACAGGAGAAAGGGAACCTGCCAAATAAACACCAGTTACAGTTAATCCAAGGGCCTTCCCCCTATTTTGAGGTTTGATAGCTTGCACAACCATTGCCATAGATGCTACATTTGAAAATGCCCCACCTATACCTTGAATTACTCTGAAAAATAAGAATGACTCTGAAGAAAATGATAAGCATGCTCCTATTGAACCGAAGAGGAAAATCAATACACCTATCACCAATGATCTTTTTACACCAAACTTACCTGACAATTGTCCTGCAGGAAGTGTGAAAACCGCTACAACAAGCAATGCGATTGTAATAATCCAGTTTTGAACAACATTGTTCATTCCGAACTCATTTGCAATTGATGGAACACCAATAACTATACCAGCAGCTAAAAACACTGCAAAGAATGATGTGAGAAATGAAACCAACACTACTGATTTTTCCGCATCAAATTTCATACTATCACTCAGAACCTAAACTCATAAATCTTCAACCAATTTCATATTATTAAGAGCTATTTCCTTAATCCTTTCAATAAGCTCTTGATCATCTTCTGTTATCCCCACTTCCTTCTCCCAATCCTTAGAGATTTGTCTAAACTTAGGAACGAATTCATCACCTTTAGAAGTGGTTTTCAACATGTATTTCCGCCTATTTTCTGGATTAACCTCTCTTTCAATATAACCGTCTTCTTCTAATTTTTTTAAGGATTTGGCAATGTTTCCTTTGCTTTGGCCAGACATATTTGCCAAATCATCTTGTGAAATGCAAGGATTGTCATAAATCATCATGATATACCTTACTTCATGACCTAAATCAAATTCATCAATCTTTGACTTAAGATATTTAAAATGATTTTTAGATAAATTATGAATCCATGCAATTAAAGGAGAATTATCCCAAAGACCTTGATTTTCTTCACCTTTCATAATTTCACCTACTTTGAAAATTAAAAAATTATCATTTTCAAAATTATATTGTCTTTTATATGATATAAATGTTTCATTTGAAACAGTTAAAAATGAAACAATTAAAATTGGAGAAAAATATGATCCAAATTAAAAAAAAGTAAAAAAAGGGCAATAGTAAAATTTTAAATTATAAGAATTAAATAAGAATATATAGAGAATTTTGGAGAATAATAATGAAACTAGTCATTCAAAGAGTAACAAATGCCAGTGTAGAAGTTGAAGGAGAAATCACCGGCCAAATTGAAGAAGGATTAATGGTTTTAGTCGGCTTTGGTCAGACAGACACTGAAAAAGAAGTTGAATATTTGGCAAGAAAACTCTGCAAACTCAGAATATTCCCGGATGATGAAGGTAGAATGAATAAATCGGTTCAAGACATAGGGGGAAAACTATTACTTGTTCCACAATTTACATTATATGGAAAAACCAAAAAGAACAGACCTTCATTCCATAAGGCATTGGCTCCAGATAAAGCCACTGAATTATTTGACTATTTTGTTGAAAAATGCAGCGAAGATGTTCCATGTGAAACAGGAGTCTTTGGTGCATTCATGAAAGTAAGTCTATTGAATAATGGTCCAGTAACTATCTTGCTTGAAAAAGAGTTTGAAGAATGAAAAATAATAAATAATAAATTAACTAGATTAGAATATTCTAATTATAAAAATATAATAGGCCTTCTAGGCCTTAAATCTAAAAATCAAATAATTTTATTATATTTCAAAAGTGTTCTCATCATCAATAATGATTTGGAAACGGACCCTTTTTTAATCTTTCCGTGAGGGCTAATCACTTCACAGGTTACAGCAGGAATTCCTTTCAAATTGACTTCATCCTCTAAAGCGCCAGGATACTCTGAACCTGCCTTTTTATAAATTTTGTATTTCACTTTTGCATTTTTTGCAATGTATTTAGCGATTGTTGCACTTTTTTTAGTTGGCTTATAGGATCCGAAAACAAGATTCTTACCTGGCTTTCCACCTGGCCTTGTAGCATGAAAATCACCATAAGCATCACATTTGAACTTCTTAATCAATCGGACTGTCTTATAGGATATGGTTCCCTTCTTATTAGCCTTTTTATTCAAGTGAACTCCCTTGTAATCCCTGACATTTGCTGCAGTCCCCTTTGGATTCATGAATGGCATTACATAAACTGTTCCTTTAATGTAATGAGTCTCCAAATACTTGATCAATTTCATTGCAGCAACCTGAGAGGGTATCTCATTACCATGACATCCTGCAGTGATGAAAACAACCTTGCCATTTCCTCCTTTGAACTTGATTACAGGAGTCCCCGATTTTGCAAGTTTAATAATCTTTCTTACAAGAGCAGAGTTTGGAACATTTGCCTTAATCCTTTTATTCTTTAAGACATTAGCTCCTGATTTCCATTTGTAATTGGTTATTTTATAGTAATTCTTTACAGTGCAGTAATTTTTTCCGGAAATGCCACTTGCGTTATATTTGATAGCATATTTTCCAGCATTTAAATTAAGATAAACATAAGCTATTCCACTGGCATTCGTGTAGCGATTATAGGTTTTTCCAGAAACCTTAAAAGTCACTAATGTGTGATTAATAGCTTTACCCTCATTATTAAGGACTTTTACAGAGAATTTGGCTTTTTTTCCATAAGTTGAACTAATATTTTTAGTGGATGAAAACTTAGAAGGAACTTTTGAAGAATCAATGCTTGCATTGTTGCTAGCATTCTCTTTGGAATTGCCAGTAACATCCAAAGAACTATCTGAATTAGCACTATCACTAGAGATATCAGAAGTTTCAATTGATTGCCCTTCATCAATGACTTCAATATTTGCATTGGAATCATCAGAACCTATATCTTCAGCACTAACTGAAGATACCAATAAAAATAAGCTAATTCCAAATAATGCCAATGCTAAAAATCCTTTATTCATGTAAAAACCCTTAATCCATAAAAATATAATCATAAAAAATTATTTCTTGATTTTTTCCATTAAGCCTGACTTACGAGCATAATGGAATAAGTAAAGTTGAGCATAACCTGCATAATCTCCAAAGTGATCTATTCCAAAATCTCTTGTCTTTTCTGCAGAAATTTCCTCTCCATCAAAGTATAAGTGAGACACGATCCTTTTAATCCAAACATCAGATGGAAAAGCCTCTTCAAAACCAAAACCATATAATAATATGCAATCTGCCACTTTAGGCCCTACACCAGGCATCTTTAAAATCAAATCAAATGCCTCTTCATAATCCATATTATAAATATCACTCAATTCCATCTCATCAAGAATCATTTGACTTGCCTTTTTCATATAAGGTGCCCTATAGCCAACACCACATGACTTCAGATTATGGGTATAGCAGTCTATTTCATAGCTATGCCCCTCTTCATCAGCTTCTTCAATTGGAGTATCATAAAAGTCCAAGAACTGATTTGGACTTGGGAATCCATAAAAAATTCCACAATCAAACTCCACCTTTTCTCCCCAATTATGCTTTATCTTATCGATTGACTTTGTCCAGCGTGCAATGGAATTGTTCGCAGAACATATTGAAGAGATAATGCATTCAAATGGGTCTTTTGCAATGAATAATCTCAAGCCATTGCAAAAATCTACAGAAGGAGCCAATTTCTCATCATCCAATAGGAATTCATAGAACTTTTCCAAGTCAAAGTCCAGATTATAAATTTTGGTCAATTCCTTTTTGATTTCATTTTCAATGGTTTTGATTTCATTATTGGATAAGTTTTTTTCATCAAGAATTTGAGAAAATTGATGATTTTCCCATTTTTTAGGAAACTCATATAGATAAGAAAATTCATTAAAATTAGATTTGTCTTGTGATAGCTTTAAAAGAATTGGAAGGTTATTTAAATTAATAGTTTCATCATTAAGTTCATTAATAATTGAAGGAACTTTTAAGTAAATTAATTCATTAAACTCATCCATATTTCCAACTGAATTATGTCTCCATGGAGCCTGTGAAGTTTGACCCGATCCTTGGGTCAACTTAAGATTGATTAATGAATTGAATTTAAGATTTAGCATAAGATCACTATTTTTAAAATAGGTCTATTGAACTAAAAAGTTTCCCTGATTGGAACACCTTTTTCTTTCAAGAACTTTTTAACTACTGGAACTGGATACTCGTCAAAGTGAAAAATGCTTGCTGCAAGAGCGGCACTTGCATCAGCTACCTCAAAAGCTTCCAATATATGCTGTGGATTACCTACACCCCCAGATGCGATGACTGGAATGTCCACATTATCATTAATGGCTTTTGTTAGGACAAGATCATAACCGTCCTTTGTTCCATCTCCATCCATAGATGTAAGAAGAACTTCTCCAGCACCCCTATCTTGACATTCTTGAGCCCAAGCAATTGCATCCATGCCAGTGAATTCCCTTCCTCCGTAGATACTGCAATCAAACCATACTTCACCTTTATCCGTATCTACAATGGTCTTGCCTTTAGCAGCTTCCTTGTCATCTTCAACATATCTTTTTTTAGCATCAATTCCTATTACAACCGCTTGAGAACCTACAACCTTGGAGGCATCTGTCAATAGCTGAGGATTGTGAATCGCAGCAGTGTTTGTAGAGCATTTGTCTGCACCTGCCTTAAGCATGCGAGTGTAATCCTCCACCTTTCTTATTCCCCCCCCTACACAAATTGGAATGAATACATTTTCAGTCAATCTTTCTATAACATCCACCATGGTTCCTCTGCGTTCATGGGAAGCTGTGATGTCCAATATAACAATCTCATCTGCTCCATCTTCATAATATTTGGTAGCAAGTTCCACTGGATTTCCAGCATAACGGATCTGTTTGAATTCAACTCCCTTCACCACTCTACCTTCTGGAACCTGCAGGTCACAATCTAAACAAGGAATAATTCTTTTAGTAAGCATGATAATCACAAAATGTTAAAAATTCTAATTAAATTATATTTTATAATAAATTCATTAAATTAAATATTATATAAATTATAAAAATTATATCTAACTCTATTTATATTTTATATAATTAATATTTTTAACTAAAAATAAAAATTTATTGCTCATTAAAACTAAAATTTTAAAAAAGATAATAAATAAATTAATATAATAGACAAATTATTGATACTAATATAACATTAATATCAAAAAACTTCTTTTGGGCCTATAGTCTAGTCAGGATTATGACGTGGGACTTCGGATCCCAAGGTCGGGGGTTCAAATCCCCCTAGGTCCGTTTTAAAAAAATAGCTATTTTTAAAAAGTATTGGGAGAAAATGAAATAATCAAATAAAAAAATAAAAAAATAAATAATAGAATAATAAAATTAATTATTCGATTGATTCTAAAATCAGTTTTCCTTCATTAAACAATACAATATCTAATCCTTTTTCTATACATGCCTCTAAAATGTCTTCCAATTTTTCATATTTGGCAAGTACAGTTGCATCATAATGAGTACTGTCTATTTTTATTAGTTGATAACCTAATACTTCCATCATATCACCCCAAATTTCTTTATAATTTTAATAGTATTGGTTTTATATAAATGTTCTCTTTCTATTTTCAACAATTATTGCTCTTCATTCAGTAATTTCTTTATCTCTCTCCAGTTTGGACAGAAATTATCCATAAGTGCCTTGAATCTTGAGCCATGATTGAATTCAATCAAATGGCACAGCTCATGAATCAAAACATATTCTGTGCAGATTGGAGGTTTTTTAGCCAATTTTAGATTTAAGGTAACTCTCTTATCCTTTCTGCAGTTTCCCCAATTCTTCATATTTCTGATTTTAACTTCCTTAGGTTCCTTTCCAACAAAATAAGTGCACTTTTCAAGGAAATAGTCAAGATTTCTGTTCATTTCATCCCTGTAAAGTTCAAATAAAATCTTTTCTCTCTGTTTTATATTGGATCTTTTAGGAACTGGAAGATAAATAATGGACTTCTCACTGTCATAAAAAGCTTTCTTTGCGTCCTCATTGCCGATTAACTGAAGAGTGTATGGCTCTCCCCAAATATAGTGAGTTTCCCCGTCCTTATATTTTACCTTAGGCTTTGGTGGGTTTTCAAGCATCCTTGACCTTGTATCCCTAATCCAATCTATTCTTGATAAGACAAATTCATTGATTGCATCATCAGATAATCTCATTGGAGAAGAAACCTTAACAGTGCCGTCTGGCTTGATTCGAAGGTATAGATTCTTAATATTCTTTCTCTCTAAAATTATAGAAATTCCTTCAATTTCAATTTCTTCTCTTTTCACTGCCATATTACCACTCATTAATGAGAAAAAAGTTTTGGTTCCGGTTTTGCAGGCCAAAGGCCTGGAAAAGCGGAGTTAAATAATACGATCATCATTGATTACAATAGCTTCCTTAAAGAAATCTGGAATCAATGATTTGTACAACGGACTTTTAAGGAGCATTTGAATATCAGAATCAAGAATATAAGTTACACATGAATCATCATCCGCTCTCATTCCTCTACCATAAGTCTGCACTAAAGTCATTGCAGTCTTATATGCATACCATCTTTGGTCCTTTTTCATTCTCATATTGATTTGCTTATCACCAAGATATGGGAACGGAATCTTATAGATTATCTGGAATCTGCATTTGTCATAAGGCAAGTCAACACCTTCACTCATGGATGGACTGACAAGAACCAATGGGTTTTCATCCTCTTCAAAGAATTTCAATACCCTTTCCCTATTGTTTGTTCCATGGGCAATCAATCTGTTGTTGTATAGGTTATTGATGATATACTGTTGGCACTTATAGCTGTGAGTATGAATCAAACCCTTTTCTCCTTCATGCCTTTTCAATATTTTCTGCATTATTTCAATGGATTTTGGAGCGGATTGCTTTACCCTATTCTTAGACATCTTTCCAGCTAAATTCAATTCAATTGGCCTTTTTTCAACAGAGAATGGGCTGTCAACTTGAATATGATAGACGTCACGAGGATCGAGGCCTAACCATTTTGAAAACATTTTATGTGATAGGATTGTTGCACTTAAGAAGATTACAACATCCCCATGCTTGAATAGATAATCTTCAGCGTAATGATTAACCCTAAGTGGCTTGAATGATACTCCATTCTCATCTGCATCAATCACCCAATTTCCAGGTTCCTTTTCAAGATTGGTTTTAAGAGCCTTTAACTTCCCTATAGTGGAGTTGATTCTATCTGCCTTGTTGGTAGGCAAATCCTTTAATTCAATATCAGAATAATGGCCTTGTATCGCTTCAATTTCCATTATCCATTCGCCTTTTTCAGCACTTTTTAGGGTTTGAGGACTAATGACTTTCTTGATGTCCTTTTCAAGCTGGCGATTATATAAATTAATCTCCATTGTTCTCATTAATTTATCTTCAATGTTATGTGCCTCATCAAGAATCAATAGGCTTCTCTTTCCAAAGTGCTTTACATAATTCAATTCCAATATGGCATAATCATAATTCATCAAGGTAATTGGAGAATTGATAGCATTTGCCTTTTGCTGCCAGTATTTGCAGTGATCATTTGTTTGGAAGAACACATCACTTCCAAAGGAATCTTGAAAAGCCAAGTCTCCAGTTAAGGTTGGATTTTTGCTTATTCCATAAGGACAGAAGAACTTAGCAGACTTTGGTGCTGTTTTACAAGCTCCCATATCACAGGTAACTTCAAATCCATCCTTTAAACAGTCAAAATTGCCTCTTCCCTTTACAAGGGGGAAATCAAACTCATCTGCATATTGATTTTGAAGCTGCTTTGTCATTGTCAAAATATATGCAGATTCATACATACGAGCCAATGTGGAAGCAATAGCTGACTTTCCTGTACCTGTACCTGCTTCCAATATAATGTATTTGTATCCTTTTGAAATGGCCTCTTCAATATCTGCAATAATCTCTAACTGGCCTTCCCTTGGCTGTTCAAATGGGAAATTCTCGATTATCTGTTCTGGAATTTCAGGATACTCCTCTTTTAATCTATCAATGACCTCTTGAGGAAGGTCATGTTCTGCAATATCATAAACCTCTGCAAGAGGAACGTCAGGTTCTTCGCTAACTGTTATAGGTTTTCGATTTTCATATTGATAAAGCCCTTTAGCACCTTTAGATTTATTATTGATTGAAGAAGAGCTTTTAGAATTATTAGGATTACTGAAATAATTGCCTTTATTCTTCTTTTCCTTTTTCACATAAGGCTTTTTAGTCCTATCTGCAACGTATTTTCCACATACGCAATTTTTCTTTAGCATCCCACAATTGGGACAAAATAATGAGTCTGACATTACAATTATATTAGAAATAAGTTATATAAAAAGGTTTTAGAAAGAGCAATTGAAAGGTAATATTTATTATAAAAAATTGATTTTAAGTTCTTAAATCGATTTTCAATGAAATATTTTAATCAAATCGAGAAATGATAAACATAATAGAAAAATCAGTGCAAATAGAAAAAAATAAAATGTGAAAATAGAATTGAAAAAATAAAAATCAAGGATAAAAAATAAAAATAGAATAAAATAATAAAAAAGAAAAATTAATTAAAAAGAATAATTAATTAAAAAATTAATTATTTAGTAAGCGAAAGCCTCTCCATCTGGGGATTCCACTAAGAATTTACAGCAGTCATCACCCATGGTAAAACATTTAACTTCGGTTACGTCAACATCCTTTTTAAGATAGTTTGCAAATAAAGCTTCAAAAATACCAGCATCTAAGTAACAGGTTGGTTTTCCTTTTTTAGGAAGCAAACTGCATTCGAAGCATTCATAAGCAGTAATATTGATGATGTCTCCTAATTCAATTTCGAGTTTGCCTAAACCGTTGTCGTCCCAGAATTGGATGATATTGTCACAGAACTTGTTGATGTCCTCTTCGTAAAGCTTTTCATACATTGCTGATCCTATATTCTTACCTGATTGGTTCAATACAGGGTTTATATTGATTCCCTCTTGAATTAAGTTAGACCTTAAGGTGTGGAACAATAGGAAAGAGAACTTGAAGTTGTCTACATCCATGATGTTTTTAACAAGGAATTCAGCTTGCCTTTCTTCCAATTCCTTTTCATCCCCAGATTGAACTTCACCTAAGAATTTGGAATTGATGAAGAAGATTTTCTTTCTGTGGTCGTTTGCATCAAATCTGTAGCTTACGATTCCATCTTCTCTTAATGATTTCAAATGAACGGAAATGGTAGATTTGGATTTGCCGGTGTTTTTAACGATTTCATCAAATTCCATATCTGTATCTTTCAACATTGAAAGAATTGTTAATTTCACTGGACTTTTAACTACATTTACACCAAGCTCACCAGGAGCCTTTGCAAAAATTTGAATTGCCTTTGGTTGAATAGTTTTTTCTTCATTTTCCATAATAAACCCTCAAAAAACTAAAATTTTCAAATGAATATTTCTATAAAAAAATTTTATAAGAAAATTAAACATGATTAATTCAAATATTCCCATAAAAAAAATTTTATAAGAAAATTAAACACAATTAAACAAATTAATTGTTTGATAAATATAGTATGAACTTTCTACCATATATACTTGTTCTTATGTTTACAAAATGTTTTATTATTTCAGATTTCAGTACGAACAGTTTAAAAAAATAATAGTTACTTTCAGTGAAAAATACGAACATTCGTTAAAATATATCTAAAATAAAGAATAAATACAAACAGTTTTAAAAAATGGAAATAATTAAGAGAATTTGAATATTTTTCAAGATTTGAAAAAACTGAATGGCTCCTCAGCATCCTGAGATAAAGCGCATAATTTCTTTATAATCTCAAATTCTCCTAATAAATGATTTTTTAAGTAAGCACAATAGTTCAATTAAATAGAAAAATTATTTGAAAAATATATAATAATTTGGATAATAATTGAATATTTTCCAATTTTTTTAGAAATGTTTATATAAAGTTAATATAAACTTATATATAACCGAAACTTTGGAGGCAATTAAATATGAAAATCAAATATTCATATATCGTGCTGATATTGCTTGTCTGCATGCTTGCAATCTCAGCAGTCAGCGCTGCAGGGGATGAGGAACTTGATGATGCAAGCAAAATCCTCAGCACTAATGACAACAATGAAGCAATTTTAGATGAAAGCATCAGCGATGATGTTTCAACAATCACGGATAATGAAGAGCTTAATTCAGTGAATGATGATGGGGCTCTTCAATACAGCAATGAAAAGACAGAAGTATCTGAAACAGGCCAGGGATCATTTACCGACTTGAACAAGCTGATAAATGATGATTTTGCAGAAAATTCCACAATTTATCTAAGCGGTAATTACACATACGACCCTGATTCAGAAAGCGATTCAGAATTCAAAACCGGAATAGACATAGACCGCAAGCTGACAATCGAGGGTAATGGAATCACAATCAACGGAGCCGACACTGCACGCATCTTCAGGGTTAACTACCCAGGAGTCACAATCAGAAACATCACATTTGAAAATGGAAAATGCGGATTCTTCCAACAGGGTGGAGCAGTCCATTTAAGAGCAGGATACTGCACCATATCAGACTGCACATTCATAATGAACAATGGATACAATGGAGGAGCCATAGGCGTTGAAACATGGGACACCGTCATTGCAAATTGTACTTTCCTAGGCAACACCGCAAACCAGGGAGGGGCCATTTACATGAACGCTGTCTCCAATATCACCATTACAAACTGCAGCTTTGTTGACAACAGCGGCGATGCGATTTATGCCCAGCAGGTAGAATTCAAAGCAAACAACAATATTTTCTTCAACAATAGAATCACTCTAGACTTCTGCCAGGGATATAATCTTGACTGCAACTGGTTTGGAAACACTGCCGGAGACTATGAAGAGTGCATGCAGAATGACGCTGAAAGCTGGCTCTTTTTAAATGCAAGCGCAGATCCTGAGACCCTTCCAATTTCAGGCTCATCAAACATTGCATTCAAGCTCTGCCTCTACAATTCATCTTCAGGAGACACTTACGATTACGACAACGGCCTTCTGCCATTGGTCAAGCTAAGAATAAACTCCGAGAAGGGAACTGTTGACAAAAACAACGCAGGCTTGGATGAAGCAATCAAATTCACAGCTTCAGAAATGGGAACAGGCAGCGTGACAGCATCTCTGGAAGAACTTCTTGAATACACAATCGAGCTTAGCATTGAAAAAGGCAAATCTGAAATCAAGATTGATGTGGATGATGCATATTATGTCAAAGATGACATAATAATCAAACTGACTCCTGTCAATTCAAAAGGAGCAATCAGCGTGACCATCAACGGCAAGGAATATCCTGTAAAAGACAATCAAGTCAAGATCACCGGAGGACTTGGCGTAGGCACTTACGAAATAAAAGCTGTCCTGGATGGGGATGATAACTTTAACGGCTCAAGCAGCTCCGCTTCATTCAAGGTAAATAAATTAGGCTCCAAGATAACAGCAAAGGCAAAATCCTTCAAGTATGAGGACAAGACCAAGAAATACACAATAACCCTCAAAAACAGCAAGGGAAAGGTCCTCAAAAACACAAATGTCACTTTAAAGGTCAACGGCAAAACCTACACCGCTAAAACAAACAGCAAAGGTGTGGCAACATTCAAGCTAACAAAATTGACCAAAAAAGGAAAATATACAGCAGTTATCAGCTATGCAGGAGACAAAAACTACAAAAAGGCAAGCAAGAAAGCCAAAATAACAGTCAAAAAGCCTGTATGGAAAACAGTGGCAAAAGGCAGCAAGGACAAGGCAACTGTTAAAAAGATACAAAGAGCCTTAAAGAATAACGGATACTACCTAAGCTACAAGGGCCGCTACTTGAAAGTAGATGGAATTTTCCATAAATACACTGAAATGGCTGTGAAACAATTCCAAAAAGCAAAAGGCCTTAAAGTAACTGGAAAAGTAGGCTACACTACTGCAAAAAAATTAAAAATAGTTTCATAAAAAAGAGTATCATACTCTTTTTTATCTTTTTTTATAATGAATTTTTAAAAATAAAAAGAACTTAAAAATTATTTTTTTATAATGAATTTTTTAAAAAAAAATAAAAAAGAACTTTAAAAATTAAAGTTCTAGTTTTTTAGCTTCTTCAACTAATTTTTGACCTAACTTGAAGCTGGTGTCATCGTCTTCACCATCAGGAACGTAGTAGATTTCCTGTTGGTCAAGAACCTCGAATCCGCATTCTGTTAATTCGTTTGCAATGAATTCGACAGCTCCACCTCTTCCTCCCATGGAACCAAAGGTTACAGCAGGTCTTTTAAATCCTGTTCTGTTGAAATGGAGACCTTTCAAGTAGTAGATGATGTCACCAATGCTTGGGAATGGGAAGTCGTTGATGGTTGGAATACCAAAAGCAACAGCTTTGCTGGTTAAGATGCTCTTTACGATTTCGCTTCTTCACTTCATGAGCCATCTTTTGGGTAGAGTAATGCATGGTATCATAAACGATAGTCACTTTATCTTCAGCTCTTTTGCCGGTTGCCCAGTCACTGTATGCTCCAATGATTTTCATTGGGTCGGTCCAGATTTGACCGTGGGAAGGAGCAATCATCTTGACCTGTTCCAAAAGGCCTAATTCAATGATTTCATCAAATTTGTTAAGGACCTTTTTACTGAGTGGAGTGATGAGGTTTCCGTAGAATTTTTGAGCAGCATCCATGAGAACATATTCAGGAATGTCGGTGTCAAATCTCTTTGCATAGCATAAGTGCTGGCCGAATGCATCGTTAGGGAATAAGATTCCATCTTCTGCAAGTAAGGTAAACATGCTGTCAGGCCAGTGAAGCAAGAAAGCATCCAAAAATGCTAATGTTTTTCCGCCTAAGTCAAGGGAGTCCCCAGTTCCTACGATATTGAAGTCTGCACCTTCTAATTTAGGATAGTGTCTAAGTAATCCGCCTTGAGCGATTTTACTGCAGTAAATTGGTGCATCGAATTTTTTCCATAAGTCATATAAGACACCACTGTGGTCTTTTTCTACGTGGTTTTGAACAATGTAGTCGACTTTCATAACTCTACCTTCTTGTTCAAATGCGTCTTCGATACGAGCCATCATTTCTTCAGTTTTTCCAGGATAAGCGTTATCTATAATAGCTACCTTTTCACCAAATACAATGTATGCATTGTAAGTGGTTCCATCTAAAGTGTATCCGTGATAAGATCTTAAGTCCCAGTCAAGTACACCAATCCAGTATACTCCGTCACCTATTTTTTGTGCTTTTGCTTTCATTTCAATTCCTCAAATTTTTAATTGAATAATTTTTATACATAACATTTTATGTATTACATTTTAGCATATTTTCCTAACAAAGTATTATTAGTTCGTAAATGCTTAAACATTTATTTATATGTTTTTCTATATATATAAAGTTTTGGTTTGATAAAATACGAACAAAGTTGTCATTGAAAAAAATATAAAAGAAAATATGAAATGATAATTACGTTAGAATGGGGCTCCAACCAAGCCGACAACCAGACTAACCACAATGATTATTCCCATAAGGAAAGACATGAATGTTACAATTGGCTTATAAGCGATTTCAGGCATTATATAGGACAATAGATTTTCAAGCAAATGCCCTCCATCCAAAGGTTTCATTGGAAGCAGGTTGAAAGTTCCAATAGCGAAATTCAGGAAATAAATCCAAAACAATAGGTCAGTTAAAGGCATTAATAGCCATAATAAAGGAGTGTAAAACTGATTGTCAAAGTCATCTGCAATGACATTGTTTGCATTTACTTGAATTCCCATAAATCCTATGGATTTATTCATAGGATTGGTTTTCAATTGGAAACTGTAATCTCCCTGATCCGTATGAATATTAACCGTGTCATTTGGCTTTAAGGTATTTGCAGCTTTCTGGAAAGAATCTATGTCAGTTACAGTGAGATTATTTATTGATTTGATTATCATTCCTTCAGACATATAATTTTTAGCATTTGCATCTTCAGTTAATCTGTTAACAACAACACCCTCATCTTCAAATACCACCGGAACGATAAATGAAGATATAACTGTCATGATAATCAATGCAATAGCTGCTAAGGTTAAATTGGCCATAGACCCTGCAACATAAATCCTCATTTTTGCAGGACGGCTTAATTCATTCAATTCCTCTTCATCAGGTTCTACAAAAGCTCCTGGAATAATTGCAAACAATAAAAGACCGATGGACTTTATATTGATTTTTTCCACTCTGGATAGGATTCCATGGCTGAATTCGTGAACTATTAAAACTGTTGCAAGTGCAATAAGTCCAGAAAGCAATGGAATAAATATAGGTGATCCTGGAACTTCAACACCTGGAACGATTAAGCTAACAGTAGGTGTATCCAACAATGTCTTTAAGGAATAGACCAATGCAATAGCCATAAGAATCATAAAACCAGTTGAAATTACGATTCCGATGTTCATATACCATTTCCAAAACCTTGGAGCACGATTGGCTAATCTGTCTATAAAACCTCTTAATCGTTGTGTTTTCCACATCAAAAGAGGGAAGTTTACTTCAACCCCATGATCAGTGAGATAATCCTTAAATACAATTGCAATAACCCAAATAAGTATAAAGGCTATTACATAATACCATATACCATTCATATTAACACATTGATAATTTTTAAAAGTTTTATTTTATAAAAGTTTTATTTTATAAAAGTTTTATTTTATAAAAGTTTTAGTTTATAAAAAATCCATTATTTTAATAGATTTATTTAATTGAATAATATTATTAAGTTTTCATAATATAAAAAAGTAATTATTTAAAAATTATTTAGATTTCTTTAAACATTATATTTTAGCCAGAAGGTTGCTACCACTATTGCTATAGTAGTTCCGACAACTAATAAAACACCGGAAATTGCATCAGTTTGATTTACAGTCAATCCTAAAAAGCCATTATGCCCTAGACTGTTAAACAGAAAAACTAACCCCATCCAACCAAAAATAATCATAAAATATGCGAATACTTTCTTATCATAAATTAATAAGAATATGCCTATTGATAAAATGAAAAATCCTTTTAAAAGCAGGCCTAAATCAATGCCTAAGCTTAAAAAGCTATTTATTGCTAAAATTATAATTACCGCTATAACATATGCAAGCAGAAATTTTGTTTTCTGACTATTCCATTTATCTCTTAGTTGACTATTATGCTCGTAATATTTTATAGTTTGTTCTTGATCTCTTTTTAAGAAATTTTTTTCCTGAGCCTTTAAAACCTTGTATAACTCCTCACTAGCAACATATAGATAAAATCTATAGCTTAAAAATAATGTAAAAAGAAAACTCATAGGAATTAGCATAATTAATATTAAACTTAATATGGCTCCTAAAACATTTGGAATATAAGGAGCGATTTTTGAAAACATTGCCAAAATAAATATCCAAAACACTAATAGATATGCATAAAAAACTATTGTGACAAAAACTGTTAAAAGTATATCTTTTATTCTGCTGCTTAATTTGGATTGAATTGTTTTATAAAATTTATAGCTTAAAAGAAAGGAAACTATAAATTCAAGGAAAAATAACAATAGATAAATCAAATCTCCAACATAAACTGCATAAACAAAATAAGTTCTTAAAATAGAAATATTAAATAGTAAAAAAAAGAAAACAGCAATTGTTAAAATGATTTCGTAAATCTTTTCTTTATTTTCAATCATAATATCACCATTTAAGATTTATGAATATATCTTTAAAGAATAATATAAAAAAGTATCTGGTTTTGGTAATTGAAAAAATTATTTAAAAGCAACACATAAAAATTTAAAAAGAAATTTTTAAAAAACATGAGGAAAATAGAATAAAACATGAATAAAAAAATAGTTTTTTTAACATGTGTAATTGGGATTATAGCACTTTTAGCCATTAGTGCAACAAGTGCTGAAAAAAGTGATGTGGACACTTCAGATTGGGTGAATATAACTGTATATAACACCAATTTTCAGATTCCACCAGAGTACGGGGGAGGAAGCGGCTCTGGAGGAAATTATGTTAAGACAAATGTATTCACATTTGGACTTGTAGCTTTGGAAGATGACAAGTCCCTTAGAAACAATTATGGATATGAATCTACCCTTGATGAACTTTATGATGTAGAAGAGATGGAAATAGACGGCCATCATGCGGTTGCATATTATAGCCATAGAAGCATTTGCAATCATGATGTGACTTATCTCTACTTTGAATCAAACAAGACATTCTATGCATTGAGCTATGATGGAAACGATGTTAATGATACAATGAAGAAGATTGTTTCTTACAGCCCTAAATCCAATTTCACTAAAGAGAAATTTGATGATAAATTAAATCAAATGCAAGATGATTACATTGAAGAGCAAAGCGAATATGCAGAATCCTATGCTTACGACCAAGGATATAGAAATGGATATTCACAAGGAACCATGAACAGTAGACACGATGACTTATTTGGATACTACCTATTCTATAGATTAGGAAGAAGAAGTCGTTAATGGGTTAATATAAAAAATAGCTTAATGAAGAGAAATCGAACAATTAATAAAAATAAAATAAAATAAAATAAATTTTAATAAAATTAAAATAAAAAATAAATAAAATTTAAATAAAAAATAAATAAAAATAGCAAAGATAAGAATTAATATTCTTATCTACATTCTTTTTTTTAAATTCTTTTTTTAAAATATAAAAAATAATTAATTTTTAAAAATATAAAATTTTAATTCTAAAGGCTAGGCCATGCCATATCATTGAAGAAGATCAAGTCAACTTCATCTCCTTTTTCGATTCCTTCATGGTTTTCGTCAATGATAATGTAACAGTTTGCCTCTACCATTGACCTAATGATACCAGAACCTCTATTCAGGACATGATGAACACCATTATCATCAGCTACCGCACGAATATAATCTGTTCTTCCAAGAGATGAAGGTATTTTGGTTTTAGATACCCTATTAATCACTTTATGGGAATAATCAAGTCCTTGCATTTTAAATATGTAATGTCTTGCAATTATATCAAATTGGCCCATAGCAGCTACAGGCTGGCCGGAAAGCATAAACACTTGGGTTCCATTAACAATGCCCGCACCTACAGGCTTTCCTGGCCTCATTGCAACACCATGGAAAAGAACTTGACCTAATTCCTCAACTGCTTCAATGACTACATCCCCTTTGCTTATAGCGGTTCCACCAGTAGTGATAACAACATCATAGTCTTTAGTTGCCTTATCGATTGCTTCCTTAACTGCCTCAAAGTCATCTGCACCATGCTCTATATCAACAATAGCTCCAGCACTTCTAATCAATGCTGCAATGGTGAATTGATTGGAATTGATTATTTTTGCCTTATCAAGCTCTGGAGAAGGTTCCACCAATTCATTCCCCGTGATTAGTAATTTGACTCTTGGCTTTTTGTAGACTTCAACTTCACTGTGTCCAGCTGAGGCAATCAAACCCATCTCTTGTGGCCTGATTAAAACATTCTCCCCTAATAATTCATCTCCTTCAGCAATGTCTTCAGCTTTTGGAGAAATGTTTTCACCAGGAGTAACCTGTGAATGAATCTCCAGATTATCCCCATCTTCATAGGTGAATTCCTTCATTAAAACAGCATTAGCACCATTTGGAATCGGTGCACCAGTAGCTATTACAATAGCTTCACCATTGGATAAGGTCTTATCTGAAAAGTCTCCTGCTCCAATCCTATCAATGATCTTTAATTCTTTAATGACATTATTGGAAGCTCCAAATGTATCCTCTGCAATCACTGCATATCCATCCATAGCAGATTTGTCAAATGGAGGGGAATTGTGATAAGAGGAAATGGAATGAGCTAAAACTCTACCTTGAGAATCTTTTAGATTGATCTTTTCTGTATCCATAAGCTTTTGATTCTCATCAATTTTAGCTAAAGCATCTCCCAATGGAATTAAATTTGATATAAACTTCATATTATCGTCCATAAAATAAATTAATAATATTATTCAATTAATAAAATAAAATAAAATAAAATAAATTTAAAAAAAATAAAAAGATTGATTAAAATATTATAAATTAAGCCATATACTTTTCAATGACACCATGATAAGCGTCATCCAATTCTGCTACAGCTAAATCTACAATTGTTTCATCATCTTTTTTAATTACTAATGAATCTCCTTTGACTTCACCAATGATTGCAGCGTCCACATCAAGGGAATCGATTATTTCTTCTGCCTTATCAGCGCTTACAGTTATGATGAATCTTGCATGGGATTCTGAGAACAATAAGTTATTGTCACTGATGCCCTCTTCGGCTGGAACTTTGCTAATGTCCACTTCACAGCCAAGTTTACCGCTCATAGCCATTTCAGATAATGCAATAGCTATTCCACCAGCAGATACATCGTGTGTAGCGGTTATTGCAAGTTCATCTTCGCCTTCAAGGTATTTTACATAGTCCCCGTCATTTTCAATTAAGTCAAGAATGGTTTTTGCAGATGCCAATTCATCATCGATTCTGATTTTAGGAGCATCCCCTTGTTCAAGAGAATGTACAGCTCTGTGGTATTCAGAACCTTCAACTTCATCATAGGTTTTACCGATAATAATGATTTTATCTCCTTCTTCCTTGAATGGGAGTGTTCTGATGCTTGAAAGCTTTTCAACACCGATAACTCCTACAGCAGGGGTCGGGTTGATTTTAATACCTTCTGTTTCATTGTAGAAACTTACATTTCCACTGATTACAGGAGCTTCGAATTTCTCTGCAATGTCAGACATTCCCTTAATGCACTCCTTGAATTGCCAAAGGATTTCAGGAGTTTCTGGGTTACCGAAGTTTAAGCAATCTACAACAGCATAAGGTTTTGCACCCATTGAAACCACATTACGGATTGCTTCTGCAACACTTCCTGCTCCACCATCATATGGAGTCAATTTAGTGTGGATTGTATTGGAATCAGCAGTAATTGCAACAGCGGTTTCATCATCAATTTGCAATACGGCTGCATCATCACCAGGTTTTACTACAGTTCTGGTTTGAACTTCATGGTCATATTGCTTGTAAACCCATTCCTTGCTTGCAATATTAGGGGAGGACAACACTTTAATCAATGATTCATCTATTGGGCCATCTACCACTTCAACCAAATCAGTTGGTTTAGCAGGCTCTCTCATTTCCCTATCAAGTGAAGGAGGATCTGCTAAAAGGATTGTTGGAACATCACATAATGTTTGCAATTCCACTTCTGCATCGAAATCCTTAACAACCATATGGTTACCATCAGTAACTTCACCAATCACAGCAGAAGGAATTTCATGCTTGTCACAGATAGCTTGTGCCAATTCAACATCTTTAGGGTTAATGACAAAAATCATACGTTCCTGGGATTCTGAAAGCATAATTTCGTAAGGAGTCATTCCCTCTTCACGAAGAGGAATGGCCCTAAGGTCTACAACTGCACCATTTCCAGATTTGTCTACAAGTTCTGAAACACAGCAAGTAAGACCTCCACCACCTAAATCCTTTACACCGGAACAATCTATTTTTTCAAGAATTTCAAGTGAAGCTTCAAGCACTCTCTTTTTGGTAAATGGATCTGCAACTTGCACAGCAGGACGGTCTTCAGTTTCAGAATTGGAAGTTAACTCTTCAGATGCGAAGGTTACCCCATGAATTCCATCCCTACCGGTAGTTCCACCCATAAGCAAGAAGACATCACCAATATTTGGAGCAACTGCCATTACGATTTCGTCCTTTTTCACAAGCCCTGCACATAAAACGTTTACAAGAGGGTTTGTTCTGAAGGACTCATCAAATTCAATCTCACCAGCAACGGTTGGAACACCTACCCTATTACCATAGTCAGATATTCCTTCCACTACATGCTCAAACAAGTATCTGGACTTTTGGTCTTCAAGTGGACCGAAACGCAAGCTATCTAAAAGTGCAATTGGCATTGCACCCATAGAGATAATGTCTCTTAAGATACCTCCAATACCAGTACCTGCTCCACCGTAAGGTTCAATAGCTGAAGGGTGATTATGACTTTCCATACCTACAGCAAGAGCATACTCATCTGTAATGGATACGAGACCTGCATCATCCCCAGGACCTAAAACTATGTTTTCTCCTTCAGTAGGGAACAACTTTAAAATTGGCCTACTACTTTTATATGAACAGTGCTCAGAGAACATTACATCTAACATTCCCTCTTCCAATTCGTTCATTTCTCTTCCGAGAATTCCTTCAATATATTTTACTTCAGAATCTGTTAAAGTCATAAAAACACCTTAGATAAGTTTTACAACAGAAATAATTACTTTGTTTTCTTCAATAATCCATTCTTTTGAATATTCAATGGAAATATCATCATCAACATTTTCTTCTGTACCTTTAAGTGTACAGACTTCACAAGCTTCACCATCGAATATTACAAGTGATTTAGCCCTTACCTCTTCACTTATTAAATCAGACTGCTTTTCAACTAATTCCTTGAATTCAGCATTAGTATTCACCATAACGCCAATATTAGCCTCAACATCCAAGTCCATGTCCTTTCTCATATCTTGGATTCTTCTAATAAGTTCACGAGCCATAGCTTCAGATAAGATCTCCGGAGTGATTTTAGTATTCACGAATACATTTCCTCCAGCAAATTCTGCACTTACAACATCATCTGGAAGCTCAGTTTCATAAAGAACATCATCAGCGGAAAGTTCAATTTCTTTTAAATTACCTTCCCTATCTTCTCCTCTCACTACATATTTGCCAGTAGCATCCAAGCTATCCTTTATGGAATTTCCTGTTCCATCTGCTTTAGCTTGTGCGAAGAATTTCTGTACAATGCCCATATCTCCCTTAAGTCTTGGACCTAAGGTCTTGAGATTAGGTTTTGCAATGAATGTAAGGTTTTCAAATTCAGTAGCTGTAATGACTTCTTTTGTATTTGATTGATCTTTAATAATATCTTCAAGTGAGGATATGCTTTCCAAGATTTCATCATCCTGTGATACTACAGTGATGTCACTTACAGGCCATCTTAACTTGTATCTTGCAACATCTCTAGCTCTTGCAGATGCTTCGATAACGTCTCTCACATTATCCATTTTAGCTTCAAGTTCCTTATCGATTAAGGATTCATCATACATCCAATCATCCATATGAACACTTTCTGCAGCATCAGCATCCAAGTTTTTAACCAAGTTTTCATATACCTCTTCAGATAAGTGAGGAGTGATTGGAGCCATCAAATGGATTAAGGTATTGAGTGTAGTGTAAAGTGAATAGTATGCACCTAATTTGTCTGCTTAAGTCTTCAAGAATGAAATTGTTGATTGCTCTTGTAGCTAAATGGAAGTGTACATCGTTAATCGCCTCACCTACCTCCTTAGCAAGTGAATTTACACGGGACAAGATCCATTTATCCTCATTTCTAAGAGTGACATTTGCATCAGGACCTTCCACTATACATTTTGCAGGGTCAAATTCATCCAGTGCCATATAAGTGGTTGAGAACACATATACGTTCCAGAAGATATTGAACATCTTTTTAACATTGTTCAATTCATCCCATACGAACTTAAGGTCATCCCATGGCTTACAAGCCCATAAAAGGTAGAATCTTAGAACATCTGCACCATACTTTTCAATAACTTCCTCAGGTTGAACTACGTTTCCTAAGGATTTACTCATCTTTTTACCTTCTTCGTCCAATACGAATCCATGCATTAAAACCTTATTGTATGGAGCTTGATCCAATGCAATTACACCAGTACCTAATTGGGAATAGAACCATCCTCTGGTTTGGTCGTGCCCTTCACAAATAAAGTCATAAGGATACCATTCATTAAACATTTCCTCTTCACGAGGGTAGTATAAAGCTGCCCAACCTGCCACTCCTGAGTCAATCCATACATCCAATACATCAGGAATACGTTTCATAGGTGAATCGCAGCCACAATCACATTTAATCAATACGTCATCGACATAAGGTCTGTGTACTAAATCTTCATCACTTGCAGTGATTTCATTGATTGATTCATTTTTAAGCTCTTCAACTGAACCGATTACCTTGATCTCACCACAATCAGGACAAATCCAAATAGGTATTGGAATACCCCAGTATCTTTGTCTTGAAATGGTCCAGTCCTTAGCGTTAGCTACCCAATCATGGAATCTTCCTTCACCAGCCCATTTAGGTACCCATTCAACTCTGTCAATTTCAGAGAGCATTTTATCCTTGATTTCAGGCACTTTAATGAACCATTGTTCAGTAGCTAAGTAAATGATAGGAGTCTTACATCTCCAACAGACCCCGTATCTGTGGTTGATTGTATCATGCTTAAACATTAAATCTTGAGCAATTAAATCTGCAATAATTGTATCATTCAAGTCTTTGGTGAAGCCTTCAGCATAGATACCACCATCTTCAGTGAAACATCCTGCTTCATCCACTGGACAATGTATAGGAAGTCCTACTTTTTGACCTATTTCAAAGTCCTCAGGACCGTGTCCAGGAGCAGTGTGTACAAAACCGGTACCTTCACCTAACTCTACATGGTCTCCATGGAAAGTGGTGTGAACCAATTTATTTTCAGCTTCAATTTCCATTTGTTTAGGTACTTGCTCAGCTAAAGGATAAACATAAGACAAGCCTAAAAGTTCAGATCCCTTTACGGTTTTAATTATCTCATACATCACTTCTTTCTCTTCCTCAATGATGTATTTCTTTTCTTTAGACTCTTCATCTTCAGGATCATATTTAGGATTTGGCAATTTGTTTTTGTGAATAACTTCAATTGGGCCTAAAACTGTTTCTAAAAGCTCTTTTGCAATGATTAAGATTTCTTCTCCACTTTCATTCAATCTTTCATCTACCTTTACGAAAGAATAATCGAATTCTTCATTCAAACAAATAGCTAAGTTTCCAGGAAGTGTCCAAGGAGTGGTTGTCCATACCAAGAAAGATTGTCTTAAATCAGCATAATCTCCATCTGTGATTAATTTTTCCTTAAGTGGGAAACGTACATAAATGGAAGGGTCATCTCCTTCAGTATAGTCAATTTCTGCAGCAGCAAGTGCAGTTTGACAGTGAGGACACCAACTGATTACCCTTTGGTCACGGGTAAGCAAATTCTTTTCATGAGTCTTCTTCAATGTCCACCAAGCGGATTCCATATATTTAGGATCCAAGGTCATATAAGGATTGTCCCAATCCATCCAAACTCCTAAGCTTTTGAACTGTTCAGTCATTGCAACCTTATTTTCCATTGCAAACTCTTTACATTTGTCAATAAAGTTGTCAATGCCGTATTTTTCCTCAATTTCCTGCTTGGATTCAATGCCTAACAATTGCTCTACCTTATGTTCGATAGGCAATCCGTGGGTATCCCATCCAGCTTGTCTTCTTAAAGAAAATCCATTCATGGACTTGTAACGCAATAAGGTATCCTTGATAACCTTATTCCAGGTAGTTCCTAAATGGATTTTTCCACTACAATATGGAGGACCATCTAAAAAGGAATATTGTGGACCATTTGCTCGCAATTTATTTGTTTTTTCATAAATATCAGAATCTGCCCAAAAGTTTTGGACCTTTTCCTCTATCTTTTTAAAGTCATAGTTTTTCTCTGCCTCTTTTAACGGCATATCGATTCTCCTAATAAATGTGATTTTTTAAATTTATTAAAATGGTAAATCTTATAAAAATTTAAGATAATTTTCATTATCTTAATGATTTTAATAAATTATATAATATATATTATTATGATATATATTTCTTATTTTGAATGTAAATAAACTTTATTATTATTAATATTTATAAAAATAATAATCGTATTATAATTATAATATGATGATGAAATAAAAAAATTGCAATTTAATTGTTAAATTCATTTTAAAGTGTAAATAACTTTTTAATAATGAAAATATTTATAAATATTAAGAATAAATAGAAAATAATAGAATTATGGTCAAAATATTGAAAAATAAAAGAAATAAAACGAATAAAAATTTAAAGTCAATGACACTCATTAAATCAAATGAGGAAATTGGAAAAATCAGAATAGCCAATACTTTCTTTAGTCGATTGATGGGACTTATGTTTAAAAAAAATGCAAGGGTTCCATTGCTGTTTGAGATTCCTGAAAGAATAAATAAGAAGGAAAGATCTTCAATCCATAGCTTTTTCATGAGATTTGAGATAGTTTTAGTTTTTATTGATAAAGGTAATGTGGTTTATGAAATAGCTAAAATGAAGCCGTGGAATTATTATATTCCTAAAAAACCAGCAAAATATATAGTGGAATTTGATAAAAGAGAATTCAATGATTGCTTGAAAATAGGGGATGAGATAGAAATAGATATAGAGGATGAAACAGATGTAATATGTTTAAAATAACTGTAGATAAAAAAATTAAAAAATAAAAATTAAAAAAATAAAAGGATAGAAAAATTATAAATCTAAACTATCCATAAGACTTTGAGGAGTGTCGAAAATCTCGATTCCCTCCATTTTTTGGAGCTTTTGAGTGTTTTCAATATCAATTTCCCTCATATGCATAGTTATGATTTTTCCTGTTGAAACTGCATCATATGGGCAAATGTCATTACAGGTTCCACAGCCAATGCATTTCAATAGATCAATCTCTTCATGAGCAATGATTGCACCATTCGGACAAGCTAAAGCTGCTTCACATTCGTCACATTTTTGGCATTTTGTCTTTTCAAGCTTTGATGGCAATATGGTTTCCACATCACCTGGCTCAATGTCTACCGGAACCATGAGAGTTCTCACTCTGCCTTTTCCAGCTTGTGCAACTGCATTGGTTACAAGAGTGTCTGAAATTCCATGAACTATCTTAGCAACTGTGTTTGCAGTTGTAGGAGAGACTATAAGCAAATCATATTTTCCAAGTGAAAGCCTTCCTGTAATTGGAAAGCTGAATTTCTGATTGGAATCGCTTGCAAGTTCATTATATCTTCCACCAGTTACAGCAACAACCCTATCATAGAGACCGTACATCTTTAAAACTTCTTCGGAAGCCTGTGATAAAAAAACAGTCAAATCGTTGTCTTTTGCCAATTCTTCCATAGCTTCAACGCTTTCCTTAAGCAAATGTCCTGCACCGGTAAAAGCCCATCCTATTTTCATAAAATATCTCCAAAAATTACTCACAACTAGTGAAAATATTTTGATCAAACTTTTATCACAAAAGTTTGGAAAAAGTTTTGGTCAAGGTTTTGCAGCCCAAAGGGCTGGAAAAGCTTGGATTAGATATGTTCAATGAACTTGTATCCTTCTTCTTCTGTGAAAGCGTAGTGAATGGTTCTGTACTGAGACATGAATTCAGTGACTTCATCCTTGATGTCTACTTTGTCACCTTCAGCAACTCTCCAGATGAATTCAGCTACTTCTTCCATTTCTTTCTCTTTCATTCCTCTTCTGGTGATTTCTTGAGTACCGATTCTGATACCAGATGGGTCATCACTGTCATTTACATTGTCACCAGGAATGAGGTTTTTGTTAAGAATTATGTTGTTTTGCTCTAATTCCTTAGCTAAGATGGTAGCTCTTTTAACATCTCTTACATCCATACCCACTTGGTGGGATTCAGTATATCCTAAATCTTCACATAATACATTGAATCCTTGTTCAGCAAGAGCGCCAGCTAATGCTTTAGCGTTTTTAATGGTTTGTTTAGCATAAGCTTCTCCGAACTCAAGCATTTCAGCGGTAGCAATACCTAAACCAGCTAAGTGGTGTAAGTGGTGGTTACTTACTACACCAGGGAATACAGCATTGTCAATTAATTTTTCATTTTTCTTATCTGATAAGATGATTCCTCCTTGAGGACCTGGGAAAGTCTTGTGGGTACTTCCCATAAGGACTTCAGCCCCTTCTTTTAAAGGATCTTGGAATTGTTTACCTGCAATCAATCCGAGTACGTGAGCACCGTCATACATGATGGTTGCGCCTACTTCGTTAGCTGCATCTACAACTTCGGATACAGGGTGTGGGAAGAGGAATAAGCTTCCTCCAAAGAGGATGATTTTTGGTTTTTCCTCTAAGATCATTTTGTTCAATGCATCAGCATCAATATTCATTACTTCTGGGTTAAATGGATGTTCTAAAGTTTTTAATCCTCTAATACCTGCAGCACTTACATTTGCATGGGAGATGTGTCCTCCGTAAGGAATGTTCATTGCAATCATTTTGTCTCCAGCATTAGCAAAACCGAAGAAAGCAGCGAGGTTTGCAGTTACACCGGAAACAGGTTGAACATTTGCATAGCTACAGTCATAAATCTTACAGGATAATTGTTTTGTAATGTCTTCAATTTGGTCTATGTAGGTACATCCTTGGTATAATCTTTCGTAAGCTTGTCCTTCAGCATATCTGTGAGCCAAATCTGAAACCATTGCAGTTGTAACAGCATTACTTGTGGTATTTTCACTAGCAATCATGTTAATGCTGTCTCTCATCCAGTCATTATGAACTCTCATCAAGTCATTAATCTTATTCATATCTTCTTCATATTGATACATAAAAATAACACCTATATTCTCTAAAAATTGTAATCTTATAAATATGATTATAAATTAAATCTTTTTTTGATAAAATAATTAAAAATTTTAAAAGTTTATAAAAATCAGAACAATAATTAAAAAAATCTAAAAATCTAAAAAATATAATCTTATAAAATTCTTATTAATATATAATATAATTTTTTAATTAAATAAAACTTTTTATTAAATATATTATAATTTATATTATTCTTCAATATATTTTGAATTTTTTTTTAGATTAGAAATTTTTATAGAATTTGAAAAAAGAATCCTAATTTTAGAAAAGATTTATTTTTGGAAAAATAATCTTAAAAAAAACGTTGATAAATATACGAACAAATAAAAATTGTTTAAAAAAAAAGAAAAAGAAAAAGAGAATAAATCTCTTAATCTATTTTGCAACATCTTCGAGAGCTGCTGCAATTTGTGCCATAATTTGTTCGGTTTTGAAGTGGTTTTGGTTCATAGCACCAGATGGACATGCACCTACACAGGTACCACATCCTTTACATAATGCAACGTTAATAGCTGCGTGTTTGTCTGCGCCTTCACCTTCAATACTTACAGCACCGAATGGACATAATTCTACACATACTTCACATGCACCACAAACGGTGGTATCAGTGTCAGCAGTAATAGGTTCGATTTCTACTTCACCTTTAGCCATTGGGATAGATGCTCTTGATGCTGCAGCAGATCCTTGTGCTACTGCGTCAGGAATATCTTTAGGACCTTGTGCTACACCAGCAATGTAAACACCGTCAGTTAAAGTGTCAACAGGTCTGAGTTTTGGGTGAGCTTCCATGTAGAATCCGTCGGAAGTTCTGGATAAACCTAAGGTTTGTCTGAGTTCGTTAGATCCTTTAGGAGGTTCTAATCCTACAGATAATACAACTAAGTCGTAGGTGTATTCAGTTACTTTTCCGAGTAAGGTGTCTTCTGCTCTTACAGTTAAGGTTAAGTCATCGTTTTCGATGATTTCAGCAGGACGTCCTCTGATGAATTCAATTCCGTATTTTTCTTGGGAAGTTTTGTAGAACTCTTCGAATCCTTTACCGAATGAACGGATATCCATGTAGTAACAGGTTACTTCAGTGTCAGGTTCGTGGTCAATACATAATTGAGCGTTTTTCATGGAGTACATACAACATACTCTTGAACAGTAGGATTTACCGATTTGTTCATCTCTGGAACCGACACAGTGGATGAATGCAACACGTTTAGGTTCTTTACCGTCAGATGGTTTTTGTACGTGACCACCAGTAGGACCTGATGCGTTGATCATTCTTTCAATTTCCATTGCGGTAATTACGTTAGTGTATCTACCGTAACCGTATTCGTATTTTTCAGTTGGGTCATATGGGTCGTAACCGGTTGCTGCAATGATGGTACCAACATGGAGTTCGATTTCTTCTGGTTCCATGTTACGGTCGATTGCTTCAGGACCACATACGGTTTCACAAAGACCACAGTCGATACAGTAGTTTTTGTCGATAGTTGCACAGAGAGGTACTGCTTGAGGGAATGGGATGTAAGCTGCTCTTACCATACCTACACCTTCGTCGTAGTAGTTAGGTATTTCGATAGGACAGACTTCTTGACATTGTCCACATCCAGTACAGTCTTCTTCTTTAACGTATCTTGGTTTTTTCTCAACTTTTACAGTAAAGTTACCGATGTAACCGTCTACTTCTTTTACTTCTGCGTAAGTAATTAATTCAATGTTTTCGTGTTTGGAAGTGTCTACCATCTTAGGTGCGAGAATACACATGGAACAGTCTAAGGTAGGGAAGGTTTTGTCTAATTGACCCATTCTTCCACCGATAGTTGGGTTTCTTTCTACCATGTAGGTTTTGAATCCCATATCAGCTAAGTCTAATGCAGATTGAATACCTGCTACTCCACCACCAATAACGAGACATTTTTTGTCTACTGCTACTTTAGAAGCTTCGAGAGGTTCTAATAATCTTGCTTTTGCAACAGCCATACGAGTTAAGTCTTTTGCTTTTGCAGTTGCTTCAACAGGTTGGGTCATGTGTACCCAAGAGTCTTGTTCTCTTAAGTTAGCAAATTCAAATAAGAACTTGTTTAATCCAGCTTCTTCTACACATCTTCTGAAGGTAGGTTCGTGAAGTCTTGGAGAACATGCTGCTACTACGATTCTGTTTAAGTTGTGTTCTTTGATGTCATCTTGGATAAGACTTTGACCTGGGTCAGAACACATGTATTTGTAATCTTTTGCTACAACTACGTTAGGTAAAGTTTTTGCGTATTCTGCTACTTCAGGACAGTTTACGACTCCACCAACGTTTACACCACAGTGGCAAACATATACTCCCACTCTAATTTCTTCATTATTAATTTCTTCTGCCATTAAATCACCTTGTACAAGTAAAATGATTAATCATTTGATCTAATTTTTTAAATATATTATATATATAAAATATTAGACAGTTTAATTTTTCTAAAAAGTGAGTATATAAAGGTTTCTATAAATAAGTAGGAGTAAAGTATATATATGAGAAAAATTTAAATTAATAAAAATTTGTTAAATCACTAAATTTTAATTAGATAGTATTATTTTAATCAAAAAAGATAAAATTAATAGTTTTATTAAAAATAAATCAACATTAATTCTTTAATTTAAAAAATAAAATAGATTTAGATACACCTAAAAAATAAAAAAAATACAATGAAAATCTCAAAAAAGGGTGGAAAAGCCTTTAAAAATTGAAAAATTTACGAACAAAGATAAGAGTTCATATCAACTAAAAATAAATTTAGATAGAAAATAATTGTTATTAGGGTAAAAAAATAATAATTAATAGGATATTGATTTAAATAATGATAAATTCTTATTGTTATACAATTTAAGCTAATTTAAAGAATAAAAAAAGTAGTGTAACCTTTTTTGCAACACCCAAAAAACAGCAAAATTGGCCAAGTGAAATAAAAAAAATGAATAATAAAAAATTGATGAAAATCCTTAAAATGTTCGTTAAAGGATAAACATTAGGAATATAGGAATTGTCACAAGACTGAATACAGTGGATGTAAATATGCAATCAGAAGTGAGCTCCCAATCCAATCTGTAAGTAACAGCCAATACCAATCCTAACATTGCAGAGGACATGGCCGCTTCAATAAGTCCAATTGTATGTTCAAATCCAGTAATATTAAGTAAGGACAATACCCCTAATGCAATTAAAGGATAAATGATCAGTTTTATAAATGAAGCCAAACCTACCTCTTTGAAATGATTCTTCAATCCATCAATCTTTAATGACAATCCTAAGGATATCATAATAAGGGGAATGGTAGCGCCAGCTAAATAAGTCACCACAGTGGAACCAACAGAGGTGATTGGGATACTTAAGATGTTGAATGTTATCCCCAATATGATTGACCATAGAGGCAGGAATGTTAAGATCTTGCGAATAGCTACTTTGATTTCACCATCAAAAATCAATATCAGGATAAAGCTTAAAACAACGAAGATTATTGAAGTGGAAATATCACAAAATACCGCCCTTATCATACCGGCATTACCAAAGATTCCTTGAGTGATAGGATATCCTAAAAAACCGGTATTTCCTAAAACAACAACGATGACCAAACTCCAAATTTTCCTCTTGTCCCATCCTAAAAAATTTAGTAGCAAATAAGTTAATACTCCCACAATTAAACTAGTTATTAACATGTAAACAGTTAATATGCTTAACCTTGGAAGCAAGGAAACATCAGCAGTATACAAAGCATTGAAAATCATACATGGTAGAGCTATATTGATTACTATATTATTGAGGGTTTCAACATCATTTTCCTTTAAAAGGCCAATTTTTTTGGATAAGGCCCCTATCAGAATCATGACAATGATTGAAACAATAATAATCCTATAGTCCATACAATCAACTAGATAATTCAATAATTTAAAAAAAAATAATTAGTTAGATAAATTAAATTTATAAAAATAAGTTAAAATAGTTTTTGTAAAATTAAAAAAAATTGAAAAAAAATAGAAAATAAAAATAGATAAGAAAAAGTAGTTAAGAGAAATTACTCCCAACTATTGAAAATATTTTGATCAAACTTTTTTTAAAAGTTTGGTTAGTCTACAATACCATCAGTGGTTACTTTAAATACAGCTTCTCCTTCTGGTAAGTGAGGGCTGTCCACTAATCTAGCAATTCTCTTACCTGCTAAACCTTTTTTCAACCAGATTCTGTAAGTTGAAGCGTGTCCTAAAACGTGTCCACCAATAGCTTTTGTTGGACTTCCGAAGAATGCATCAGGTCTTGCTTGAACTTGGTTTGTAAGGAAAACCGCTACATTATAGGTATTTGCAACTTGTTGCAATGCATGCAAGTGTTGGTTTAGTTTTTGTTGTCTTACAGCTAAAGATTCTCTTCCAACATATTCTGCTCTGAAATGAGCCATAAGAGAGTCGACAATAACCAATCTTACATTAACGCCGCTTTGGATTAATTCATTGATTTTTTCAGCCATTAAGATTTGGTGAGAAGAGTTGAATGCTCTTGCAATGTGAATCTTTCTTAACACTTCTTCATGATCAAGGCCAAATGCATCTGCAATTTGTTCAACCCTTTCAGGTCTGAAAGTGTTTTCTGTATCAATGAATACGCATTCTCCATCTAAACCACCTTTTTCTTTAGGCAATTGGACAGTAACAGCCAATTCATGAGAAATTTGACTTTTACCTGATCCGAATTCACCAAACACTTCAGTAATAGCTTGAGTTTCGATTCCGCCACCGATTAACTCATCAACACCTTTACTTCCAGTGGTTATGCGACCAACATCACGTCTTCTTTCCATTACATCAAATGCTGTTTCAAAATCAATTTTTTCAGCTCTACGTGCTGCTTCAATAACCTTTTCAGCTACTCCTTCACCGATTTCTGCCTTAACAGACAATTCCTTAGCAGTTGCAGTAGCTAATCTCATCATATCAGCAAAGCCAGCTTCTCTTAATTTTTCAGCAGTTTTTTCTCCAACATTAGGTAAGTCTTCAAGTTCTACCATAATTATCAACCCATTAAACAAATTTATTAAATTTCATCATACTATAAAATTAAGGCTTAAAACTCATTTTTAAAAATCTTTTTAGGTCTAAGCCTTATTTCTTCATCATAATTATTGTAATTTACATCAACAAGCAATTCTAAGGTTCTTCCTTCAAGATCCATTGCTTTGGTTTCCAAGAATCCTAAATCCCCTTCACTTTCTTCATATAATGTTACTATGTCATCATGTTTCATATCCAATAATTGTTCCACCAATTCATTGAAGAAAGTTATTTGAATCTCACCTGTATCATCAGTGAGCTTTCCAGGAAGCATCAATAGATATTTAGGTTTATCAATATAATTTCCACAATGAGGACATTCCTCTTCATCCTCATCCTCTAAAGTACGATTACATACAGGACATTTTGGCATTAAAATCCTTTCTATGTATGGATTAGAGAATATACCCTTTACTTTTACACTTCTATCCTCCAATTCAAGACTTGCAATGTCTTTTGAAGTGTATAATATATCTTGCAATTCATTTATATCTGGAAGACTGGTTAATTCATTATAGGAAGGTTGCAATATATTTGTTGAATTGCCTATGGATAACTCTACACGATTGCTCATATCATTGTAGTTTATACGTGGATTTTGAATTTTGATTGCCTCATTGATATCATAAGGCAAATTGGTTTTATCATCCCATAATGTTACAGCTATAAAACCTGAATCATCACCAATAGTCATATTTCTAACTAAACCCTTAGTTCCATCTTGCCTTTCAAATTCACGAGTGTCTTCAATTTCCAAGATCCTTGCAACGACTTTAATGTTCATGTCATCTTCATCTATATCGATAATCTTCTTGGATTCATAGATTTGTTCTTCTAACTCTTCAAATGAAGGTAAATCAGATGATTCAGCATCAGAAAGCTCAATGACTCTAGTTGTTTTTCCAACATTGAGTTCAACCTCATACATGCCTAACCTGGTTCTGGCATTTTCAATTTGATATGCTTTTCCTATGCCATAGGAAGCTTCTGCCTTATCATCCCAGAATGAGATTCTAACTTTTCCAGTTGAGTCCGCAATATCTCCAGAACGGACAAAGCCAGTAGAGCCATCATCCCTTTGGAAGGAATGGGAATCATTAAGGGTAATTAATCTGCCGATGATGTCGACCTCTTCACCATCATCCTCATGATCTTGAACTTCACTAATGGTAATTGGTCCCAATTTAATTGCAATTTCATTTAAACTTTCAGCTAAATCCTCGTTTCCTTCAGGGTTAACTCTTAATTCAGTGTTCCAATTGGTATTTACTCTGTATCCACTGGTTGCATAATCATCATATTCAATATTACCGCCCATGACTTTAAGGATATCACCTTTAGATACTTTTAATTTAGTGTCGTCTCCCCAAAGGGTAACTCTTATTGAACCGGAATCATCAGTGATTTCAATTGATTTCACGAAACCTTTGGTTCCATCCTGTCTATCGAATTGGATAGTGTCTTGGATTTTAGTTACAATACCTACTAAAGTAACATCATTGATTTCACGGGCATTTCCAATTTTAATAATGTTTTCCTCATATTCCGGAATGTCATAGTCCCCTTCAACCTTAAGGATTCTGCCGTCCCAGTGGGATAATGAGATTTCCCCATTTCTTTCCCTGGATTGCTCATTAAGGATTTTAACAATATCCCCCTCTTTCAAATCGAGGCTGTTTATCAACTTAACATCCTTATTCCATAATGTGTAAGCAATCTTTCCGGTTTTATCCTGAACTTCAAGTGAGGTTACCTTTCCTTTCTTTCCATTGCTTTCATATGAGTGAGGAGTCGGAACCCTGATTAATCTTCCAATAATGCTTACTTTTTCATCAGGAACAATGTCTGAGATTGAAACAATGTTTTCTTCATAAACTGGGAACTCAGCGATGTTTTTTGGATAGTTTTCACTTGTCTCATCTATTGTTCTAAGCAAAGATCTAGGACGTAGAGAAAATTCCTTGCCTCCTCTGAATCCATCCTTACAATCAATGTCTGAAATTTCAACAATGTCCCCTTCACTGATATGTTTAAGATGCTTAATGTTTTCAGTCCAAAGTACAAGTCTTACTTCTCCTGTATTGTCAGCAATTTGCATATTTGCAAGCTTTCCATCCTCTCCTTTTCTGGAAGTGAACAATTTTGGATTGGAAATAGACATTACCCTTGCAATAACGCTAAATCCTTGACGGCCAGGTTCAACTTCTGCAATTGTCTTTGGAGTGCCTACATCAAAATCAGCTACAGTTTCGCCTTTAGTTTCCTCTCCAGTGAATGGATTTACTACCATGTCGATGAAATCTTTATCACTGAAAAATGAAGCGTCTTTGTATTCTTCTTTAAATTTATTAAATTTGTCTATGAATTCATCCTTTGATAAAGCATCCTGAACTTTTTCCCAACCATCCTTAATGTATTGGAAATCTTCTTCACTAATATCTTCAGCTAAATTCATTCCATTGAAAAATTCTTTATCCATACCAAACCCTCGTTTTCTTTTAAATTATAAATTTAGTAAAAATAACCAATAAAATAATAATCTAAACAATTATAAATAAAAATTTGAAGTTTTTCAGTCAAATTTCATTAAAGTTTTTTGGAATTTACTTTGATCACTATTTTATCACAATTTTTTCAAGTTAAATTATAATTTAATTTTTTCTATATATAATAATTAAGACAGAGCATTTGAAAACTAATAGTAGCATTTCAACTGAAAAAAATCAAGCGAAAAATAAAGGTCTATTAATTCCCAAAGCCTTTTTAAAAATGTAACCATTTAAGATAATTAAGTAATGAAATAAGAATAAATAAAATTATTAAATAAATTTTTGTAAAAAAATAATTCTTAACATGCATCATTTTAAAAAATTTATTATTTTAAAAAATTTATCTATCAAATCATTAATTCATTATAATTATATATTTATAATCTATATTATTTTAATATTTTTAATATCCAAATTAAGATTTAAATTCTTATCACAAACAAATCAAAAAAAATTATCAAATCATGTTAAATTTTTATTGAAAATCCTAAGGATTGTAGTATAAATATTAAAACATTGGCGCTTATAAAAGTTTATTTTATCATGTCTCATAATTTAAAGCCCAAGTGATTTATTCAAATTTCAAAACTTAAATACCATAGGTCTTATTTTTAAAAATTAAGTCTGTAATTATCAATTAATTTGCTCAATATATAAATATATGCTTTTTTTCATTATAATAATTGAAAATAGCATCAATTTAACGATTTAAAGCAAATATATTAATTTTTTTAAAAAATAACTAAATCATTACAATTTTAAAATGAAGATAAAAAATAGAAAAGTGATTAGGTGTCAAGTTAGGGAAATAAAGAGAGATTAGTAAGCATTATCATCTCTTTTGAAAATAGTTTTTAGCATTATCTGAACATCTAAAGCCAAGCTCCAGTTTTCTACATAGCGAATATCATATTCAATACGCTTTTCAATTGAAGTGTTTCCCCTATATCCATTGACTTGAGCAAGCCCTGTAAGTCCTGGTCTTACTTGGTGCTTAACCATGTATTTTGGAATTGACTTTTTGAATTGCTCTACAAAATATGGCCTTTCTGGGCGAGGACCAACAACACTCATTTCCCTTTTCAATACATTGAAGAACTGAGGCAATTCATCTATGCTCATTCTTCTAATGAAAGATCCGACTCTTGTTTTTCTTGGATCATCTTCAGTGGTCCATTGGGATTTTTCCTCATCCTCATCCTGAACCTTCATGCTTCTAAACTTATACATCATGAATGGCTTACCGCCATACCCTATTCTTTCCTGTTTAAAGATGATTGGTCCAGGTGATTCCAATTTAATTGCAATGGCTGTTACGAGCATTATTGGAGAGGTAATGATAATTGCTACAATAGCTACAAAATAATCTTCAAGAATCTTTTTGAATTTATTGAAAGCATCATCCAAAGGAACATATCGTATATTGATTATTGGCAAATCATCCAACATATCAACTGAAGGCCTTGCAGGCAAGTATTTATAATAATCCGGAATGATTTCCGCCTTGATTCCCTCTTCTTCACATGCATCCACTATTTCATTTAAGTGATAATAATATTGCAATGGAATAGCTATAACTACCCTATCAAATTTATGGGTCTTCAAAACATCCGGCAAATCCTTAAAGGTACCTATGAATTTGATTCCTTCATATGTTTTCCCGAGATGCTCTTTCCTTCCTAAAAATCCTCCAATTTTATATCCCAAATAGGTTTTGGAATTGATCTTATGGGCAAATGTGAAAGCCAATTCGTTATCACCAATGATAAGCATATGCTTTAGATTACGATTGTTAACCCTCATAAACCTTAAGACCAATATTACAAGAGCCCTTTCGATAATGGTGAAAATCATACCGAACAGACTTAAGAGGAATAGCATAATCCTTGAAAAGTCAGGCTGGTCTATAACGAATAAAATAGCTACCAATATGATAAAAGCCATTATATCCGATTTGATTATATCCTCTGCACCAGAGAATATGGAGGATTTGTTCCTAAAGGGTTTGTATAATCCAAAAAAGTAGTATAGCAACAGATAAGTAGGAATAATGCATACAATAGTGAATATCAAATAATGCATAAAGGGCAAGGATCCTCCTAAAGGACCAAATAATGTGGTTTTGAATCTAACATAATAAGCTAGAACCAATGAGAATAGAATTACAAGAACATCTATTACCACAAGCAATGAATTCAATATTCTTTGATTTTCTTTAATCATTTACTATGCCCCTATTGATAAAAAATTTTAATTAAATTGTAAAAAAATATGAATTTTTATTGCATTATAAAAATTTATTGCATTATATAAATTATCGTAATTGTTTAAATAAATTTTATAATAAAATTTTTAAATAAAATTTACCAATTATAGATTTAAAACCTATCGTTTATAAAATTACCTAAAAATTTTTATCTTAGATATTTAAATTAAGACCTAAAAGCATTCCTGATTAAATTGAAAATCAATAAAACGCCTATTCCAATATAAACGGCAATGTTTACAAGGATATTGTACTTTTTAGTGTAATGTTTCCTATAAAAGACATACATTGCCCTATAAAATTCATAAAGGATCTTTGGATTTCTCTTCTTGGTCTTTCTATCTTCACTGCTTGCCCCTTTGTAGTGAATGATTTCAGCTTCACCAAAGTAAACGATTCTCCATCCGGCCTGCTTTATCCTGTAGCACCAATCAATGTCCTCTCCATACATGAAGAAAGTGTCATCCAAAAGGCCAATATCATTAATTGTTGTTCTTCTAACAAGCATGAATGCTCCAACTAAGCAATCGATTTCATAAACTCCGTCATCATCTAAGTCATCTAGATTATAATCGTCTTTGCCGCTATTTGTTTTAACGTTGAATAGCTTATAGAAAGCATTTGCAGGATTTGGAAAGCTTCGTTTGCAAGCCTTGTCAAGAGATCCATCTGCGAGTGAGACCTTACATCCCAATGCACCTACATCTGCATTTGTGCCTTTGGTCATATAATCCATACACTTGTCGATTGTAGCTTCCTTTATAAGTGTATCTGAATTTAAAAGAAGGATATACTCCCCTTTAGCTTGTTCAATAGCTAAATTGTTAGCCTTTGCAAAACCATCATTGTTGGAGTTGGCTATAAGCTTAATGATTCCTCTTGATATCTCATCCTTGAAGTAGTCCTCTAATTTAGCCAAACTATCATCTGTTGACTTATTGTCTACAAGAAAGATTTCATATGTATAATGTGTTGGCTCAGCCAAGCATGAATCAATGGTCTCCTTTGTTAATTTGAATGTATTGTAATTAACAATGATAATTGATAAATCTAAATCTCTCATTTTATTACACCTAAAGTAAAGCATTATTTCATAATAATTATAATGACTTTTTACACCTAAAGTAAAGCATTATTTCCTTAAATAAGCAAAAGTGTTTTTGATAAGTTTCCATTCTATTTTAAAGTAATTTTTCCAGTTTTTTCTTAAAAATGGGGTTTTTGTTAATTTTTTTCTATCCCCTAAACCTTCCTTGACTCCATCCAAATAAGTGGAACCGTATCCTTTCCTTACAAAGAAAAGGTATTTGATTAAAAAACCAAGGAATAAAAATATGAAATTGATGATCTTCTGCAATATTGGGAAGTTCTTATAAATCAGGAATACGTTGTTACGGGCTGCCAATCTGATTTTGAATTCATTGTATCTGCTTCCGCTTGTTGCGCTTCCATAGTGGTAAACAATTGAGTTTGGGCAGAAGTAATTCTTATATCCGTAAATCTGAGACCTGTAAGCAAGATCAATGTCCTCAACATAAGCAAAAAAATTATCATCAAAAAGCCCTATTTCCTCTAGGACTGATTTTCTATACAATGCTGCACCAGCACAGGATGAAAATATTTCCCTCTTTTCGTTATATCTTTCTACAGGCTGGCCGTCTCCTATCTTTTTTGTCCATGCAAGTATAGTGTACTCATCACCAGCATCATCAATCAGCTTTCTATTGTAGTGCTGGATCATCTTTGACTGAATTGAAAATGGATTTTCTCCCAATTCAATTGACTCATCCATGGCCTTGATGATCTCTTCCAAAGCGTTCCATTCAAGTTCCACATCATTGTTTACAGAATAGATGTATTCGCTCTTTGCCGCTTTAATACCTTGATTAACTGCAGGGGCAAAGCCTAGATTTTCATCGTTTTTGATTAAAACTATGTCAATTGGATAGTTAGAACTTCTCATGAACTCTTCAATGAATTCTATGCTTCCATCAGTAGAATTATTGTCGATTAAAATAATCTCTTCAATGAATCTGCTTTGAATCAATAATGTTTCAAAATAGTTATTCAAGAATTTCAATCCATTGTAATTTGGTGTGACTACTGATACTTTCATAAAATCACTTTTAGAGCAAAAATTTAAACTTTAATTTTTTAGTATTTTTTATTATTTAATTTATAATAATCATGAATAATCATTTCTTAGAATTTTAATTATAATAATCATGAAAAAATCATTTCTTAGAATACATCTTCTCATAATATTCCTGATACTCACCGGATTTGACCTTTTCCATCCAATCCTGATTATCAAGATACCAATTGATTGTTTCTATGATACCTGTCTCAAAAGTGTATTTAGGCTTCCAGCCTAATTCCTCTGTTATCTTAGTTGAATCAATTGCATAGCGCCTGTCATGGCCTAATCTGTCTTTAACGAATTTAATCAATGATTCGCTCTTGCCAAGCTCTTTTAAAATGAGCTTTACGATTTCAATGTTTTCCTTTTCATTATGGCCACCAATATTGTAGACCTCTCCTAATTTCCCATTATGGAGAACAAGGTCAACAGCTGTACAATGGTCATAGACATGCAACCAATCCCTAATGTTCTTTCCATCACCATAAACAGGCAATTCCTTATCCTCTAAAGCGTTAGAAATCATTAAAGGAATAAGCTTTTCAGGGAATTGATAAGGACCATAATTGTTTGAGCATCTTGTGATGTTGATTGGCAATCCGAATGTTTCTCCATAGGCTCTAACCATTAAATCTGCACCTGCCTTTGATGCGGAATATGGGCTGTTTGCCTGAAGTGGGCTTTCTTCTGTGAAATACCCTTCTTTACCTAGGCTTCCATACACTTCATCAGTAGAAACCTGCAAAAACTTTTTAATGCCATGCTTTTTGGCAGCATCCAACAATACTTGAGTACCAATAATATTGGTTTTGATGAATATTTGAGGATCTTCTATGCTGCGGTCTACATGGCTTTCAGCAGCAAAATGAACTATATAATCAGTATCCTTGACAATAGAATCAACCAATTCCTCATCTTGAATGTCACCTTTAACAAAGGCATAGTTAGGATTGTCTTCAATATCCTCCAAATTTTCAAGATTTCCACAGTATGTAAGGGCATCTAAATTGACAATCTCATAATCAGGATACTTTTCAAGCATATATTTTACAAAATTGCTTCCTATAAATCCTGCTCCTCCTGTAATTAAAACTTTAGTCATAAAAATCACTTAAAATATTAATTTTCAAAAAATTATGATTTGAATAAAAATTAAATACTAAAAATTAAAAATCTGTTTCAGTTTCCTTTAATGGTTTCCATAATTTATCCTTTTCAGATAAAAGAATGTTCTCTTTGCCAATATTCTCTAATGGCCAATCAATAGCTATATCTGGATCATTCCAAATAATTCCACCTTCATCCTCACCATTGTAGAAATCAGTGCATTTATAAACAAATTCAGCCTCATCAGATAAGACTAAAAATCCATGAGCAAAGCCTTTTGGAATGAAAAGCTGTTTCTTGTTTTCCTCAGAAAGAATTTCACCTATCCATTTTCCATATGTTTTAGATTCTTTTCTTAAATCTACTCCAACATCAAAAACTTCCCCCTTAATAACACGAACCAATTTACCTTGAGGTTGTGTATATTGAAAATGAAGTCCTCTTAAAACTCCTTTTGATGATTTTGATTGATTGTCCTGGACAAAGGTCAAGTCAATTCCTTCCTCCTTGAAATCATTCTCATTATAGGTTTCCATAAAGTATCCTCTCTCATCACCAAAAACAGTTGGCTCAACAGTGAAAACTCCTTCAATCTCACTTTTAGTAATTTTGAATTTACCCATTTTTCCACTCCTAACGCTTTCTCTCAGCCAGCTCAATTAAATATTGGCCATATTCTGTTTTCTTAAGAGGATTAGCTAGCCTCAATAAATCTTCTTTATTTATATATCCTTTCAAGTATGCTATTTCCTCTAGACAAGCAATGTACAAGCTTTGTCTTCTTTGCACTGTTTCAATGAAGTTACTTGCCTCAAGCAAGCCGTCATGAGTTCCAGTATCCAGCCAAGCCATTCCTCTACCAAGCAATTCAACCTTAAGCTTACCACACTTAAGATACTCTTCATTGATTGAGGTTATTTCAAGCTCGCCTCTATCTGATGGCTTAACATTCTTAGCGATTTCAATAACATCATTGTCATAGAAATAAAGTCCAGGAACAATGTAATTGGATTTAGGATGCTCAGGCTTCTCTTCAATGGACAAGACATTCCAATCCTTATCAAACTCTACAACACCGAATTCCTCAGGCCTGTTTGTATAATAACCAAAGACAACTGCTCCCTCTTCAAGGGAACATGCCCTTTCCAATATTTCTGTGAACCTATGTCCATGGAACACATTGTCTCCTAAGATAAGAGCAACATTGTCATCACCAATGAATTCCTCACCAATGATGAATGCTTCAGCCAAACCATTAGGATTTTCCTGCTCTGCATAAGAGAAAGACATTCCCAAATCAGAACCGTCCCCCAATAATTCCTTATACATCGGCAAGTCTCTTGGAGTTGAGATGATGAGGATATCCCTAATGTTAGCTAACATTAATACGGATATCGGATAATAGATCATCGGTTTATCATATAAAGGCAATAGCTGTTTGGAAACAGCCTTTGTAATTGGATACAATCTTGTTCCAGCGCCACCAGCCAATACGATTCCTTTCATATAATCACTCACTTTTATAAAAATTATTCTGTAAATTATTTATAAATTATTTGTAAATTATTCTGTAAAATTTTTTGTAAAATTATAAAAATTATTTTAAAATAATCAAATCTTTCTAAGTCTCTTGAAAAAGTTATACAATGATAAATAAGAACCTAAAGCCTCTTTATAATCTCTCATTGGAACAAATCCAGATGCATTCCACTTTTTATTATCTAAAACGGAATAATGAGGTCTTGGAGCAGGTCTTGGGAATTCCTCGGTGCTTACTGGAATTACATTAACATCAACATTGGATAATTCAAATATCAGTTTAGCAAACTCATACCAAGAAATTTCCCCTTCATTTGTCACATGGTAAATTCCATACTTATCGCTATGCAATAGATTGGTAATGGCTACCGCCAAATCAAGAGAATAAGTTGGAGAACCTATCTGATCGTTGACAACGGTTATCTCATCATGAGTCTCTGCCAAATCCAACATTGTCTTTACAAAATTGTTTCCATGAAGGCCATATAGCCATGCAGTACGAAGAATGAAATATTTATCAGTGTTTTCCTGAATGAATTTCTCTCCTTCCAATTTTGTTTTTCCATAAGCGCTTTGAGGACCTAACTTATCTGTTTCAATAAGAGGAGTTCTTTTGCTTCCATCAAAGACATAATCTGTGCTGATATGGACTAAAGGAATGTCTTGCTTTTTGCAAGCGATGGCTAAATTTTTAGGGCCTATTGCATTTACAGCATATGCTTCATCAAAATGTGTTTCACAATCATCGACAGCAGTATAAGCTGCAGCATTAACCACTAAATCAGGTGATTTTTCACTGATAAACTCCATCACTTTCTCTTCATCAGTAATGTCCAAATCCTTAGAACCGGTACAGATCAATTCAAAGTTTTTAAGAACCTCTCTTAAATCAGAACCTAACATTCCATAGGCACCAGTTATCATTATTTTCATAAAATTCCTCAAATTAAATTAAAATATAAATTAAAGTATAATAAACTATTATAATATAGTTTTTAGTTTTATAAAATATAAATATATTCTATCGATTATAATATCATGAATTATGAATTATATAAAATATTTATATCTTATAAAAACTATAAATAAAATCGTATAAACTATTAAAATTAAAAATTAATAATTTTAAGAAGAAGTTGAAAATAAAATAATAATATTTTAAGAACAAACGAAATTAAAAAAGCAATAATTGAAAAAATAATTTTAAAAAATATTTAACAATTACAAAAACAAAATGATCAGGCGATATTTATGAAAATTTGTATTGTAGGTCAAGGTTACATTGGATTGCCAACAGCTGCATTGTTTGCTAAAAATGGCTGTGAAGTCCTTGGAGTAGACGTAAATGAAGAGATTGTTGATAAATTAAACCAAGGGATTGCTCATATTGAAGAACCGGGAATTACAGAAGCTATTGAAAATGCCGTTGAAAAAGGGCACTATCATGCTTCATTGAAGCCGGAGGAGGCAGATACATTCATCATTACAGTTCCTACACCTTATGTGAAAGAGGACTTGAGCTGTGATTTAAGCTATGTAATATCTGCATGCCAATCCATCTTGCCTGTTTTGAATAAGGGAAATGTTGTTATCATTGAATCCACAATAGCCCCTATGTCCACTGATGAGATAATTAAACCAATTTTTGAAAATGAAGGATTTGTAATTGGAGAAGATTTATTCCTCGCTCATTGCCCTGAAAGAGTTCTCCCTGGACAAATCATGGAAGAATTGGTTAACAACAACAGAATCGTAGGTGGAATAACAGAAGAGTGCAGCCGTAAAGCTGCAGACGTTTATAGAACCTTTGTTGAAGGGGAAATAATTGAAACTGAAGCAAAAACTGCAGAATTGTCCAAATGTATGGAAAACACATTTAGAGATGTGAATATTGCACTTGCCAACGAACTTGCAAAGATTGGCGCAGAAATTGGAGTGAATGCACTTGATGTTATTGAAATGGCTAACAAGCACCCAAGAGTGAATATCCATAGCCCAGGCCCTGGTGTAGGTGGACACTGCTTGGCAATTGACCCTTATTTCATTTATGCAAAGGCACCTGAAACCGCAAAGATAATCAAGTTGGCAAGGGATACAAACAACAGCATGCCAGGATTTGTAATAGAGAATACCGGCAAAATCTTATCCAATCTTGATGCGGATGCAGAAAAGATCTCTGTATTTGGAGTTGCATATAAGGGAAATACTGATGATGCAAGGGAAAGCCCTGCATTTGAAATAATCACTGGATTGAAGGCAGCAGGATACGAAATAGCTATCCACGACCCTCACTTTGACAATCCTGAATACTTCGATTTTGATGAAGCAACTAAAGACTCCTCATTGGTATTGATCTTAACAGACCATGACCAATTCAAGGACTTGGATTATGAAAAATTATCTAAGAACATGAAAGCAAAAATCATCTTTGACACTAAAAACATAATCAAGGAAGTGCCAGAGGACATTACATTAATAAACTATGGAAATTTGTACAAATACAACAAATAATCCTATTCATACTAACTAACTATCATTAACTCTTTTTAAATGAGGTGAAAATATGTCAACAATTGCTGAAAAGATATTTGCTAGAGCTTCCGGCAAAGGAGAAGCTGAAGCTGGCGACATTGTCATGGCAGATATCGATATAGCTATGATGCATGATTTGACTGGACCTCTCGCAGTTGAATCATTCGAAAAAATAGGGACTGAGAAAGTATGGGATTCATCTAAAATCGTGATTCCATTTGACCATCAGGTCCCAGCAGATTCTTTAGATTCTGCCAATAACCATATATTGATGAGAAAATTTGTAAAGGAACAAGGAATTGAAAACTTCTATGATGTAAAGGAAGGGGTTTGTCATCAGGTCTTGCCTGAAAAAGACCATGTAATACCTGGAACCGTTATTGTAGGTGCAGACTCACATACATGCACATATGGAGCTCTTGGCGCATTTGCAACTGGAATCGGCTCTACAGATATGGCAATGGTCCTATCAAGGTACCGGAAACAATCAGATTCAATGTGGAAGGAAAACTGAAAGAGAACACATCAGCAAAGGATGTGATATTGAATATCATAGGACAAGTTGGAGCAGATGGTGCAACCTATAAGTCATGTGAATTTGCAGGAGAAACCATCTCCGACATGAGCATTTCAGATAGGATGGTCCTATCAAATATGGCAATTGAAATGGGAGGAAAAACAGGTCTTATAGAACCAGATGAAAAGACATATGATTACTTAAAAGACCGTGTAAGCGGTGAAAATAAAAACAGGCTTAAGGCATTTGTGGAAAAATCAAATCTTACAAGTGACCTTGATTCTCCAAGCCTTGAAATCATTGATATTGATGTAAGCGAGCTTGAACCGCAAATAGCTTGCCCTCATAATGTGGATAATGTAAAGCCTGCAAGTGAGCTTGGTGATGTTGAACTCGATCAAGTCTTCATCGGTTCATGCACAAATGGAAGAATCGAAGATTTAAGAGATGCTGCAAGGATATTGAAAGGAAACAAGATAGATATTTGTAGAGGCTGGAGCCCTTGTTTCAGCGCCATGCTGCGGACCATGTCTTGGTGGACATACTGGCCTTATCGGACCGGATGAGGTAAGTCTTTCAACATCCAACAGAAACTTTAAGGGAAGACAAGGAAGCCCAGAAGGAAAGGTTTACCTATCTTCAGCTAAAGTGGCTGCTCAATCAGCTATCGAAGGAAGAATTGCTGTTCCTAAGGAGGAATAAATCTATATTCAGAGGTAAAAATATGAAAGGGAAGGTTTGGAAATTTGGAAATGACATTGATACAGACATTATTCTTCCAGGAAGATACTTGATTTACACTGATGAGGAAAGGTTATCTGAGCATTGCATGGAAGGATTGGTATCTGACTTTAAGTCAAAAGTGAATGCAGGTGACTTCATTCTTGGAGGAACAAACTTCGGATGCGGATCCAGTAGAGAGCATGCACCAATAGCTATTAAAGGATGTGGAATTTCCGCTGTAATAGCTGAATCCTTTGCAAGAATATTCTATAGAAACGCAACAAATGTAGGCGTTCCTCTTTTGGAAGCCCCTGGAGTGTCTGAACTTATTGAAGACGGTGAAGAAATAGAAGTGGACATGGAAAAGGGATTGATCATATCAGAAAGCGGAAAGGAAATCGAATTTAAGAAATTGCCTCCATTCATGCTTGAAATCCTTGAATCTGGTGGTTTAATCAATTACTTGAAAAATCAAAAGAATGAATAATTTTTTAACAAATTATATTCTAAAAATTTCTTTAAAAATTTCTCTAAAAAATTTATTGATAATTACATAGAAATTAGTTTTAAATTATTTTTTTATTATTTCATGAGGTTAAAAAATGTATAATATTGCTGTAATTCCAGGAGATGGAATTGGTAAGGAAGTTATGGACGCATGCATAAATGTATTGAATTCATTGGATATTGACTTTAATTTCAATTATGGTGAAGCTGGAGACGAATGTCTTGAAAAAAATGGTGAAGCTTTGCCAGATGAAACAATAGAACTTGCAAAAAGTGCAGATGCATGTCTTTTTGGAGCGGCAGGAGAAACTGCAGCTGATGTGATTGTAAGACTTAGACAGGAATTGAACCTCTTTGCAAACCTAAGGCCTGTCAAATCCTATCCGAACACTAATGCCCTTTTTGACAACCTTGACTTTATGATTGTAAGGGAAAACACTGAAGGAATGTATATTGCAAAGGAAGAGGAATATACTGAAGAAGGGGCAATAGCTAGAAGGATAATTACCAAGAAAGCTGAGAGAAGGATTATCGATTACGCTTTCCAATACGCTAAAAACAACAATAAGTCTAAAGTCACTGGAGTTCATAAGGCAAATGTCTTGAAAGTGACTGATGGACTGTTCAAGGAAATATTATACGAAGTGGCTAAGGATTATGAAGGTGAAATAGAAGTGGAAGACTTCTATGTGGATGCCACTGCAATGTATCTCATTACAAGACCTGAAAGCTTTGAAGTCATCGTTACCACAAACTTGTTTGGAGATATCCTTTCAGATGAGGGAGCAGGCCTTGTTGGAGGATTAGGCATGATTCCATCCGGTAACATTGGAGAGGATGGGGCATTGTTCGAACCTGTTCACGGTTCAGCACCAGACATTGCTGGTCAAGGAATTGCAAATCCAATGGCTATGCTTCTATCAGCATGCATGATGCTGAACTACTTGAAGGAATATGATGCTGAAGAAAGATTGAATGATGCAATACTCGATGTCTTGAATGAAGGAAAGACATTGACTCCGGACCTTGGAGGAACTGCTACAACCAGCGAAGTGGCTGAAGCAATCATAAATGCTTTAAACTAAATTTTTAATAAATTTTAATTATTTTTATATTTAATTATTTTAATTAATTTTTAAATTAATTTTATTTTTTAACCAATTAATCTAAGTGAATTTAAATGACCAATCCAAAAATATCTGTTATTCTTTCCGCTTACAATGAAGAGAAATTCATTAGTAAAGCCATTGAAAGTGTAGTAAACCAAACATTGAAAGATATAGAAATTATCATAATCAATGATGGATCAACTGACAATACATTAGACATCATAAACAGTTATGCAGAAAAAGACAATAGGATAGTGGTAATTGACCAGGAAAACATTGGCCTTGGCGCAAGCAGAAACAAGGGCATGAAAATAGCTAGAGGGGAATATGTCACTTTTCTTGACGCTGATGACTGGTTTACAGAAGATGCCTTTGAAATTGCATACAATGAAGCAAAGGCCAAGGATACGGATATCACCATGTATCAGATGATCAATTATGATGATGAAACCGGAAGAATTTATGAGAATGATTGGTTTAACTTAAATAATCTTGATGAAAGCTTTGATGATGTCGTGTTTTCACCTGAGAAAACAAAGGATTTCCTATTTGACCTATCAGTAAGTAGCTGTCAAAAGATCTATAGAAACAGCTTTTTGAAATCAATTGACGCTAGTTTTCCAGAGGGAATCTACTTTGAGGACATGCCATTTTTCTTTTATGTTTACCTTAAGGCAGAAAGAATTTCCATCATCAGAAAGCATTTCTATTACAGAAGAAAGCATGATCTTTCAATAACCCATGTGGTTGATGCAAACTACTTGGACACTGTTGAAGCAGGATGCGAACTTATGAGAAGAATGATTGACAATGGATTCTATGAAGACTACAAGTTCGACCTTTTAGCCTACAAGATCAATGGTCCAAGAATGGCACTTATGGACATTACAGAAGATTCTAAGGAGCCTCTTTTTAATCTAATAAAGGAAGACTATGAAAAGATTAAAGAGACTGAGTATTACCAAGACTACTTGGATAATTTAGGCCCAAAGAAGAAAAAGTTCTTCTTAGATGTCTTGAAGTATGACAACTATTCTGAATTCAAAAAGGAAAATCCAGAATATTGATTTGATTCTTAATTGAAACTTTTTGATTTATAGTCATTTTATTCAAATGAAAAAATTAAAATTAAAAATTAATATTGAATAATTTTAAATAATATAAAACATTTATAAGTAATTACAATAATATATAAAAATATTAGAAGATTAAAATTACAATTAATTTTATTATCTAAAAAAAGGAGATTTAAAATGGACGCAGTAAAAATTGCAGCATTGTTTATTATTTTTATTATGGTTTTCAGTGCAGTAGCTACTTTCATTGCATATGTGATGTAGATAAATGAAATTCAAGATAAGAATGATAAATGTTAATAAAAGACTTAAATCTAATCAATTACAAGAAAATTTTAATGTGGAGGATAAAAAATGGTAAAATATAATATTGGTGCAGTAGTTGCAGAATTTAACTATGATATTACTCATATGATGTTAGAACTTGCAAAAGCAGAAGCTAAAGTTCGTGACTGTGAAATTACAAAAATTGTAATGGTTCCTGGCGTATTCGATATGCCACTTGCAATCAAAAAATTAACTGAAGCAGACGAAGAAGGTAGAATTGACCTTGACTGCATAATCACTTTAGGTACCGTTATTGAAGGTGCAACCGATCACGACCAAATCGTAGCTCAACATGCATCCCGTAAAATTGCTGACTTATCCTTAGAATGGGGTAAACCAATTTCCCTTGGTATCAGCGGTCCTGGAATGACCAGATTAGATGCACACAGAAGAGTTAGCTATGGTAAAAACGCTGTTGAAGCAGCTGTTAAAATGTGTGACAGATTACAAGACATTTAATTTTAAAAAAAGAATTCTTCAATGAATTCTTTAAAACTTTTTTTATAAAAACTATCAATTCAAGTATAGTATTTTTCAATTCTATTATTTTTTAAAGTTTATATTAGATGATAATATGGCAATTTTAAAACCTGAAGAGTTAAAGGAAAAATTTGATGACCCATGGATTGCTCCATACGAAAAAGTCATTACAATGGCAGATGGAGATATTGTAGAACTTATTGAATACCACCCATGCCCAAGCGGTTCCAACTGGTTGCTTTATCAATACCAACACAGCAGTGAACTTATCATTGATGCTAAAAGAGATGGAAACAAGCACACCTACCTCTGTAAAGTGGGCAAAAAGCCAATCGACCTTAAGGCAAGTATCAATGCTGCTGGAATTGAAGAGGTTGCAATTGATGAAGAGGCAAAGGAAGTTAAGGTAACCCACGGAGGACTTGCCGGCGCTGGTGTAGGCGCTGGAATGTGCAGAGGAATGGGAGAAGGTGTCAAATATGTGGATGTCCTTGAAGTCGGAGGAGGCAGTAAGGAAGGAAAAGCTACTGTAGTAACTCCAAAATACGAAAAACTTGTCATTGGAATCGATGACACTGACGTTAAGGATGCTGGAGCAACTTGGACTATGGCTCATAATATTGGCCTTCAATTGAAAGAGGAAGGATTCGAGTATCTTGACCATATTATCGTTCAGTTATTCCCACATAATCCTCACAAAACTCAAAACTGTGTTTCAATTGCACTTACCTTTGCTGTAATGGCTGAAGATAAGGAAAGATTGATCAATAGACTTATTGAAATCCTTGAGCATGACACATTATCCGATAAGACTGCAATAGCTATTCTTGAAGGAATTGGAATCCCACCAAAACTTAGAGAATATGCAATGGCTACAAAAACAGGTATGATGGATGTTGAAACTGCTGAAAAGCTTGCAGAAGAATTGGACATTCCACTCATTGCAGTTACAGGAGACCAAGGTAAAGTAGGTGCACTTGCAGCTTTAGGTCTTCATGATGATGTTGATGAGGCTGTTAAAGTTTATTACTAGTTCAAACTTTTAAAAAGTTTGAACAATTTTTTTCTTTTTTTATTTACTCTTTTTCCATTGATTTTACATAATCATCCAACAGATTAAACAGATCTTCTTTTGTATTCATTTTAAATATTTGCTGCTTTAATTCTATTGTTCTTGGCAATTTCTTAACGTAATATGCAGCTTGAGTTCTCATTTTTGGAATTGCAAATTCCTCTCCCTTGACTTCAATAAGCATATCTATGTGTTTTTTAAGGGTTTCCATTCTCTCTTCCATTGTAACTTCATATGGAAGTGTGCCGTCTTCAATATAGTTAACGCAATCCCTGATAAGCCATGGATTTCCAAGTGAGGCCCTTCCAATCATGACTGCATCACAATTTGTTTCATCAAGCATTCTCTTTGCATCAAAGCATGATTTGATGTCACCATTTCCAATAACTGGAATATTCACATTTTCCTTGACTTCTTTTATAATGGACCAATCCGCCTTTCCAGAATATCCTTGATCCTTTGTTCTTGGATGAACTGTAATTGCTGATGCACCTGCATCCTCAACGATTTGTGCTATTTCCACTGCATTTATGCTGTTTTTATCCCAACCGCTTCTGAGCTTTACAGTCACTGGAATCGGTACAATGTCTACAATAGATTCTACAATAGATTTTACCTTATCCGGGTCTTTCATCAAAGCGCATCCTGCCTTTGACCTGTTTGTCACTTTTGTTACGGGACATCCCATGTTAATGTCAATGATATCCACATCAGTGTTCTCCCAGATGTACTTTGATGCAAATGTCAGTGATTCCAAATCTGAGCCGACAATCTGCTGTGAAATTGGATGTTCATAGTCAGTCATGTAGAGCATTTCCTTTGTCTTCCAATTGCCATACATAATAGCCTTGTCTGAAACCATTTCGGTTTCAATCAGACCACATCCCATTGACTTTACAATGGTTCTAAAGCTGAAGTCACATACTCCTGCCATAGGGGCCAAAGCTATCTGATTGTCCATTTCAACATTTCCAATTTTCCACTTCATATGAATCAGTTAAATCATTAATTTTTTAATGATTATTTTAAAAACCACTATTTGATATGTTTATATTTATTCTAAAAATATATAATCATTCCACCAAAACTCAAAACTTATTATATTGAAAAAATAAAAAATTAATTGTAAAGTGAATTTTGGTGATATGATGGATATTAAACTATTTTTTCAAGCATTAAGCAAATTCCTAATTGGTCTTATAATCATATGCATACTTCTTTTCATTCCTGCTGGAACTATAAATTATCCTAATGGATGGCTATTTATAGCATTGCTCTTTATTCCTATGCTTTTTGCAGGAATAATCATGATTTTCAAATCTCCAGATCTTTTAAGAAGAAGATTGAATGCTAAGGAAAATGAGGATGAACAAAAAACAGTGATATTGATTAGTGGAATAATTTTCCTGCTTGCTTTCATTTTAGCTGGCCTTAACTTTAGATTTGGATGGTTCAATCTTCCAAGCATAGTGGTCATAATCGCTTCAGTCATATTCCTGCTTGCCTATATCATGTATGCTGAAGTGTTGAGAGAAAACGAATACCTTTCACGAACCGTTGAAGTTAGTGAGAATCAAAAAGTGGTTGACAGCGATTTGTACGGCATTGTAAGGCATCCAATGTACACTTCTACAATATTTCTGTTCCTGTCAATGCCTTTGGTATTGGATTCAATATTCTCATTCATTGTGATGCTCGTTTATCCAATAATGATCATGTTTAGAATAAGAAATGAGGAGAGGGTATTGGAGAATGAATTGATTGGATATGAGGAATATAATGAAAAGGTAAAATATAAACTGATTCCTTATTTATGGTAAAAATAGCTAAAAAAAGAAGAATAAAAAGAAATATTAATAACTAAAAATAGCTATTAAATCTCAAAACTTCCAGCATAGAATAATCCTTTGGACTCTTCAGGATTGTCTTTCATATAGAATCTAAAGCTATCCTTATTCGCTACATAAAGATGTGCCAATGCTATTCCTGTATCAATCTTATTCCATTTTTTATAGAATCTGTTTCTAAGTCTTCCAAGTTTCACTCTGTATAAGTCATAGCTACCATCTTCATTGTGAGTGAAATACCATGGCTGGGTATTTGAAGCGGAAGGTGCAAACTGTGCAGGGACTAGTTTTTCATCTGAATTATCAGTTATTTCATCAAGGCTTTTTCTTCTAAACTGGTCAATTTCCCTGTATAAATTGCCTTTTGGCTTACCGATTGATATGATTATAATGAATTTTTGATCCTTATTTGGATTTTCATAATTTTTAGGATTTCCCATTCCTATCCAACAGGTCCCAATTCCCTTGCTTTGCAAAAACAAATCCACTTGCTGGAAGATGAAGCCTATATTTTGATAGTAATTCTCCTTTTCCTCACTGAAAATAGCTATGTAATGAGGTGCTTTCCATCTCATCATTGTAGAGATATTCTCTGTTGGGAGAATCTCATAGCTCCATTTTATGTTTGGATTCAATTCCTTTGCATTGTCAATGAAATCCCTTATCTCATCAAGTGTCTGATTGTCAAGTGGTGCATCATCATAAGATCTAATGGATTGTCTTTTGTATATTGTATCTTCAAGGTTCATTTTATCACAATATCAGTCGTTTTTGAAAATTTTCATTTATCAAATATAATTTTTAAATGAATATGATTTAAATCTATTGAATTGAGAGAAACATAACATAGTTATAAGGAAAATAGATTAAAATTTTTATAAAAATGATTTATATTAAAAAGAACATAATAATATATATTAAAAAATTTGAATAGGTAAAAAAATGAGTAGAAAAGACCCTATGATGATTGCAGAAATCATGAAGAATAACTTCAAGGGAGCATTCTCTAATCCTATTGTAGTGATTGTTCTCATTGGAGTAATTATAATTCCTTCACTTTATGCGCTTTTGAACATACAGGCATGTTGGGATCCTTATGGAAATACCGGTGATGTTCCATTTGCAATAGCTAACCTTGACGAAGGAGCATCATTCAATGATAAGGACATAAATGTAGGAAAGGAACTTGTAAAAGACTTGAAGAAGAATGATAAGTTTAAATGGACATTCGTTTCAGAAGATGACCTGCGAAAGGGCGTGTATAACGGAACCTATTATGCGGGAATTGTCATACCCAAAAACCTGAGTGAAAACATAGTTTCAATTACCGGTGACAATCCCCAACAGGCAAAACTTGAATACGTTGTAAATATGAAAACAAACCCTGTAGCAACTAAATTGACTGATTCCGGTGCCAATGCTGTCTATACCTCACTTAATGCAAAAATAGTTGAAATCATAGATATTGCAGCTTACCAAAAGCTTGGTGAATTGCAGGCAGGCCTTGCTGAAGGAGCTCAAAAACTTGCAAATGGTGGAAAACAACTTCAAGCAGGTTCTGCAAAGGTTCAAGCAGGAGCAAGCCAAGTTAAAAGCGGTGAAAGCCAAGTAAAAGATGGTGCGAGTCAAGTTAAATCTGGAGCATCTTCACTTAATGATGGTGCATCACAATTAAAGCAAGGTTCAGACCAATTAAGTGATGGTGCATCCCAAGTGGAAAAAGGTTCAGAGGAATTGTCAGCTGCAGTTGACCCTTCATTAATACCTGATGGACCAATAAAAGACTATGCCGAAGGAAACGTTAAGCTTGCTGATGGAAGCAGTCAAGTGGCTGCTGGAGGAAAACAGTTAGCAAACGGTGCAAATCAGTTAGCTAATGGAGGAAGCCAACTGGCAGATGGTGCAAATCAAGTAGCTGAAGGAAGCAGTAAATTGGCAGAAGGTTCAGTAAGTCTTGCTTCTGGAGCAACACTACTTTCCAATGGTGCAACAAATGCATTGTTTGCAGCATCCAGTTCATTAGGATCCACTGCAAATACTCTCGGTGGAATCACAGGCATAGATGAAGACACTCTTGGTGATTATTTCCTATCTCCTGTAGAGTTGGAAAGAAACGAACTGTTTTCTGTGAATTCATACGGTTCTGATGTATCTCCATTCTATCTTGTATTATCCATGTGGGTAGGTGCCGTAATCACCTGTGTAATGATGAATCCAGGAACCAGCCAAGGAACCAAGTATTCCCCATTTGAAATGTACTTCGGTAAATTGTTAACATACATTATAATGAGCATACTTCAAGCATGCGTGACAATAATAGGATGTTATCTTCTCGGCATTCAAATATTAAATCCAATACTCTTTATTGCATCCTGCATACTGGTATCGATGATATTCATGATCTTAATCTACTCAATAATTTCTGCAATCGGTACAGTTGGAAAGGCTATTGGAGTTGTCCTTTTGGTTCTTCAAATATCTGCAACTGGAGGAATCTATCCAATTCAAATCATGCATCCATTCTTCAGGGCATTGTATCCATACATGCCTATGACTTATGGAATTACATTGGTACGTGAAGCACAGCTTGGTACTGTTTGGTCAAACTATATCCCAGCATTGGCCATACTTTTAGCTATTGGATTTGTAACAATAATCGCCGCAGTGATCATTAAAGAAAAATTAGACAAGCCTTCCCATTACTTTGAAGAGAAACTAGAGGAAAGCAAATTATTTTAGAAATTACGTTAATCTATATATGATAAATGAAATGAGGAAAGTTTATGAAATTCAAAAAAAGCCTTCTGATGGTATGCCTAATCATTTTCCTATTCACCATTGCAAGCGTTTCTGCAAATGAGGTTGATGATGCAGTGAATGCAGCCGAAGACACTGGAATCATTGCTGTTGATGACAGCGATTCAGTTGGAAATATAGATGAAATCCTAACTGAATCTTCCGAGGAGGATGTAATGGAAGCGAACCCAGAAGATGATGGAACATTTTCTGCATTGCAACAGAAAATCAATAATGCAGAAGAAGGGACTGTAATTACATTGGATAAGAATTACACTTATGATGATGGATTTAGCAAAAGAGGTATCCAAATAAATAAGAACTTGACAATAAACGGTAACGGCCACACACTAGACGGATTGTCCAAGTCAAGAATATTCTTAGTGAGATATGGCCTTACTGATAACAATTACGTTGTATTGAACAACATTAAATTCGTCAATGGAAACACCGATCTTTACGGTGGAGCAATATTCAATTATGGTAATTTAACCGTTAACAATTGTGTCTTTACAAATAACTACGCTAAATATTGTGGTGGTGCTATAAACTCTGTAGGACACTTGAACTTAAAGAATTCCAAATTTACCAAGAATACTGCAGGAGGAGACGGTGGAGCTGTCTTAACATTTTCCATAGACAAAGCCGTTGAATTCTTTAAGAAAGCTTATGAGGATGAAACTCCTGAAGGGGAAATGGAATTCATTTTCAATGCTCCATTAAACATTGATTTAAGCTATGGAACAGACTATGTATCCAAATGCATTTTCACCAACAATATTGCAAAAGGACGTGGTGGAGGAGCAATTTATGGATTCACTCACCTAAACATCAATTCATGTACATTTAATTCCAACCAAGCTAATGAGCATGGAGGAGCGGTATTTGCAAACAAGAATTTGGTTTTAAAGAATTCAAAATTCACAAATAACAAGGCACCTAAAAATGGTGGAGCGGTTTACTTCAGATGCCATGAACAAAGCGGCAGTTACGTAAACAAGACTTGGGTTCCAAAGATGAAATACTATTCTGCAAATATCACCAATTGTGCTTTCAGCAAAAACACTGCTAACAAAGGTGGAGCAATATATGGATTTTTAAATGTTGCATCTGACAAGAAGCGTTTGAAAGTGAATAAATGCAATTTCACTGCCAATAAGGCAAGTTCATCTGGCAGGGATGTATTAGGTGGAACCTGTTCAAACTGCATTTACAATTACATCAAATTGACTTCAAAAAACAAAACAGTGAAAAAATCTGCTAAAAAACTCACTTTAACTGTAAAGCTTACTAAAGGAAAAGCATTGCTTAAAAATAAAAAGATTAAATTCAGATTCAGAGGCAAAAACTATTATGCAAAAACCAACTCAAAAGGAATTGCAAAAGTCATAATCAAAAAAAGCGTGCTTAAAAAGCTTAAAGCAGGTAAAAAATACACTGTAAAAATGTCTTATCTTAAACACAGCATTAAAAGAACTGTGAAAGTCAAAAGATGATTTAAATTAATATTTAAAATAAAATAGAATGCCTTATTGAATTAAGGCATTTAATTTTCTTTTTTTCAAAATTTTTATTTAACAATTAAAACCAGCTATTTTTAAAAGATCAAAACTTATGAAAGGGCTTTGAAAATTAATTAAAAAAAGATTTAAAAATAAAAAATTAGTGAAAAAATTAATTGAAAAATATTAAAAAAATAATTAAAAAATAAAAAAAGAAAAAATAGAAGAAAAATAATTTAAAAATAAATTATTCTTCTGCTTCTGCTTCCTTTTCAGCTTCAATGATTTCAATTTGGTTTTCAAACCATGGAAGAATGTCTTCATCTTCAGCATGGTATTCCGCTTTAGCCTGTTCGAATTCTGCTTTTGCATCTTCAACATTGCCTTCTTGAGCTTTTACCAAAATGGAAGCCAAAATAGCGGTCTTGTCTTCTGGAGCTTCTGCTTTCCATTCTTCAATGATTTCTTTCAATTTAGCAATATCTGCTTCTAATGGCTCTTTATTGGCTTTTATCTCTTCAAAGAGTTTCATGAAGATAATTGCTTTTCCGACTTTTTTTGCTGCGCTTTTAATTCCCATATTAAATCCTCCTTTATAGAATTTATTTGTAATTTAAATGAATTTAACTTACTTATCAGCTTAGAATTAATTTGTAATTTTGAAATTTGAACTTATTTGTCAAGGAGGACATATTTTATAACTATGTAAAATCCTAAGACTGCACTTAATAGGAATCCGAATAGACCAATTGCAGAAGTGTCCCACATTTTTGGTCCGCTGTTTGATAGGATAGCCAATGATGAACCTATGATAAGTGCAGATATTATGAGTGATGCTGAAAGCTGATTCTTAAGTTCAGTCAATCCTTTAAGTTCCAAATTGACTTTTATTTCTCCTTTTTCCACTTTTGTAAGGGTGGAATTTATCCTATCAGGCAAATCCTTCATTAAATGTTCAACATCCAATAGATAGTCATAGCTTCCTTTTGCAACATTCACAGGATTGAACTTATTGACAACTAATTTTTTGGAGAATCTTTGAAGTGCCTCTCCAATATTGAAGTCCTTGTCCAAATTATATCCTATATCTTCAATAAGTGCCACTCCTCTTCCAATCATGACGAATTCTCTTGGAAGTGTTACTCCATGCTTGATCATGGTGTTGATTAATTTTTCCAAAACACCATCCATTTGGTCCAAATCAGCACCAATGTAACGATTTACCAAATCCTCGATATCCATCCTTAACTCTTCAGTATCCTGTTCAGGAGAGATGATTTTCATATAAAGCAATTGCTTGACAAGGCTGTTTGCATTTCCTCCTAGCAATAATAAGATCAATTGAGCCAAGTCACTGCGGAAAGTTTCATTCAATATTCCCATCATACCTAAATCAAGGTAGCAGAGCTTTTTCTCTTCTGCATCTATGATCATGTTACCTGGGTGAGGGTCTGCATGGAAGAAACCGTCAATCATCATTTGCTTGAAATAGGATTCGACTATATCATTTGCAATTTTCTTGCCTGATATGCCTTCAATCTCATTGTCATACAAGTCGGTGACATTATATCCTTCAACAAGCTCCATATTGATGAGCCTATTGGTACATAGCTTAGGATATACTTTAGGATATTTCACATAATCATGACCTTCAAAGTTCTTGGTGATCTTTTGAATGTTCATGACCTCTTCCATATAGTCAAGTTCCTTGAAAATGGATCTTTCAAATTCCTTTATGATTGCCGGCAAGTTGAATGTTCTTGTTTTTGTAATGTACCTGTCAGCCTTTTCAGCCAAGTAAACCATTATCCTTACATCAGATGCAACGATATCATATGAACCTGGCTTTTGGACTTTCACAGCTACATTTTCACCAGTTTCCTTCAATGTGGCCTTGTAAACCTGACCGATTGACGCTGACCCGAGTGGCTCCTCTTCAAATTCGGAGTACACTTCATCCAATGGCTGACCAAGTTCAGTTTCTATCACTTCCCTGATCTCTTCAAATGGGGTGACAGGAGTGTTATCCCTAAGCTTTGTCAGTTCCTCTGCAATCTCATTTCCGACAAGGTCAGGCCTTGTACATAAAAGCTGACCTAATTTGACATAAGCCGGGCCTAATTCCTCCAAGGCCATTCTAATTCCAGAAGAATCCAATTCATCTTCATATTCACCTTGAGAGGGGTATTTAGGTTTTCTAGATTCAGATATCAAATGTCCTACATTATACTTCTTAGCAACGTTACGGATTTCGTTAATCCTTTGACTAGCTTCCTTTATTTCTTCTCTTGATGCCATAATATCCTAACCAAATTACATGAATTAAACATTATTATGATAATGTTTATAAAAAAAAGTTAAAAAATTTTTCTTAATATGATTAACATTTGTTAAAATAATTTATTTATATATAAAAAAGATATATAAAAAAGTATTTTAATCACTTACAATATATTTTAATATACAATTCTCAGGGCGGAGTGAAATTCTCCACCGGTGGTGATTCATTAGTGCAAAAATTTTTTCTAAAAATGATAAGTCCACGAGCACAATTGTGTTGATTTGGTGAAAGTCCAAAACCGACGGTGACAGTCCGGATGGAAGAGAATATGAGTTTAAAGTAAATAGGTTAGATAACTCTATGTTTGATTAATAGAGAATAGCTAAAAATCTAAAAAAAATCACCTTTACTTAAAAATAAATATCCTTTTTTTGCCCTGATTCTAGTAACTAGAATTAGAAAACTTTTAATTTAAACAACTAAGGAGCTTTACTATGAATCATGAAGAAAGTTTAAAAGGAAGTCCTCAAGAAAGAGTGGAAATAGCATTGGATGCAATTAGATCAGGAAATGGAGTCATTGTAACTGATGATGAGACACGTGAGAATGAAGGAGACATGATCTTTTCATCAGAACACTTGACTGAGGAGCAAATGGCACTTCTCATAAGAGAAGGAAGTGGAATCGTATGCTTATGCTTAACTCCTGATAAGGCAGATGAATTGGAACTTCCTTTAATGGTAGAAAACAATACAAGTACCTATGGTACTGGATTTACAATAACAATTGAAGCAGCAGAAGGAGTAACCACTGGCGTATCTGCAGCAGACAGAGTAAAAACCGTTAAGGCTGCATCAAATCCAGATGCAAAGCCAAGTGATTTAAACCACCCAGGTCACGTATTCCCTCTTAGAGCAAGAGAAGGTGGAGTGCTTGAAAGAGATGGCCATACTGAAGCAACCATTGATTTAATGAGACTTGCTGGCCTTAATCCTGCGGGGGTATTATGTGAAATCACATTGCCAAACGGAACCATGGCAAGGATGCCAGATGTTATTGAGTTCTCAAAAGAGCATGACATGCCTGTTGTAACAATTGAAGATATTATTACATATCGTAAAGAAAATAACGTTTAACCAAGCTTTTTGACTTCGTCAAAAACCTTGACCAAAATTTTTTGCAATTAAATTAAAAAACTAGCAATTGATTAAAAAAAAACAACTAAGAAGGGAAATTATATACAAGCTTTTTGACTTCGTCAAAAACCTTGACCAAAAATTCCTAAAATTACTAAAAACAACTAAGAAGGGAAATTATGGAAATTAAAACTATCACAACTGATGTATTGATTATAGGTTCTGGTGGTGCAGGCTGTAGAGCAGCAATTGAAGTGTCCAATCAAGGAAAGGAAGCATTGATTGTTTCAAAAGGATTGACTTTCAGATCAGGCTGTACTGGAATGGCTGAAGGTGGATACAATGCTGCACTTGGACTTGTAGACCCAGAGGATAGTGTAGAAGCGCATATTAAAGACACCTTAAAAGGTGGTAGCTACCTTAATGACCCTAAATTAGTAGACATTCTAATCAATGAATCACCTGACAGACTCCGTGACTTGGAAGAGTATGGCGCCCTCTTTGACAGACAGGAATCCGGTGAATTGAACCAAAGGCCATTTGGTGGTCAAACCTATAGAAGAACCTGTTTCCAAGGAGACAGAACCGGCCATGAAATCATGACTGCACTTAAGGAAGAAATCATCAAGCGTGGCATCAAGACCATTGATGAAGTGATGATTACAGCACTTATCAAGGATGACTCAAACAACATCCTCTCAAAAGTGATCGGTGCAGTTGGACTTGACCTCAAGAACAATGACATCATCTATTTCCAAGCTAAAGCTGTTGTTCTTGCAACTGGTGGATCCGGTCAATTGTTCCCTGTAACCTCAAATACAACCCAAAAGAATGGGGATGGATTTGCACTTGCATGGAATGTTGGAGCAGACCTGATTGATATGGAAGAGATACAGTTCCACCCAACAGGTATGGTCTATCCGGATTCAAGAAAGGGAGTTCTTGTAACTGAAGCGGTAAGGGCTGAAGGCGGAAGACTCATCAACAGCGAAGGTGAAAGGTTCATGGGCCGATACGATGACCGTATGGAACTTGCTACCCGTGACGTTGTTGCAAGGTCAATCTACAATGAAATCATGGAAGGAAGAGGAACCGAACATGGTGGAGTCTACCTTGATGTAAGCCACCTCGACCCAGACTTGATTGATGAAAAGCTTGAAACAATGGTGCTTCAGTTTGAAGACATTGGAGTGGACATAAAAACCGAACCAATGGAAGTTGCACCTACTGCACACCATCATATGGGAGGGGTCAGAATCAACGAAGATGGTCAATCCACTGTTGAAAACCTATTCGCTTGCGGTGAAGTATGTGGAGGAGTCCATGGTGCTAACCGTCTTGGAGGTAATGCACTTGCAGACACTCAAGTGTTCGGTAAAAGAGCAGGATTTGCTGCAGCTCTTGCATGTGACTTGACTGTCATGCAGTACAATTTCACAGCTGTTGAAGAGGAAAAGAATAGAATAGAATCATTGATGAAGGAAGGTTCCATCGATCCAATAGCTATGAAGAAGGAAATCCAGCAATTGATGTGGGAAAAAGTCTCAATTGTAAGAAATGAGCAAAACCTAAAGTCCGCTCTTGAAAGACTTCTTGAAATGAAAGAGGAATTGAATGACCTCAATGTTGATGACAGGACTCAATTCAATGAATCACTCCTTACCGCTCTTGAAGTAATCAACATGGTTGAAATCTGTATCCTTATCGTAAAATCTGCAATACTCAGAAGAGAAAGTAGAGGAGCACACTTCAGAGAAGACTTCCCAGAAACTAACGATGAGCTTTGGAAAAAGAGCATTATCATGGGACCAAATAAGATTAGATTTGCTAAACGTTAGTAAGATTGACTAATTTTTATCAATATCTTTTATTCTAATTTTTGTGGAGTTCAGCTCCACTTTTTTTATCTTGGAAAAAATAATTCGTATTGTAATAAACTATTTTTTTAAGAATATTATTATATTAATTTAACAATATTATAATTGATTAAAACTGTTAAATTGACTTAATATTTGTAAATTGATATTAAATTAAAAAAATAAATCCAAAAATTAGTTAAATTAATAAATAATTAGTTTTAAACTAATATTTGGCAATTCTAAATTTGGAAATTTATCTAGAACTACAAATTTTAAGCAGGAGGAAAAACACAAGTATGCTCCTGACTAAAAGACAGGAGGTGGTTCTATGATGGATGAAATTTTAAAACTACTACGTGCCATTAGTTTAATAAATAGAATTCATATTACCTTTTGTATAAAAATTAATTAATTTGTAAAAATTTTTAAATACTGAGTAATTTAAATTTTCCATTTTTAGTTTTGCCTTAGAAATTTCTAGAGATAAAAATATTTAAATATTTAAAAAAACTATATTTAATTAAATACTTGTGTGTCAATCTCATTTGAGATTGATTTTTCCTGCTAGTGGAGATTTATCTCCACTTTTTTTATCTTGTAAAAAATAGTTCGTGTGAAATGAAATAATTTATGTAAAAACTTGTTTTAAAAAAATAAAAAAGGAGTTTTAAAGCTTTTGAGTGTTTAGAACCAACTTCAATAAGGATTTTTTCAAGACTTTTCTCTCATCCTCATCGATTCCATCCATTACTGTATCTTCCCAGTAATCGATGTACTTTAATATCTTATCAGTTCTTTTAATGCCTTTATCAGTTAATTTAACTAATTTTCTACGCCTATTAGATGGATCTTCTATTCTTTTAATAAGACCAGCCAATTCAAAACGCCTTAGAAGCTTTGCAGTGTAACCATCACTGACCTTGAATAGATTCACCAATTCCTTTTGAGTTCCTTCAGTGGAAAACCTTATTCTGAGTAAAAAAGGAAGTTCAACTAAACTGATGTCTTCATCTACAAATTCCTCATCAATGTAATTTTTAAAGCTTCCTACCAATTCCTCTACAAAGTGATAAATTCTAATGTCCTCAGGATTTTCATTAATAAACTGATTAGGCAATTCCATATTTACACCAATTCTAAAACAATAAAGCTTATTCTCTTTATATAAACTATATCTTTCAATATATTTAAATATTTTCATTAGATAACTGTTTCCTTAGGAAAGATTTATATACTATATCATATATAATATTTTTAAAAATATATGAAAATTCGATAAAATTATAATCTAATTAAACAGGTGACAATTATGAGCGATGTTATGTTTGGATTTGGAGCTATGAGACTGGACCTTGAAGATGAAAATGATGAAAGTTCAGTAAATTTTAATGATTTTGCAGAAATGATTGACTATTATATGAATCAAGGATTCAACTACTTCGACACTTCCTATGCATACCATAATGGAGCATCAGAAGTGGGATTAAGGGAAGGTCTTGTGAAAAGATATCCTAGAGACTCCTTTAAAATAGCTGACAAGATACCTACATGGGCTTTAACTAGTGAAGAGGACAATCAAAAATTCGTTGATATAATGCTTGAAAGATTAGGAACCGATTTCTTTGATGTATTGCTTATCCACAATATCAATGAAACCTTCCTTCAAATAGCTGAAAACTCCAACAGTTTCGACTACATTAAGAAAATGAAAGAGGAAGGAATAGCCAAGAAAATAGGTATCAGTTACCATGATAGAGCTGACTTGCTTGAAGAGATCCTTCTAAAATATGGCGATGCAATCGATGTTGTGCAGCTCCAATTGAACTATCTTGACTGGGAAAGCAAACTTACAGAATCAAGAAAGAATTATGAAATCTGTGAAAAATTCGGCAAGGATGTAATTGTAATGGAACCAATAAAAGGTGGAACTCTCTACAATTTGCCTGACGACATTAAAGAAAAATTCGAAAAAGAAGGTATGACACTGGTTGAAGCGGCCTTAAGATTTGCAGGAAGCCATGAAAATGTCAAAGTGGTTTTAAGTGGTGTAGGAAACCTCGAGCAGATGAAAGAGAACTGTGAAGTATTCAAGCCATTTGAACCTATGAGCGAAGAGGAAGAGAAGTTCGTGCTTGAAATGGCAAATGAAATCAAGGAGCTCATTGCAATAGACTGCAGTTACTGCGGATATTGCCTAAAGGAATGCCCAGCAGGAATCCCTATACCTGATTTCTTTGAATTGTACAACAGTGAAAAGATGTATTCACTTCCTTCATTGCATGCTATCTATGGAACAACTGCAGCTGCAAATGCACCGGCATCTGCATGTACTGAATGTGAATCCTGCATGGCAATCTGTACCCAAAAACTAGACATTCCAACACTTTTAAAAGATGTTGTAGATACATTTGAATAATTCTAAATAATATAATGAATAAATTTTTTAAATCAATAAAGATGGTGATAAAATGAAAACTTTAGTAGCTTATTTCTCAGCAAGAGGAGTAACCAAAAAAGTGGCAGAAAAAGTGGCAAATGCACTTGATGCAGACATCTTTGAGATTACTCCTGAAACTCCATATACCGCAGCAGACTTGGATTATATGGACAAGACAAGCAGATCAACTATTGAAATGAATGACAGAACATTTAGACCTCCTATCAAGGAAACAATTGATGTCTCTGAATATGATACAATTCTCATCGGTTTTCCGGTATGGTGGTACACTGCTCCAACTATAATAAACACTTTCATTGAAAGCATTGACATTGCTGGAAAAACTGCAATAGCTTTCTGTACCTCTGGTGGAACTGGAATAACAGGTTGTGAAAACGACTTGAAAAACGCTTATCCAGAAGCTAACTGGAAACCAGGAAAAAGATTATACGGTAGAGAATCTGATGATGAGATTATCAATTGGGTAAATGAATAAATATTCTAAATGAAAATGAATAAAAAATTATTCATTTTCTTTTTTTATAAACCCAAAAATAGTTCGTAAAATATAAAATAAATTTAAGAATTAAAAATAATAGGAATAGAAAAATTGCCTATTCCTCAGCTTCAGCTTCTCTTAACTCTTTCATTTCTGCAATAGCTCTTTTTGCCTCACTTAAGATATGGCCTTCATCCACAGTGAGAAGCTTTCTGTTTTCCATCAATATTTTTCCATTACAGATAGTGGTGTCAACATTGGAACCATTTGCTGAATATACCATGTTGGATGAAATCGCATTGCTCATTGGAGTCATGTTAGGAGCGTTTGTGTCAACAAGAATAAGATCTGCCTTTTTGCCAACTTCAATTGAACCTGCATCAATGCCTAATGCATTTGCACCATTATAGGTTGCCATGTTTATCACTTCATCTGCAGTTGCAAGTTTCGGATTGAGTGTTGAAACCTTTTGAAGAAGTGCTGCAAACTTCATCTCATCGAACATGTCAAGATTGTTGTTGCTTGATGCGCCATCAGTACCTAATCCAACGCATACACCTTGACTTAAGAGTTCACCTATAGGTGCTGCACCAGATGCAAGTTTCATGTTACTGCAGGGGTTGTGTGAAACCTTGACATCATACTTTTTAATCAAATCTATCTCATTTTGGTCTAACCATACACCATGAGCCGCAACAATATCACTGCCTAATATGCCCAAGTCATCTAAATACTCGAAGGGTCTTTTATTTTGATGAGCTTCCTTACAATCATTAATTTCCTTCATTGTCTCGTTCATATGAATGTGGATACCAACTTGGTACTTATCAGCTTCCTTTCTAACCCTCTCTAGAAGCTCACTTGAAGTGGTATAGATTGAGTGTGGACCGAACATTGTAGTGATTCTTCCATCTGCAGTATTGTTGTGATTCTTTATTAAGGATATGTTTTCCTTGAATTCGTTTTCACGTTTTTCCTCAATGCCGAAATCAATCATACCATATGACAACACTGCCCTCATACCAATTTCTTCAACTGCCTGTGCGACACCATCCATATAGAAGTACATGTCTGAAAATGTGGTTGTACCGCTCTTGATCATTTCAGCTGCACCAAGAAGTGCACCTATGTAACAGTACTCCCTGCTTAGGTGTGCTTCCATAGGCCAGATGTGATCGTTAAGCCAAGTGTCCAATTCCAAATCATCAGCTATTCCACGTAAAAGTGACATTGAAATGTGAGTGTGAGTGTTGACAAGACCTGGCATCAATATCTTGTCTGTTGCATCAATTATCTTTTCTGCATTTGATTCGTCGATTGCGTTTCCTATTTCTGCAATCTTATCTTCAACTATCAATACATCCGCATTCTTTTCTTCAGTTTTTCCATTTCCCAATGGATTTATTATAGTTGCATTTTTGATTAATATATTTTGACTTTCCATTAAAACACCTTTTATCGAATAAAAGCAATAATTAGATTTTAATTTATTTTATTTTTTAAAATTTTTAATTAACATGATATTATTTATATCATATTATAAAAAAATATTTTCATTTTGTTAATGTCTAAAATTTAGTTTGAATTATTTTATATATTACGAATTAATGTTCATTTTAAAAAAATAAAATAAGATAAGTTTTAGCTATCTTATTTTATAACTACCTTGGAAGTCCTTTTACTTGCCTTATAATACTTGTCTCCAGCGAATTTTACAGTTACCTTATAGGTTTTCTTCTTGGAAAGCTTTATTTTAACTGTTGCAACACCTTTCTTATTAGTTTTTGCTGTGTACTTTTTCTTATTTATGATGAAAACAATCTTTCTGCCTTTGATTACTTTCTTTCCATTTTTCAAAGTTGCAGTTAGTTTCTTGACTTTTTTCTTAGCCTTGAAAGTCTTCTTAGGAACATACAATTTGGTAGCCTTCTTGACTATCTTCTTAGCTACAGTCCTTTTGATTGTTATCTTTTTAGTCAAGGAACTGTCTTTATAGTAATCGTCACCAAAGACTATCTTCACAATGTAATTTCCATTGCTCAATTTTGAAAGCCCAGTCAATTTGGCTTCACCGTTTGCGTTTGTGGTTGCAGTTTTTGTCAAGACAACCTTATCATTTAGGCTAACGATGAATTTAATTGCCTTATTTGGAAGTGCATTGTAGTTGTCATCTATCAAAACAACCTTGAATTCATCCCCTTTTATCAAGGTCTCTTCAACTATGATATGTGGACTGTTTCTTTTTGTCACATTTACGGTGAATGTTTCATTGGAAGATTTGTAATAGCTGTCTCCAATGAATGAAGCCATGAACATGTAATTTCCTTCCACAAGATTTAAGCTAAATTTAGCGGTTCCATTTTCATCCAAAAGCAATTTTGCAGGAGAGAAACTTAGATTGTTGTCACTTTCAATCAATGAAACTGTAATTTCCTTACCAACTACAGGATTGAGATTTTGATCCAGCAAAGTGATTATCACTCCTTCATTGGATTTGGACAATATTGCCTTATTTTCAATATCCTGGAACTTGGTGTTTCCTTCATAATACAAGTTCAAGACATTTGAATTTGTAATGTTGCTTGGCTTGAATCCTGCATAATCGAAACTGAATGCGATAGGGAGAACCGCTTTTGCCCGATTAAGGGATAAGCTTAACTTAAGCACACTGGACTCACCTTCACCTAAAGAGCCTAAATGCCATACCTTGGTATTCTGATTGAATGAACCCTTAATGATCTGGAAGCTTTTTATGATTATTGAATCATCAAGATCCATGCTGATGTTGAGGTCATTCACCAAGTCACCTTCATTTGATACTGTAATGACAAGGTCAATCAAGTCACCTACCTTGTAAGTGCTGCTGTTTGACTTTATGCTAAGGCAAATATCACTGACCCCTGAAGTGTAGGCCTTTAGACATACATTAGCTTCTTTCAAGTCATAGTCTTGAGCATATTGGTAGAACTTGATTACTTTCAAGCCGTCTTCATAAAGATTCTTGTAGTCCACAAGGTCAATCCAGTTTATTCCATCCATACTGATAAATGATTCATTAGGATTTGCGCTTGCTCCACTGCTATAGCCTTCCCTTTTTGATTCAATAGCTATCGGATAGCATGAATCGGGAGTGGTCAATTTTACGGCTATCTTGAATATATCGTTTTTGGCAAGCTCCACATATTCATCCAATTTGATTGTATGGTATCCTGCACCTTTTATGAGGCCCTCTTGAATATATTTGCTTATTCCATTTACAGTGATGTTTACTAGATATTCACTGTCTCCAAAGGTGTATAATCCAAATGCAGTCAATGGATTGTTGTTTTTAGCCAGGAATTGATTTGCAAGCCAAGCAGTATGGGAGTTGAATCCCAATGACTCAAATGTATTCCCAAGAATGTCATATTGGTAAATGTTCTTGTAGTTTGTAATGTTTTCTACATTTGCAATTGCCATAGCGGAGATTGTATCAAGACCGAATCCTGCAAATGCCTTGTCATAGTAGGATATGTACCAGTAGCCATCATATCCATGGTCTGTTCCCCAACTGTTCTTTATTATGAATGCCCCATCGCCAGGAGGGGTAATTGCAAAATTTTCCTTTTTGTAATTGTCATCCCAACCAATGAGAGTTACTGCATGATTAGAGGTATCAATGACATCATGATAATAGTCCGGTTCGTATTGGAATGAATCGTCTGCCTGCATTGAAGTGTACAATGCCCCATAAGTCATGATAGCATACTTGATTTGGTCCAAATCCTTATAGCTTAGACGCACCGGAATCAAGAGAACATCCTGCACATGCTTTGTAAGGTTCAGTTTGGTTGGAGAGCTTGTATCCCAATCGCTGAATGGATCATCACTCTCTTCTACAGGTCCGCTCCAGCGCAAGAGATATGCAAGGGACATGTATTGGTTTCCGCCGTCTTTCCAATCAGTACCATTCAATCCATAGAGACCCATCAGGTTTTTCATATTGTTTTCAGAGAGGTCATATGAAATGTTTTCATATTTCAATAGATAGGATTCAAGTGCTGCAATTGTTGTAAATGCCCAGCATGAGCCTGAACCTCCTTGGTTACGAATTGGAGTGACCAATCCATAATCCCTTAAGTCATATGATGAAGGAAGGTCAGTGAGCAATCCGTCATCAAATGCTTTTGAGACTATTATTTGATCTTCAAGGCAAAGCAATAGGTCATCTCGCACGGTTTTTACATAATTATTGTTGAAATTCACATTTGCCATGTTTACATTGCCATTCAAATTGAAGAAGGTTCCATTGTCATCGCTTATTCCATTTGCTTGATTGCTTGAGACTGTGACATTATGGATTTCAAGAAGATTTGCCTTGTTGGATATTGCAGAACCGAATGTGTAATCTCCATTGAGCATGTTGCCCTCTATTGTAGAGTTGATTATGAACACGTTGTGGCTTGCCCAATTGCAGATTCCTCCTCCCATGGAGTAGTTTGAATTGACTGTATTGTTTGCTATTGTTGTGTTGTAGACAACAAGGATTCCGCTGTAATCATATATGGCTCCTCCACTACCGTATGTTCCATTGACAGAGTTGTTTATGAAATTGGAATTCAATATTGTCATTTCACCCATATCATTGATGATTGCGCCTGCATAAGCGTCTGCACTTCCATTTGCTGTATTTCCTTCAAATATGGAATTGTAGATTCTGACGAATCCCTTGTCATTGTATATTGCTCCACCGCTTGCAGGATATGTTTTCTGAGCATAGTAATAGATATAATCCTTTACAGAGTTGTTCTTGAATGTGGTATATACAAAGTTTACAGCACTTTGGTTAATGTAAACCGCTCCTCCATAGTAGGAATTGCCTCTTGTGAATGTCAGGTTTACAAAGTTTACAAGAGGACTTACAGCAATATATGCGAGTGGAGGTGTGATGAAGAATATTCCATTGCCGTATCCGTTTCCTTCACCATCAATGATTGTATTCAATGCGCTTTGGCCAATCAGATTAAGATTTTTGCTTATTGTCATCCGTCCTGAAATGGTATATGTTCCATCTGCCAAAAAGATGTTTGATTTGGAGTTAGTGTCATTTATGAAATAATTATAAGCACTGGAAATTGTTTTGAATGGGTTTGATTGGGTTCCTAACTCCTCATCTCCATCATAACTTGAGTTTACGAAAATAGTGTTTGAATCGGATACGTTAAAGTCATATGTAAGCATTTCAGACTTTAGATTGATGTAATCTGAATAGTCTGTGTAGATGTCACCTTGACTCTGGGAATTGCTTTCATCAAGAATCTCATCATCAATACTTCCAAGACTATTCTCATTTGAATCAGAGCCTGAATTTGTTTCTGTATCATCATTTTCATCTATTTCAATTGAATGAAGTGTTTCATCATCAATTGAATCAGAATTTATCTCATTTAGTTCAGTGCTTGTTTGGTAATTAATTTCATTATTCTCATTTAGGATAATTGAATCATCTGCAGCTGCAAAGCTTGCAGGAATCATCAATAAAAGCATGATAATTAATGAAATTAAAATGCAGTGCTTAATTTCCATAATTTAACCCCAATCTTTCTTTAATTAATTTTTAAATTTTAATTTTCAATCCCAATATTCATAATTTATTAAATTAATTTTTAAATTTTAACTTTTCAATCTCAATATTCATAATTTATTAAATTAATTTTTAAAAAATTTCAAAATTCTATTTTATTACAACCTTTCCTTTTTTGCTGATTTTCTTAAATGTATTGTCTCCTGCAAATTTAACTGTAAACTTGTAGGTTTTCCTTTTGGATAACTTGACTTTCACTTTTGCAATCCCTTTCTTATTGGTTTTTGCAGTGTACTTTTTGCCATTTACAGTAAAAGTGAGCTTTTTACCCTTAATGGCCTTCTTATTTGTGGCCTTAAGGGTAGCATACAAGTATTTGATCTTTTTACTTCTCTTGTATGTTTTCTTAGGTATAGTCAATTTGACTTTCTGTGGATTGACCTTTACTTTCGCTACAGCAAAACTACCATTGTACTTTTCATCTCCAAGGAATGAAACTACAACAGGATAGGTTCCTTTCTTGCTTAGAGCGATTTTTACGCTTGCTACACCTTTAGCATTTGTAGTGCGTTTGTAGATCTTGCCATTGAATGAAATCAATACCGCTTTATTTGCTAAAAGATTTCCTTTGCTGTCCTTTAAGCTAATTGAAAATGCTTTTCCTGCTTTCTTGCCATTGATTTTGGTATTTACAGTAGTGGTTTTCATAGCTTTAGCTACAATGCTTGTAGCTACCATAACAGTTGACCCGCCACTAGAACCATTAATATTGATATTTCCACCTTGAGGGATATTGATTCCAGATTCCCCCTCAATTGAAGTGACATTGAATTTAAATTGCTTAAGTCCATCGAATGAAGAGACATTTTCTATATTGATTGGATTGCTGGTTGCCAAGATTCCCCTTTCAGAATTTATCATGAGCAAGTCAACGGTCTCTCCAACAACATTCTCATTAATCTTTTCTACAGCGATTCCACTGATATTGATAGCTGGAACCTCTATTTCCAATGGATTTGTAGAATTCTTAGCATTGACTAAAACTATAGTGTCTCCATTATCCACTATGAACTTGATGTTTGAAATTTCGAATGAATCCACATCAAAACTGTTTTTATCAACAACAAATATTGGATTTCCGCCTGCAGATTTGATTGCTGTTGCATTGTTTCCGATTATTGTCAAATTCTTGTTTATGATTATATTTGAGATGTTTTCACAATTGCAATTGCTTAAATCGATTATGTCGCCATCTTCTGCATTGTCAATGATTTTTTGAAGTTTTTCTGCACTTATATTAGATATGATTGAATTTGTATTGAATTCCAAGCTTTGATTGTCTATTCTTAAACTAATTAGATTTTCCTTTGAGGATGAGCTTAATAAGACACTGGCCATATTATTTTCCAATAATCCATTGGTTTGATTCAATTCTCCATTATTGCTTGCAATCTTAAATTCCTTTTCAAATGGATAATAATTGGCGTTTTCAATTAAGCTTCCATCATTATAATGGTTTAAGAGAACCTTGATGTCATAGTAATTTAATTTCTTATCGAAATTGGCTATATTATAATCATTTGCCAAATTTTCTTCAAGATTGTCCAATAGCTCTACAGACAAGCCCATAACAACCCATCTGTTAATGTTGATCTTATCCAACTTTTGAGGATTGTTTGTTCCCCACCAATTGTCTTCCAAATAGATTTTTCCGCCGTTTGGATAGTAAACTGTTGTATCCTTATAGATTGCCATGCCTTTCTCAGTATCCTTATTGTTGAAGATGAAAGAGTTGCTGATGTTCAAGTCAACATTTCTATCAAGAATAGCTCCTCCTCCACGTGTATTGATAGCGCTGTTGTTTACAAACTGGCTATTTCTAATGATGACATTTCCTACCCTGCCATCTGTTTTTCCAATGAGGTTAATTGCCCCGCCTCCATAATTTGAGACTGTTCCTGTAGCAACGTTCTTAATGAAACTGACATTGTTCATTGGGAAATTGCCCTCAGTGTTTTGCATAAAGATCGCTCCTCCAGAGAGTGCCTTGTTGCCTATGAATACTGTGTTTTCAATTGACTTGAATCCGTCAACATACTGCATATAGATAGCTCCACCACCGAAGGTGTTTCCTTTTGCAGTGTTGTTTATGAATTCACATCCGGAAATGTTCAAGCTTGGAGGATAGGATAAGCTAGTATAATAGCCGTCACAATAGATAACTCCACCGTTTCCTCCACTGTCTGTAGGAATGACCTGATTGTTTGTAAAACTTGAATTGGCTATATTCAAATTCCCTACAGAGTAGATTACTCCACCATTTCCATTCTTTACAATGCATCCTGAAACATCAAGGTTTTCTATGGTCAAATTGCCCATATTTGTAAATGCACCTCCAGATGCCCCTGTATTGACACCATCAATTATCTTCAGGTTTCTTATAGTCAAGTTGGAATTGTAAATGGAGAATATTCCACCTGTATATCCAACACCATCAAAGGTTGTCTTGTCGATTCCAGCGCCTTCTATGGTAAGATATGTGTCATCCAAGTCAATGCCAAAAACCACATATGATCCTTCGCCAACGGAAATCTTATGAGGTCCATTTTCAGACACTGCCAATTGAATAGCCCTTTCTATAGTATTGACTGGATTTTCTTGGGAACCGTCATTGTCATCATTTCCATCTTTGGAAACATATATTGAATCTGAACCTTCCTTAATCAAATCATCATTATTGGAACTTGAATCTGAACCCTCCTTAATCAAATCATCATTATTGGAACTTGAATCTGAAACTTCATTGGATTCAGACAAGCTTTCATCACTAATCATTTCAGAACTTGATTGGGAATCGTCAATAATCTCCAAATCAGAACTGGAACTTAAACTCAAATCAGCGCTGCTATCTTCAACGACATCTGACGAATCAGCTGCACTGACTGAATTGAATCCTAAAATTATCATGAAAAGAAGTGATAATAGGATTAAAAATTTCTTATCTAATTTCAAACTTACACCTCATTAAAGAATTTAACAATTTTCATATCTAATTAAATTTTAAAATTCAAGCATCATTCAATACTAAAATTTTAAAATTCAATCTTAATCATTTAATTAACTTGTCATACTCTCAAAATTACATGTTAAAAAAAATAAAATATAAGAATAGATAAAATAGCTTAAAAACCATTATCTATTCTTTTTCAATTGTTTATTTTATTTTGACTTTTCCTTTTTTGCTGATTTTCTTGAAGGTATTGTCTCCTAAGAATTTTACAGTGAACTTGTAAGTTTTCCTCTTGGATAACTTGACTTTCACTTTTGCAACACCTTTCTTATTGGTTTTTGCAGTGTATTTCTTCTTATTGATAATGAAGACAAGCTTTTTACCTTTAATGGCTTTCTTGTTAGTAGCCTTAAGGGTAGCGTACAAGTATTTGGTTTTCTTGCTTCTTTTGTATGTTTTCTTAGCTACAGTCAATTTGACCTTTTGTGGGTTGACTTTAACTTTAGCTACAACAAAGCTTCCGTTGTATTTTTCATCTCCAAGGAATGAAACTACAACTGGGTAAGTTCCTTTCTTAGTAAGTGCAATCTTAATGGTTGCAACACCTTTAGCATTGGTGGTGCGTTTGTAGATCTTGCCGTTGAAGGAAATCAATACTTGTTTTCCAGCTAAGACATTTCCTTTACTGTCTTTTAAGGTAATTGAGTAGTTCTTACCAGCTTTCTTACCGTTAATCTTGGTATTGACAGTAGTGGTTTTCATAGCTTTTGCTACAATGCTTGTAGCTACCTTAGGAGTTGTTCCTCCACTTGAGCCGTTGGTATTGATGTTTCCGCCTTGTGGAATGTTGATTCCATTTCCATCATTTAATCCTGCTATTTCAAAGTCAAATGCTTTAGCACCTTCTGGTAAATTATTGTCCTTGATGTTTATTGGGTTGGAAGGAGCAAGAACTGCCCTTTCTGATTCAAGTTCGAATAATGTAATTGAAGATGGCACTACATTTTCATTTGCAGGGCTTACAGTATTGTTTGTAAGCTCAATAGCTGGGTTTACAATGGATAAATCATCAGTTCCATTTGTAGAGGTAGCTTTTACAAGCACATCACCATTATTTGCAATGAATTCAACACCACTGATGCTTACATTGCTTACATTGGATGCAATGTTGAATACAGGGTTTCCATCACCAGCAGTTGCAATTGATACATTGTCAGCAACAATAGCAATGTCTTTAGTGATATTGATTCCTGAAATGTCAACAAATTCCATATTGCTTAAGTTCAATACTCCTCCTTCAGGAGTTTCATCAATGAGTTTTTGAAGGTCTTCTGAAGTTTTTGGAGCTTCCTTAACATTGACTTTTACAGTTGCGCTTGCAGGATTATAATTACTGTCTCCAGCAAAGCTGATTTCTGCATTATAGCTTCCTACAGGAACAGAGCTTAAGTCAATGCTTGCAATACCTGACTCATCAGTGATTCCAGTTAAGTTAATTTCATCATTGACCTTTACAGTGATTGTTTTTCCTGCTACAGGAGAACCTTCACTGGTCAAGCTAACATTCAAGACACCTTCACCAAAGTTGACAGTGATTTCATCCTCAAGAGATAAAATGGTATCCTTAGGAGTTAGAGCATTGAATTCAATGCCTACACTTGCATCAGAGGATTTCACGCTAATGCTGTTTTGACCTTCTGCTGCAGTGTAAGTGGATTGAGCCACTAAGCCAACGGTTTCTACAGCAGTCTTATCTAAACTGCCAGTTTCTGATGCGAAATCTACAGTTAATTCCTGTGCCAATTTGGTGTCAAGCTCTTTGATTTCATTAGTAGTGCTGTCAAGATAGTGGTTGAAGTCTACAGCAATAGGAACTTGAGCACCGGTTTGGACATTGGAAGTGTCTGCAACTACATTCATGATAATCCAATTTGATACATCCACTTCAGCGCAATCGATTTCATCATATCCGTAATCGTCTTCGTAGGTACCGGATCCTGTTAAGGATTTAGGATTGTCATTGGTTCCCCACCAGTTGTATTGGGCATTTACGACATTGTCTTCTCCATCGTTGAAGATGAGTTTGCCAGTAGTGTTGGTGAGTAAGATACAGTAGTTTACAGTTGCCTTGTTACCGTTGTAGATTGCATCACCATTATAACTAGTTCCAGCAGAGTTGTTTACAAACATGGATTTTGTGATGGTTGCATCTCCATGGAATCCTATGTAAATAGCTCCACCATCTCTGTATGCATTGTTGTTGATGAATACTGATTCGGTTACATCCAATTTGTTGGAAGCACGAATAGCTCCACCGTAGGATACAGTGTTAGTGTTGTTGATGAATTCAGAGCCTTTTACAGTGATGTTAGCATCAGAACTGCCTATTACAATACCTTGTCTTGCCTTGTTGTTATAGAATTTGGAATTTTCTATAATTACGTTAGCTTTGCCGCTTGAGACATATATGATACCATAATCGGAAGTGGATGCAGTAACTTCATTATCCTTGAATAGAGTGTTGTTTATGATAATGGTTGCATCGCCGGAAGTTTGGATTACATCTCCACCATTATGGCCGGAAACTTCACTGTCCTTAATAGTTAAGTTGCCGTAGGTAGTGATTAAGTCTCCAGCTCCAGGATTGTTTACAATAGTTACATTGTCCAATACTGTTTCTTTTGCAAAGGAGTATACAGCTGCGCCGTATCCATGGTTTGCACCAGTGAGAACCACATTGATAAGTGAGAATTTGCTTGCATCAGAACTTACATTGAATAATCTTCCTTGGCCTTCACCGTCAATTACAACATTGCCTTCACCGGTAATTGTTAAGTCTTTAGTGATTTGATATCCGTTACCTTTGTAGGTTCCTTCCTTAATTACGATTTGACCGGATCCGGTTTCAGCAGTTGCTATTTGAATAGCTTTTGCAATGCTTGCTACAGGAGCTTCTGCAGAACCGTTGTTTCTGTCAGATCCATCAGGAGAAACATAAACGATTCCAGTGTAAGGTTCAGGAATTTCTCCAACAAAGACTATGTCTTTAGTTGCTTGAGCGCATGTTGCAGTTACTTTTGCATTTGCATCACTTGCAGTGAATACTGCATTTCCACTTTCACCATTATTGATTGTTAAGGTTTCAGGAATTACAGTACCGTTTTCTGCAGCAAATGTTACAGTGTATGCTTCCTTAGGAATAACTCCACCAGCCAATTCTTCAATTTCACCAGCAGAGGTCATTACATGATTAAAGTCAACAGTTACTTTTACTTCGTCACCAGGAAGAACATCAGTAGCGTTTGCATCCACATTCATTATTACCCATTTGTCAATGGTAATGTTGGTACCGTTTACTAGACTTGTTGGATCATTGGTTCCCCACCAGTTGTTGTTTGCAATAGCAATACCTTGTCCATATATAGCATCATAACCAGTTGAAGTTTTAGTTTCAAGATTATGCTCATTTACAATGGAAGAATAAGAAACATATAAGGTAGCTTTGTCTACGAAAATAGCTGGTGCTTTACCTTCTGTTCCTTTATTGTTTTCTATAATGGAATTGGTAATGTTTAAAGTAGCTATAGGTTGGTTTGTAACTGATTCAATTTTTATAGCAGTACCTTGTGATTTAGCACTATTATTGACTAATATACAATTATTGATAGTAGCAGTACAATTATACAATTCTAAAACACCAGGACCATTAATTGCTGAGTTATCAGTGAAATTGGAATTTTCTATTGTAATCTTTTCAGCCATTAAGTATCCTGCACCACCATTGTTTGCAACGTTGTTTACAAAGTTAGAATTGTTGATTTTTAAGTTAAGACCGTTTTCATAAGCTGAGTAGGTAATGCCTAAAGCTCCACCCCAACTTCCACCATTGTTGTTGGTGAAAACGGAATTGTTAATAATCAAATTACCTTTGGTGTATTCTGTAAAGATAGCTCCTCCACGACTGCTTGCTACTAAATTATCAAATTTACAGTTATTAATGATTATATTTATTAATAACAAACCTGAGCGAGAACCGCTAGCTTTAATGGCTGAACCATATCTTCCACCATTGTTGTTTGCAAATGCTATGTTATCAAATGATACTACACTGCTTAGAACTGTGAAAATGCAATTTGATTCTAATCCAGTACCATCAATCACTACATTTCCTTCACCAGTGATGGACATTGCTCCAGTGCTATTGATTGTGATGTTGTTTTCATTATAGGTACCTTCCTTGATGATGATTTGACCGGATCCTGCTTGTGCAAGTTCAACTGCTTTTGCAATTGTTGCTACAGGAGCATCTTCTGCACCATTATTGGAATCAGAACCGTCTTTGGATACATAAATTATGCCTTCATAAGCATTGCTTACTACATTGACAGCTATAGGAACGGTTTGTGCTCCAGATTCGACATTCACAATGTCTTCTCCAGCAGCCACACCAGTGTATACAAACTTAGCTTGACCGTTTTCAGTGATAGCTTCAGCCTTATCCAAACTGCCAAGGGTAGCGGTAGCCTTTACATCCACTTCAGGAATGCTTTCAACCAATTCGCTTGTTGTGGTTCCATCAGTGTAATGATTGAAGTCGACAGTGATTTCCACTTCATCACCAAGGTTAATGCTCTCAGCAGTCAAGTTGCTGTTTACACCCATAATTACCCATTTTGATACATCAGGCATAGGGCAGTCTACATCTTCCTCTTCCCAATCGTCATAGTAGGAGTCAGCACCAACTAAGCTTACAGGACTGTTGTTGGTTCCCCACCAGTTATAATTAGCGTTAGGTGCGTTATCTTCGTTGGCATTGAATAGGAGAACTTTTGAACTGCCTTCTTTTGCTAAGATTACTGAGTAATTGATGGTTAATTTACCAGCTGAGGATATGGCATCCCCATTATAATCTGTTTGGTAATTTGCACAAGTGTTGTTTATGAATACAGATTTAGTGATATTTGCATCAGCATTTTTGCTAAGGAAAATTGCTCCACCTTCTCTACCTGCTTTGTTATTGGTGAATACGGAGTTTGCAATATTTACCTTGCCGTCTGAGTGGACCACTCCACCAGCACCAACAGTTGCTACATTATTGTCAAATAATGAATCCTTGATTACAAGATTATTGGTTCTGCTTGAATCATAGATTAAACCTTGTCTATCAATGTTATTGGTAAAGTTAGATGACTCAATTGTAACACTGGAAGTGCCTGTTGCAAATATAAAGCCCATAGTACCGCTATCAGTTAAGTTAGCATTGTTGTTGTCAAACACTGTATTGTTGATTATCAAGCTTGCGCTTGAAATGTAAATCATACCATCAGCACTGTGGTTAGCAATTACGGAATTGTCGATTTCCAAACTTCCGCCATTTGCATAAATAACAGATACTGAAGAGTATCCGCCAGTAGCCTGGTTTTCATATAAGGTTACATTGTCCAACAATATATTTGCACCAGTTGAGTAAATTACTGACCCATAGTTTCTGTTAGCCTTTGTAATGGCTATGTTCCTAAGGGTGAAGTTTTCTGTAGTGCTATTGACAGTGAAGATTCTAGCTTCATTGTTACCGTCAATGATCACATCACCGATACCGATAATTTCAAGATTTTTGATTATTTCAAAATTATTTTCAGTGTATGTGCCTGCATTGACGAATATCTTGCCTGTTCCAGCATCTCCAGTAGCTATTTCAATAGCTTTTGCAATAGTTGCTACAGGAGATTCTTCACTACCATCGTTTTCATCATTTCCATCTTTGGATACATAAACGTCATGAGGAGCAACTGGAGCATTCACTACAATAGCGATAGGTACATTTGCAGCACCGGATGCGATGTTTGCAGTGTCTTCACCAGCAGCTGCAGCAGTGTATGTAAAGCTTGCCTGATTGTTTTCAGTTATTGCTTCAGCCTTATCCAAACTGCCTGTAGTAGCACTTGCAGTTACCTTAAGTTCAGGAATGGAATCTGCCAATTCGCTTACGGTAGTTCCGTCAGTGTAATGTTTAAAGTCAACAGTTATAGGTACAGTATCGCCTATTTCAATGTTTCCTGCACTAGCAGGTTCCACATTCATGATAACCCAATTGTCTACACTAGCATCTGCCATTGCATCGTTAGGGTTGTCATTAGATCCCCACCAGTTGTAGTTTGCGTTAACTGTTTTGACATAATCGCTTGTAGCATTTATGAACTTTAATCCAATTGTTTCATTTACTGCCTTATTGTCATAAAATGCAGAGGATTTAATGTTAGTTATTCCTCTTTGAGCTTGTACCAAAGCATATACAGTATTATCAAAGATTGAAGTTTTTTCAATGCTTATTACAGCATTATCTCCAGCAGTTTGAATTATAGCATAACCATGGGTATCTGAACCAGTTCTAAGAATTGTGTTTCCATAAATATTTGAATTGTTAATATTTACGATACCATTGGATCTGATTACAGAATCAGCAACACCATATACATTTGTGATGTTTACATTGTTTAAAGTTAAGACAGCTGTTGGAACAGAAGCATAGTTATAAATTGCAGCAGAGAAATAAGAATATTCCCCAGTGATTCCTAAAGTTACACCATCAATGACACTGTCAATTACAGTTAATGGACCAGTTGAACTACCGGATAAGTAAATAGCACCCCAACCACCGGAAGAGGATACCTTAATGTCTTTAAAGGTAGTGTTTTTAATATTTGCAGAACCAGAGGAATAGAATTGTACGGTTCCTTTTGTGGAAATATTCTCAAATTTACAATCTGCAATGTCCAAATTACCATTACCACCAATTCTGATAGCAAGGGAGCTTCCTCCGGATGTGAAATCTTTCAATACAAGATTCTTGAATAAGAAGTTGGATGCACCAGATATTTTTGTAAACATGTATGCTGAACTAGCAGTGGTATTGCTTCTTATGATTACATTTCCTTTCTCTTGTCCAACAAAGTCTATAGACTTATCAGTAGGAAGGTTAATTATTCCTTCAGCGTATTCACCGTTTGCAATGTTGATTGTAAACTGCTCACCTTCAGCTGCATTTACGATAGCCACTGCTTTTGCAATGGTTTTGACTGCAGTGGATTCGCTTAATCCATCGTTTTCATCATTTCCATCCGGTTTTACATAAATGACATTTCCACTAGGAGCAGATCCGCCAATTACAGTGATTGGAATGGTAGTTGATACGCTTGCTGCAGTGACAGTTATAGTGTCAGCACCTTCTGCAATACCAGTGTAGGTAACTATAGCCTTGTTGTCTTGGTATAGAATTTCATTTGCTAAACTACCTTTGGTATCATCTGCATTAGTGAATTTTACTTGAGTCATCAGTAGCTACAGTGTCTGCACTTGCACTAGCGGACATGATTACCCAATTGGAAGCAGTTACATTGTCGAGCAATGCACTTGGGTTGTCATTGGTACCATAGAAGTTGTAGTTTGCATTTACAACTGCATTCTTATTGTTACCGATAGCATATTGGCCTTCAGCTAAGTCAAATGCATTGTATTCTACAGTTGTAGGAGCTGCTGAAATCCAAATTGCATATGCTGCAGCATTGTCATGGAATGCATTTCCAGTTATGATGCTGTTTCCTTGAGCGGATGTTTGAGAAATGTAAATTAATCCTTTACAGTTTGAAGCAGTGAAATCGTTATCCTCAAAACTGCAGTTAGACACTGTTAAAAGTCCTGCCTTATTCTCTATGATACCCATTGTGTTTCCACTGATATTATAGAATTTACAATTTGAAACAACCCCTGTTGCAGTAGCTGCATTTACATAAATCACAGACCTTAAATATGATCCATCAGGTATTGCAATATCATGGAAAACTGAATTCTTAACATCCACTACAGAGTTACCTAAAATTGCCAAATATGGTGCAGCACCAGAACTGGTACCAACAAGGCCATAGAATTCACAGCCATCTAATGTTGCTTTTGCATTATAAAACAATTTAATTGCACCATTACCATTTCCAGGAACTGCATCAGTCAATTTACAGTTGTTCATTAACAATACTCCTTCACCACCAATATTTATAATTGGGTTGTTTTGCTTTGTAGGAGCAGTGAAAATCAAATTGTTTAATGTGAATGTTTTAGCATCATCTCCACTATAGGTAAATACATTTGCAGTTCCAGTTCTTGTGATTGTAGTGCCATCAGCACCATTAAAGGTAATTGATTTATCCAAAGTAATTGAACTGGATTGCTCATATGTACCTGCACCAATATTTATTGTAGAACCATCACCAGCAAGTTCATAACCTTTGGCAATAGTTGCTACAGCGTTCTCTTCACTTAATCCATCATTAGAATCATCACCAGTTTTTGAAACGTAAATGGTTGATGCCCCGTCCTTTAATGGAGCGGGTTCTAAGGATTTATCATCGGAATCGTCCACACCCACCTGAATGGAATCAGATATAGAATCATCCGTTTCGAGACTAACCTCATTTATAGCATTATCGTCAATTGCAGCTACATCAGTTGCAATATCATCGCTTGCTGCAGAGACAGATGACACTGCCATACTTGCAACGCAGAATAACACTAGTAAAATAAGAAAAGTTCTTTTCATTTTCAAAGTTTCACCTCAATAAATGCGAAATAAGGAAATGACTAAGAAAAATAGGATTCGTGTTTTAAAATATATGAATAAAAAGACTTTGATTGCTTTAAAACATTCCTTGAAAGGATATAAGGGAATATCCTAAGGAGCATTCTTAAAACTTAGTTTTAAAAGATAAGGATTGGTTAAACAAATTTTAGCTTTTGAAAACATATATTTTTAGGAAAAATAATATTTGTAATTAATAAATTCAGTTCAATAGTTTTAATAAATTTTTTTAATTATATAGTTTTAGGGTAATTTTTAAATCCTAGATTTCTTAGCAGTGCCTTACATAAAGTATATTTGAAAAATAATCCAATGTACTTTATGTTTTATATATATAGTATTAATTATATATAAAATTTGTTAAATGAATTTTATAAATTATAAAATATACTGTATATTTTTAAGAAAAATATTCACTAAAAATTTAAATAAAAGTGGAAAAAAAGCTTATAAAAATAGACATTTGAAAAATTTTATCAAAGTTTTTTAAAGAGCAGCATAAAATGCTGCCCTTAACATGATTTGATAACTAAAGTGATATGTATTCTAATCTCAGATATTAGAAAATATCACAAGATATGATTTATAAAAAGTCATTTAAGTATTTTATGATTAATCGATTGATTAAAAATGGGAAAGAATGGAGAAATCTTCCTCAATAAATAGAAAAGAATAAAATAAAAAAAATCCCCTCTCACTAAAATAGAAAATAAAAAAATAAAAAAATCCACCTATAAAATAGAAAAGAATAAAATAAAAAAATCCACCTATAAAATAGAAAAGAATAAAATAAGAATAAAATAATAATATTAATTAACTAAAATCAAAAATTAATTTGGGGGTTAATATGAATACAAAAGATATCATATACATATGCGCTACAATAATCATTATTCTTGCAATTGGAATGTTTGTACTGTCCCATCCTTTTGGAAGTGCTGAAAAAACTGCAATTCTCACTATGGAAAGCAGCCAAAGCCTTACTGAAGGTGACAGCCTGATACTAAAGCTTTCAGATGAGAACAAAACTCCAATAGCAGGCCAAAGGATTGAGATAAACCTCACTCATGGAAGCAATGGAATCACTGAAAACTTCACTCTCAAGACAAATGAAAATGGAGAGTGCAGATTAGAAGACCTGATTGCAGACAACTTTACATTAAGCGCTAAGTATAATGGAAACAAGAACTACAAGCAAGCTACACTTAGCGGAAACATCTATGTGAAGAAGAAAGCAAGCGCAAGCAACAATGACAAATACAAAACAGACAATAAGGTGGATGATGTCATTGACGGCTGGGATCCAAAAGAGCATGAGGTTTCAAGAGAAGCCCTTGGTGATGGAACATATAGAATAACCTACGATGACGGATACTTTAGAATCGTGGATGAAGATGGAAACATCTTGACTTATGGGTACTGATTTCATTCAGTACTTTACTCTTTTTTTAAATAATTATTTTTCCTTTAAAGAATTTATCTCTTCTATTGACAGGCCAGTAAGTTCGGAAATTACATCAATATCCATACCTCTCATCAACATCCTTTTAGCTACTGAAATAATTCCATCTTTTCTACCTAATTCCACTCCTTCACCAATACCTATAGATTTGCCTTCTTTTCTTCCTTCTTCTATTAAATCTCCACTTGTTCTTTTAACAAAAGATAATAAATGACTTGACTCCATCATAATATCACCAAAATTTTTTAATTCCTCTTTATCTTTTATGAATTTATTCCCTAAAATCAATAGAATGGACTTTACTTGATCTTTAACAAAGTCAGATTCGAATCTTGCCTTATTCGTCAAATCTCCAACTTCAAACAACAATTCCTTTTCATTAAAGTCTGATTTCATGAAAACAATTGAAATCAATGAAACGATATCTTCACCATTAAAGGTTTCCTTGTTCCTTATTTTTGATTTTATACTATTTAAAGCTTTCAATCCGTCCCTATCCTTTAACGATATGATATAAATAGTAAACACATCATTATGATGCCATTTTTCTATTTTACGTCTTTTATCTTCGACTGTACTTATAATAAAGGTTTTTACTGGAAGTTTGAACTTTACAAATAAGGATGATGCATAATCAAATATCCTAATCTCATCCTCTTCGCTTAAGACAGTTGATTGGAATTCAACATTGATGATTTCATAATTTCTAGACAGGCCACAGTAATCCAATCTGCGATTCATGCAATTGGTGGCCATGAGCTCTGTAGGAAGTGGAACTATTATCTCCTCATCAATTCCAATCCCTTTTAAAAAATCATGCATTGCAAAATCAATCAGTATCTTAAAGGACTTATCTTCATGCTGACTTATTAACATGATTCACCTCTTTAACAGTGAAATAAACTCTATTAAAAGAAGTATATAAGTTTTTTCTAAAAAATAAGGTCAATATAAGAGTTAAATTGAAAAATAACAAGTTTAATAAAATATTTATAAAAAATAGTAAAAAATAATTGAGATATAATATTATAACAAGATTAAAACAATTTTTAAATTAAGAAATTTACCAGGATTCTAAATCCTTTAGAAACTCCTCTTTAGATAAAGCTTTCTTATCTGATTTGTCCATACGCTCTAAAGCACGATTGGTTCTATCAATAAAATCATTATCCTCTTTATTTTCATCGGTAGAGGAATTTTTTCTAATCTTCAATGTAAAATCTCCAGAATTAAAAAATAATTAAAAATAAAAAAGCAAATCAATAAAAGATAACCAACCCCTACAATATTAGCTTAAAGGAACTAACATTTTCTAATCAAAGAAAATCACCCTTATCAGATAACCTACTGATTCAACCCCCGATATAACAATTTTTGCATTAATGATCCAATAAAAGAGGAACCTTCAATCAAACCCCTTCAAGATAATCGATGTTCCAATTCCAAGACATTAATAATCATTATATGTTCCTAGAGAATCAGTCAAATCTCATCTAAGGATAACTGTAACCAACCCTTTTATTTTAATAATAGTAACTATTATTACAATTGATATTTTGTAAAAATTAGTATATTAAGTTTTTTATTTTGATTATAAATGCTTAATTGAGTTAAGAATTGATTTTAAGGGAGTTTTTAATCAATTTTAAAAAACGTGTTTGATATACAGGAAGAACAATTCTTCCCGCATATTTACATTTAATGAGGAAATTATGAATAAAAAGAAATTTGTACAATTGGATTCAATTGTACTTACTATTATTTATGTTAGACTCATTTATAAAGATTTTCGAGTGCAAGCACTTGCTTACATGGAAAAATAAGGTGTTTGGGGGTTGTAAAATTAGTTTGTAATATATAGAATAATTTTGATAGATAAGTGATAGATATATGATAGATATTTGATAGGTATTAGATAGATAATTGATAGATATTGTATAGATAAGTGATAGATAAGTGATAGATATCTAATAGAGATATGATATATATTAGATAGATATTGTATAGATATTTAATAGATAAGCTATTCTTCAAAATGATTATCAAGAAGATTATTTATATTTCTAAAATATTCCATGTCAATTGTTTTAGTAGTGTTTCCAAATCGGTCAAAGCCTACATCCTCCTTTATTAAATCATCTTTAGATATAGGCCTAGTTAAAAGATTAATAGAATGTTTATTGAAGATATAATACCCATTATAACCTTTTTCCATGGTATCAATTCTATCTTCCATTATTCCACTGGCTACAATGGAATTATTGTATTGGAATAAAATTAATGTACCTTCAGGATCTGCTACATTGTTTTTATAAAAATGAAATTTACCATCTGAAGGTAATTTGTTTGTAAAAAAGTTTTTCATAGCTTCCTCATCTTCAAAATCAAAATCATCTGAAGAAGTTGGTAATATTCTGATTTGTCTAACTCTTTTTTCAGGATACATATTATCAATTAAATTACATTAATTTTGTTTGTTTACTTATATAAGTTATTTCTGCAGGATTCCAAGCATCAGATAAATATTGTTTTACTTCTTCATAACTCATCTTACGATATTTCATAGAATCTTCTTTAGAAATTTTCTTTCGTTCTGCTTTATTAGAATGATATTTCATATCATGACGAATACAAATATTATGTCTTCTGACATTACGTCTAAATGCTCTAACTTCCTCATCTGTCCAATTATGATTAATATGATAATCCTTATTTGTTTGACCTTTACGTTTAGAAGGATTATAATTATCATCTAATCTATCTAAAGGACGATATCTACAATCAGAAACTTGAACTCCCCAATTATAACAATAAACCCTTTTTTCTTCCATTTCTTTATAATCTAATTCATAATTATAAATCATAAAAACGGATATTTCTTTAGGGTTATAACCTGCATCAACTAAAAGATCAATCTCTTTTTTACGTGCTTTATGGCCTTTAACTGAACCATCCCAAGCAATCTTTGGAGCCTTAAAATTAGCTTCTTTTAGTAATTTTGCTAAATGTGGTCTTTTTTTTAGAACTCGCCCATCAAAACCACTTTGAGACTCACAACTTGTTATAATTTTCTCTTTTCTGAGAGCAATTAATTCATGAAGTAGTTCCTCTACATCAGGGTTTGCTAACAAATTATTATCATAAAAAACTAATTTTTTCCTAATAATTTCATTACGAATAGATTTTTCACAACTAAAATCTGGTTCTATAATATATGTCCCACAAAAACCACATTTCCGTATGCAACCGCGGGAAGAATGAATGATTTGATAATCAATATCTTTCTCATCTTCACCAAGTAATGAATAATCAGGTTTAATATGTTCTGCTTCAGGAATTATTCCTTGTTGAACATAATCACATCCAGTATATTCTCTACATTTTTCAGGCATTAAAGAAGCAAATATCCCTCCTACGACAACATCAACATCAGGTAATAAATTTTTTGAATAATCTACCGCTTCTTTTACTTGTTTAGACCAATAGGTAAATACGGATGTAATCATTACTAAATCTGGATTAAAATTTAAAATTTCTTCTGAAAAATCTTCTCCTTTATTCAGCCTAACTAATTTAGTCTTAACATTGTTATTTTTTAAATATGCTCCTATTTTTAAAAGACCCACAGGCAGTAAATCACTATGATTACGACTTTTATGGGCTAAAGGGAAATTAGGATCTATTAAAAGAACCTTTTCAACATCATATTTATTTAAAAATTGCATATTATTCACTGTTTTTCAGTATTTTGTCAATGTCTTTTTTAACTAATCTTTCAAATTTTATTTGATAATTTTCATAAGAACTATCCTTTTCTAAATCCATGACTATTTGGATTCCTGAATTAGCATATTGTTCAGCTAAATTATAAATATCAGCTACTGAACCTATATCTTTAACATCTTTAAAATGTTTTATAGCAATGGCATAAAAGAGAGATTCTTCTTCTTCATTCATATAAGCTGATCTTGTTAAGTCAACAGGTTTTTTTAGTTCTGTAGGGCTTCCTAATTTAAAACCTAAACTTAAAGCTAATAAAAATTGCTCTTTATGACCTATTTTATTATTATCAGTCCCTAAAATTTTAGAAGTTTTATAGAAATCAACATATTCTTCACTAATATGAAGAATAAGTGGTGCATTATCATCAAACATTAATTATCCTCCTTATTAAAATATGTTTCTTCGATTATATTAGCTGACATTTCTTTTATATCTGAATAAAATTCATTGACTTGGAAAATACCGAACTTTTGAATTTCTTCATCATAAATTAAGTCCCTAACATCTTGAGAAAATTCATCAGGTGTTAAAATTAAAATAGTTTGTTTCTTTTTACTTATTTCTAAAAGGACATTTGTGAAATTTACTCTATGATCACCAGACACTCTGGCTAATGGAGTATCAATTAGTATAGGAGAATCAAAACCTGAAACTGAATGAATTCCTAAAGTAAATGCTAAAGCTAATAACTCCCTTTCTGCAGCACTTGCTGTACCAATACAATTTGCATTTGTTCTAGTATGAATTAATTCTACATTATATGTGTCATCAATAGTTACATCTGAAAAAGTATCTTTTTTCCAAATTAAATTGAAAAATTTATCTTTAGTGAAATCTCCGATTTGTTTTTTTGTAGATACCATAATATCATTTTTTGTTGTTGTTAACAACTCTAATGAATCAGCACATAACTGTTTTTTCTTTTTTATAATACTAGTTTTTTCATTATTTGATAAAATTTTATCTATTTCTTTGTTAATATCTTCAATGTCATTATTTAATTTTTCTATGTTATTGTCGGCAGCACCTGAAAGCAATAAATTTGAATCTCTTGAATTTTCTAGATTTTCTCTTTCTTCAAATTTATTCTTTATAGATTCATCTTTATATCCTGCATACTGTCCATTAACTATATTTAATTCTTTAGAATATCTTTCTAAATTTTCTTCTTGAATTTTAAGATTGTTATTTAAATCTTTTCGGCGTTTAGAATAGACCTCAATATTATTTTCATGCAATTTTAAAGGAGATTTTAAATCTAATAATAATTTAGACTGTTTGGTGGATAATGTGTATTCAGTAAGAGCATTATTAAGATAAGCTAATGATTCCTCATCTAAAGCCCTATTACAAAGTTTACAAACTCCTTCTTTAATAGACTCCCCTACAACATCTTCATCAATTTCAGGAGGTAATTGCTGAGATTTATTTTTTTCATCAATATCATCTAAAGTATATTTAATTGCATCATAAGCAAATACAGAAGGCGCTGTAGAAAGTAATAACTGATTAATTTTTGATTTAATTTGATTACAATTATCTTCTATTTTATCTACTTTTTCTTTCAAACCTTTTCTTTTTTCCTCTAAAACCCTTACATCTGGAATGCCTATTAACTCATCATCTAATTCTTTAATTCTTTTTTTAGCATGATTAATAGAACTATCTAATTTTTCCTTTCTTTCTTGCTCTTGTGAAAGTGCTTTATGTTTTTTTTCTAAATCTATGGTTAAAGGTTCTATATCTTTATTTAATTTTCCTGATTCTCTATTAAACTTCTTAAATTTCTCATTTAAACGCTCAATCATTTGATCTAAAACATCTATATGGGATAAAATAAATATTCTATTTTCAATATTTTTTGTCCTATCGCTTAAAAAATAATTATCTAATTGTTCTCCATCAAAGAAGAAAAATTCTCTAATTGCCGCAGGAACAAAACCTTCTACTTGATAATCGGCTTCAGGGCTCCTATAATAAAATGTTTCCCCATATTTATTTTTTATAGATACATCTAAATCATCATTATATAACTTACCATGAGTTCTTTTAAAAATAATTTTCTGACCATCATCCCCAGAAATTGTTAATTCAACAAATGCAACATCATCTTCACTAGCATCTAAATTTAATATAGGTAATGAAGTCTCTTTATTAAATGCATGTGGTTCATCCCCATATAAACACCAATTAATAGCATTTAAAAAAGTTGTTTTTCCAACACCATTATCTCCTACAATTATCTGAACATCCTTATCATTTTTGGAGAAATCTAATTTAAAATCATGATATAACCGATAATTATGTATGTGAATAGATTCCAACCTCATTCAATCACCTTCTTTTAGAATATTCATCAATTAATTTATCATATTCATTACGCCAACTACGTTCTCCACGTAATTCCTTAAAAAAAATTTCTCTAGTGAATTTAAATACTATTTCATCTTTAGCATTTTCCTCCAAAGTATCTAAAATTTCAAAATCATCCATTTTATCACCAAATATTTTTTGTTTTAGTATAATAGTAAGAATTATTTAAAGCAAGCCTTCCTATTTCATCAGCCCTGATTAATTCTTTTTCATAAATATCTTGTTCTATCTTAAATAAATCTGAATTTTTATTAGAGGGTTTGATAATCATGTCATAAATATCTGACTCAACCTTATCATCATGCCTTCTAATAACTCTACCTACTCTTTGAATAAATTCCCTAGGATTAGTACTATTACACATTAAAATAGCCCTTGTTGCAGAGGGAACATCAACTCCTTCATCCAAACAATGCATAGCCACAAGTGCATTATAATTACCTTTTTCAAAATTTTTAAGAATAAATTCTCTTTCAGAAATCCCACCATATTTTTTTGATGGTTTTGCATCATCTTTACTAGTAAATGTTTTCACATCTAAATCAAATTCATTTCCAAGGATATTGACAACTTCAATTATCTGATTTTCATTACAATAAACTAGCAAATTTCTTTTATCATCCATATCTCGAAGAATTTTCCTCAATGCATCAAATTTATTTGCAGCGTTTTTAATAATGTTTGCTCTTTCGATAATTAAATTTTCCAATCTTTCTTCATTAGGATTATCTTTTCTAGATTCCCATAAAATCTGCTTAGTTTTTTTTCTAAAATTTTTTAATTCTTTATCAGTCATGTCAATAAAATGAGGATAATAGTTATAAGGAGTTAAATATGTTAAATCAGTTCTTGGATTAATTTCTGATAAAGCTTTTTCTAATGAAAAAATGTAAACTTCTTTTTCAAAATAGTTAAATAAAAATTCTGTCCCCTCTTCATCAAAATGACGAATAGGTGTTGCACTCAATCCTAATCTATAATTATATTGTGGACTCAAACCATCTTTTCTTTTATAGGAACCTAACCCATGCATTTCATCCCCTATTAACATAATTGGAACATCAAAATCATCTTCAAAAAAATTATAAAAATTTTCAGAGGATAGAGAATCATGAGTTGTAAGAATTAAAACAGTATCCATTAAGCCCATATCAACTTTATATACAGAATCTTTAAATTGAGTTTTCCCTTTTGGATTACTACTATCAACAACAACAATATCGTTAAAACGATTAGTCAAACCATAAGTATCAACAGAATTCTTCCATTGTTGAACTAAATGCATTTGAGGGGCAGAAATAATGGCTATTAAATTTTTTTCATTATCTAAAACTCTTTCTAAACAACCTAAAGCTGTAAAAGTTTTACCTGTACCTGTAGCCATGGAAAAAATTCCTTTTTTATTATTTTCAAACCATTTATTTATAGCTTCAATTTGATATTCAAATAAAGTTATTTTATTTTGACTTTTTTTATAATAATCCTCAGGAAATTTTAATTTTGTTATATCAGAAGGTGCTCTTTTAGATAATTCTTCAATAGCTTCAGGAACTTCCATTATTTTATAAGAACTAACATTTCCTTCCCAAATATTTTGAAATAGATTAATATGTTTATTTAAACGAGCGAAGTCAGAAGAAACCCATCCTTTAAAAACATCAAAAATCTCATAATTTTTCCCCCAACCGAAAGCTGTTTCATTATTCGATCCGTTAATAGTTATGTAGTTCCCCTCTTTATCTTTTAAGATACCAACTTTTAAATGAAGACCTTCCTTACCAGGGGTTGGATTTCCATCTTCATCAATTTTTAAAGCGACTTTGATTTCCAACAAGTCATTTGCAATCATCCAACCTAATATCTCAACATGATTTTTCTTAATATTATCTTCTAAGCTATCAAGATTTTCGAGGAAATTATGTGTTAAAACCTCTTCAGGTGTTTTCTCTGCAGAAATAATAGATTCAACATCTTCTTCTGAAAGTTGAGTTCCACAAACTATTCTCATTTTACCATTATTCAAAATAAAATTTTTAACTCCTCTAGCTGCATAACTTAAACTTTTTGAATCAAAATATCCTACAGCTCGATAATATTCAGAAGATTCTGATAAAACTGGTACATAAAAATCATTTAGTAAATCATTGCTTTCAGAATCATAAGAATAATCAATATTTAAATCTTTAAAGCTCAAATACACACCCCAATAAAAAAAAGAAAAATACCTTATTTATTAAAATTATTGTTAATATATAGTTTACTATTCATAAATAATAAAGTTTTTTAATATTAATAATAATTAAATATTTGAAAAATAGTGAATGATAGAATTTTAATAGAGTATGAATTGGTAATAGTTTAAAAAAAGTCAATTAGTTCTCTTCTTCAACAATTTCTAATATATAATCTCCAAGAATTTTTACTACCCCTACGACTAAAGCATTACCCATCATAAAGTATCGTCTACGTTCAGTCATTGCTTTAGATTCAATATTAGTCCAATCATCTGGGAACATTTGAATTCTTTCTGCTTCTACTGGAGTTAAAGTTCTTAAATTGCCTGATTGAACATCTTTAACTACATGAGAACTTCTATTTGTAGTGCTTTCACTAGTAAGCATAGTTCTTGCTGGAACATCTAATTTATCAGGAAATGCTATATTGCCCTCTGAAAAATAGTAAGTTTCACCATTAGGTCTTTTTCTAGGAACTTTCTTGGATCCTTTTAAATACTTCCATTTTTCCAATTTTTCATCTAAAAGATAATATTTCTCATCAACTTCTCCTTTTTCAATAATGTCTCCTAAAGTGGTTACATTATCACATTCTACTGGAGATGTCTTAAAGGTGTAAATATTTCCTTTATGCATAAGTCCTGAATTAAAGAAATGGAAATCAAAATCATCACTAATAGCTACAAGATCATCAAAATCTTTCTTTTTGATTGAAGTTTTTCCAAATTCATCAATGGAAAACTCTTTTCCATCTAAATTTGTATTTGAGTTGAATTTAATTGGGAAATTCTTTGCAAAGATTCCTTCCTTGTAAATCAAATCCTCATAATCTACCTTATCCATCTTTTTATAATAGTTGGTAGACTCATGATAAGCAAAAATAAATACTCTTCTTCTCTTTTGTGGGAATCCATATTCTGCTGCATTGATTACTCTCCATTCAACAGAATAGCCATTATCAAGAAGAGTTCTAAGCATTACACCGAAATCGCGACCTCTTTGAGTAGCTGGTGAACGTAATAACCTATCCACATTTTCAAGAAGAACAAATGGAGGTTGTTTTTCCTCTAAAACTTCCGCTATTTGCCACCAAAGCACTCCTTTTTTACCTTCAATACCCTTACCCCCAGAAAGAGATCTAGCAACTGAATAATCCTGGCAAGGGAATCCTCCAACAAGAAGAGTGTGATTAGGAATTGTTTTCTTATCAACAGTAGCTATGTCTTCATTTACATGATTTTCAGATTCTCCGAATCTTTCAACATAACAATCAAATGCAGCTTGTGATTTAGTGGAAGGTTCCCATTGATTAGCCCAAACAAAGTCCCAATTATCCTCTTCTTGGACTTTTCCATTCTTTAGGCTTACATGATTGAATCCACAACGGAATCCACCAACACCTGCAAATAATTCTACTACTGTTTTATCCATAAAAATTCCTCTTATAATATTTTATAAATTTTAATTTATATATTTAATTTAATTTTTAAATAAAAACAATGAACGGGAGTCCATTTGAAAAATAATATTTATGTATAATTAACTATAAAACAAAATATAAGCAAAGGGGATAAAATAATGAAATTCAACACAATTGAGGAATTGCTTCACTACACAGAAGCGATTAAAGGTAGAACATTTAAGGAAATAGATTCAGAACACCTACTTGAAAACACCACAAATCTAAAAGGAAATAAAGGTGTCTTAGGCCAAGTTGTAGAAACCGGTTTCTATAAATATCCTATAAACACTGACCCTAGAGCTGATTTTGATAAAATAGGAGTTGAATTGAAAGTAACAGGTTATAAAAAGAACAAAAAAGGTGAAAAATCAGCGAAAGAAAGAGTTTCCCTAAGTAGAATTGACTTCAATAAAATAGTCAATGAAGAATATGAATACAGCAAATTAATCTATAAAAATAAAAAAATCCTATTCATTTGGTATTTCTATGAAAAAGGAAAGGATATTGGAGATTTCCTAATTACCGATTACCAATTATATGATATGGGCCAAGATGAAGAAACAATTAAAAATGACTTTTACATCATAAAACAAAAGGTAAAAGATGGCCGTGCTCATGAATTGTCTGAAAGTGATACATCATACCTTGGGGCTTGCACTAAAGCTAGAACATCTAAAGACAGAACAACTCAACCTAACTCTACTATACCTGCAAAGCCAAGAGCATATTCACTTAAAAATTCATACATGAGCGGTATCCTAAACAGTATAGGAACAACCATCAGCTTTGATACAAATGAATTTAAAACTGTTGAAGAGTATGTTTTAGCTAAATTACGGCCGTATATTGGAAAAAGCCAACTTGAGATTTTAGAGGAAATAACTGGACGAACATACAAAGAAAAAATACCAAAGAATCTCAATAAAATGATAAGTGATAAAATCATTGGAAAAGACGATGAACTTGCAGAAAAACACGATCTATTCAAGAAAACAAGTTTTATTATAAAAAATTCACCAATAACTCCAAATGGAAAATATAGGGAAAGAATGTCTTTTAGAAACCTAACTTTAAGTGAATTTGAAGACACTTGGGAAGATTCCTATTGGAAACTATTCTTCGATGAAACAACTATATTGAATATTCTATGGAAAGAGCCAAAAACAGGATCTAAAAATGGAGAAAGGATATTAGAAGGAGTTAATAGGATTAGTTTCAATGATGATGATTTGGATTCAATTGAAACAAGTTATAATATGGTAAAGGAAACCATTGAAAAAGAGGATGTGAGCTTATTACCTTATCCTAATTCATTTGAAAATCAAATATTGGAAATAGGGCCTAAAGGCCAAAAAAGTGATGATGCTTATAATAATTTCTTTAAAAAGGATACAACTAAAACTTGCTTCTTTTTGAATAAAGAAGTTTTGTTTGAGAAGAATACTGAAGATAGACATTCTGTTATTTAATTTTGTTAATATAATAAATCATTTAAAATTTAATAAAAACTTTAATTCTTCTCTATTCTCAATATAGCAATAATTACCTGGTTCTTTAAAATTATAAATTTTAATTGGATTTTCAAAAATTCTTAAATCATTGATTTTAATAGCCCATCCCCATCCTTTATACTCAAAATAATCAAAAAGTTCCTTTTCAGTTAAACCTGATTTTTCAGAAAAGTTTTTCCAAAAATAAAATGGAGTATTGGCAAATATTTTATTTCCTCTAAAACAACCTATGACCTCTTTAGACTCTTTTGAGTAAATAAATATATTATCAATCTCTTGTGAGAAGTTATATCTTTTAAATTCATAAGATTTTTCACCATTTTTAATTTTTTCAATTTTTTCTTCACCCATAACTAATAAAACATTCTTTTTATTACAATTAATGTTTTTTAAAAGTAATTTATCTAATTTAACTCTGTTTTCTATAGATTGAGTTACCCCAGAATATCCTGGGAATAAATATTCTTCCGAATAACCTTCAAAATACAATTCATTCAATATTTCAGGTTTTATTTCTTCAGGAATTATAAACTTATAAAAAGCTTTCTCACCCTTAGGAAATTCAACCAATTTCTTTCCATTATACACATCAAATTCATGAATATTAGATAAAATTTCAACTACGAATTCATCGAAAGGTTTTTTAGTAATATGCCTTAAATCATTCATAACAAATGTGAATAAACCTTTTTGAGCATTTAAATTAGGGTTAGAATTATACTCTGGACGATAATGTTTAATAGCAAAAGTATTATTTTCTGATATTAAATAATCCATTTCTAGAGATCTGTAATTAAAAGCCCATAATACTGCATTACTTGGTTTTTCATTACATAAATACTCTTTATTTAAAATATTTTTTACAGCAAAATATAATGAAACTTTATAATCATATGACCAATCTAAAGCACGAGTTGGAACACCATAATGTTGAGCTAATGAAATTAATTCAAAATAATTAGGATTAGGCCAATAAAATCTGGGTTTATCTTCAATTTTATCATTATGATCTAATAATTTTCTAATATCTTGACTCGCAGGAATTTTTAACCCTACCTTATCACCTTTATCAAAAAATTTCATTAAGGCATTAACTTCTTTAAAGTATTGGAATTCTTCAACAGAAGATACATTAGAATAATATCCATCAATGTTATTCCCTTCCTTATCTTTAGAAATAAATGTAATTGCTCCAGGGATATCTCTATTCTCATCAAAACACAAACCATGTTTCACAGCATGATTATAACTAATTTGCAAAGTTTTTTTAAAATCTTCATCAACATAATTATTTAATCTATCATCATCTCTTAATGCTGAAGGAATTAATTTAAAATCTTCATTTTCAACACCTCTAAAAATAAATTTATCTCTGAGATCGTCACATAAATCAGTTTTTCCTTGAATAATTTTGACTAATTCATCATAACTATTAATTTTAATTTCTTCAATATATTCCGTATTTAACAAAAAACCACCTAATGATTAATAAAAAATAAATGAATTTTCATTTTCCTAAATTTTTTTAACTGGAAATTTGATTCATATAAATTATTTAAATAAGTTTAAATTTAATTATTTTAATATGCTAACACATAATAATCATTAATTCTAAAATTTAATTATGAAGGCAAATAAAATAATAAAACTCCCAATTCAATACGTATATCCTTATTATTTTCTGCAGCCATAATAAATCTAAAATAATTTTTATGAGGTTTATTTCTGGAACTAATATAATTCGGATGATCCATTGTAACATCTTCTATTTTATTAAGAATATTTGAAAAATTTTTTCCTTTTACAAAGATTATTAATGCTGATTTAGTATCTTTCCATCTTAAATAACCTAAAAGTTGGGTAATCGCTTCTAAATATTTCTTAGGCCCGCGCCAAATTTTACATTCTGCAATGAATAATATATTTGAATTATGTGTAATTAAAATATCGGTTTTTCCCTTTTTATTAAATGTTTCAGCAGTTACACTATCTACACATAACCCATTTAAATGAGAAACTAATATGCTTCTTAACTCTTCTTCATTATGATTAGAATATACATCAGGAAATTTCTCAAACTCAGAACCAAATAAATAAATCTCATTTAGAATTCTTTCATAATTTGCATTGCCTAAAACTACTTTCTCCTCATCATTGTAATCACTTAAATCATCCCTATATTTAATTTTATCTTTAAATGGTATAAAATATTCTTTAAAATTAGATTTATTTTCCAGTACTTCAACTCCCAAGTTCTCTAATAAATCATTTTCATTATTAAACTTTGATTCATAAAAATCATATAATCTAAAAATTTTCTGTTTAATCTCCAAATTATATTTTTCAATGTCTTTATTTACATTCTCAACCATGAAAAATAAATAATCCTTATTTCTATTAAATACTTCCTTTAATGATGAATCATCATGATATTCAATATCAAAACATAATAACTCATTATTTAAATAATTTGAAAAATAAGCTTCAAAAACATGAAGATTGTATCTAGAAGGTTTTACCCTGAATAAATTTTTATCACCAGAAAACATTACTCCAAAAGTATAAACTGGTTTTTTTATCTCTCTCCCAAAAAAATTTGTAGTGACATGAAACTTATCTTTAGAAAGTAACTTAATTTTCTCATCAACTTCTAAAAAAGAAATTGAAAATTCCTTAAATAATTCCATACAAACAACATCTTTATTCCTATTAAAAAAATTTTGATTTTGATTTTTTGAAAAATATTCTTCAATATCAGCATATATGTCATTTACATAACTGTAAAAATCATCCTCAAAGAATAAATTAAACATTTTTTTACTCCTAATATAAACTAATTAATTATATTTTTTAAAATTAACACGACACCAGTTAAACTTTTGGAAGTATGTTGAATATGTACACATGAATCTTCATTGTTTAATCTAAATAACCCATTAAAGCAAGTTTTATTCATAAAAATGGTATAACCTGCCCCTTTGGATGTATTCTTCATTATAATTTTCAAAATCAAAACAAGGAATAGCTTCATTAAACTTTTGTCTAATGTCTAAATACATTTCCTTTCTTTCATCTTGACCTTTGGGAATATACTCTTCAGAAAGAATTTTAAGCTCTTCAATTAATTCATTAGGATTATTTTTAATAGCTTCATAAGTTAAAATGAGTTCCCTATTGATATCATAAATATAGGCTTCACTAATTGTATAATTAGACATTAAATAGAAAAATAAAGCACCTCCACCTACAAAAGGTTCAAAATATTTCTCTATTTTCCTTGATGATCTTATTTCATCAGGAAATTTAGATTCAATAGTTTCTATTAATTGTTTTTTTCCTCCAGCCCATTTCAAAAAAGGTTTGGCTTCAAAGACTGGATTATTAGAAAGGTCATACTGCATAATAAAAATTCCTAAATATATCTAAATATAATTTATTCAAAATACTTTATAAATATTTAGAGAGCAAATGAAAAATAAGTTTAAATATGTTTTAATATATAAAATATTAGAAAATTTCCTTATAAGAAAAAGAAAAAATAGAATTTTGAAAAAAGTATTTAGAACTACTTTTTATAAAAATCATTAAAAGAATCTATATAAAATTTTCCTATAATAGCTTCACGTGGAGATAAATCTTTGGTTAAACTATCTTCAACAACAATTTTTAAATTGTTTAAGTCTATAAACTCCTCTAAAAATTCATATTTAATATCAATAGATTTTATTTGATTTTTATTAATAGAAGTTACTATATCTGAAAAAAATTCTATGAAAATAAAAATATTTTCCTTTGAAATATTAATAAATTTTTCTTTATTTCCTTCATCAAAACAATTAAAAAGATGAGGTAGAATATTCTCTTTATTATAATTACTAATATCTAATAAAAAATAATTATCTTTTTCAAAAATCTTATTAATATTATGACATCGAGACTTTTTAATAGAATTTATCAAATCATCTAGACGATTAATTTCACTTTCTTTCATGAATGAAACTAATTTATTTAATGCAAATTCATAATCATCAAAATTATTTGTTTTAACATTAGAATTTTCAATTAAATTCAATAAATCATCGACTAAAGAACGATAATTATCATTATTTAATACCTTTTTTAAAACTAATTTGGAATATCTTTCCTTAAACATAAATTCATCATCATTGTTTACAAAAATCTCAAAAAGAATACCTCGAATAAATGAATAAGGAATGTTTAAATCAGTTTCTTTATATAAATAATAGTTTAAAAGATGTCGAGACTCAAATGCACCCTTATTAACCGAATTAAACAAAGCTCTGCCTAAGATTTCAAGTTCATCCTCTTCAAACATTTTTAAGTCTAGTATTTTCATATATTTTGCAATAGAATTTTGAATACCATAATCAAAATCATTTAAATCATTAATAATCTTATTAAATAATAAATTTTTTGGAATGGAACAATTAAAAATTAAATCAGCAGGACTTTGATAAATAAAACCTTCTATTTTTTCTTTAAACTCCTCATTTAGTAAACCTTTAACATATAATACTGAAAACTTATTTAAAAATTCAATTTCAGAAAAAATTTTATATTCAGAATCAAAAGAATAATTAAAAATTTTAAATTTGTTATCCTCATCTAATAAATTCCACAACTCTTCTTCAGAAAATATATTACATGATGTTTTTTTAAAAACGCTTAAAAATTCATCTATATTATTTAAAAGAGAATTATCCTTTATCAATAAAGTCTTAATAAATATTAGACCTACTTTTAAACACTTGTGTTTATTAATATCTATTTCATCAAATAAGTCTTCAATTTGATTAAATAGTAATTCTAAAATAGATTTAAAAAACTTAGAATCTGTTCTATTAAAAAATTCTAAAGCATATTCTTCAATTTGAGTTTCATTTTTATCTCCTAAGTAATAAGGATCTTCCAAAATATGTGTTTCAATCAAATTTTTAACATATGTGTAAGAATACAACGGTGGTTTTGATAAAACATCGTTTATAATAAAATATAAAGAGGCTAAAACATCATTTTTAGAAGGTTCTTCAAAATTAGGATGGGCATAATTATTTCTAGACTCTCTAACTGAATTCAGTTGTGAATATTCTAGATCGTTTATTAAATCATATTTTTTACATAAAGCTAATAAGCCTGCTTCATTCTTATTTTGCATATAATTTCTTAAATCTTGTTTTAAGCGATTGTTTCCATCAGATAAGTCATTAAGTCTTTCTATTAACGATTCAGCACATAAAACCCATATCATTACTGAAGCGGACCTATATGCTTCAATTTCTATACATCTGATAATTTCATCAAATAAAATCTTATCTTCTTCATTATAAATTTCAAATCTCCAATTTTGATAATCATCAAACTCAATAGTCATTTTCCCACCAAAATTCAAATTGATAAATTTGTAAAAAATTAATTAATTTTTCATGTTCAGTTTTTAACAACTCTAAAGTTTTACATTATTAATTCGCCACCTGCCAAAACACTAAACTAAATATTCTGTTCAATTTTTGATATAAAAACTGTTGTATTAAAAAGTATATTCAAATATGTTTTAAGATATATTTAAAATATGATACCAAATTCCACTAATTTGTCTAGATACCCATTCCATCAAAAAAATAGCCATTTAAATACTGATTTGTAAATTTGAAACGACCCTAATTTAAAACTAATTTTAAAAAAATATTACTTACCAATTGCTCTAACAAAAATTGTTTACATATAAATTAAAATAATTATAATAAAGTAAAAAAGGATGAATAAAAACTCAATTAAATCCTATTATTTTAATAAAATATATAAAAATGTGAATTGAAATAAAATGGAACAGTTTTTAGTGAAGATATTAAAAAATTAAAAAAATGATATCATGAATAATAAAAAGAAAAATCCTAAGATGTTAAAAATAGTTTATTTTGATGAAATTTCTGCTGCAGACTATCTAATAATAAAAAATGAAGGAATTAGTGAAGAAATTGAACAACAACTCAAATCTAAAGACCATGAAAGAAGTCTAGATATAGATGGAAATTTATGGGCAAAACTTCCATTATTATTGTTAGGTATTGGTGGTGGTATTAAAGGTGAGGGAAGAATCAAATTCGAAAACAATGAAAGTAATATAATAAAAAAAACAATTTCAAACTCACTATTAACTGATTTTCTCAAAGAAATTGATGAAGATGAAAATATTAAAGAGTTTAAAGGATTTATAGTTAAGCCTCAACCAAATTCAATGACATTTATTAAAATGTTTACACCCTATTTAAAAATGCTTACAACTGAATTCGAAATTGAGGGAACCTCTTTAAACTTTGCAAACATAGATGATGCATTTGAAGATGGAAAAGGATATTACGAGATGATTGCAAGAAAAAAAGATGAAAAAATGATTTATAGATTTAATATCAATTCATTTAGAAACAATTATACGATTGCTGATTTAACAAAAATGAATTTAACTTATTTCGGAATAAAAGTAGGGGAAATTGAAGAAGGAAGCTTAGACATAACCAATGAACTAAATATTAATGAAAACTCCTACAATGTCCAGTTAGAAGATATTGAAGAATCTAAATTTGGAGGAAAATCCATACCGATTCTACAAATTTATGATATAATTTTAGCAGGGGTGGGTGAAGATGGAAATTAATATTTTTAATGGTCCTAAAAAAGAATTTGAAAATATTATTCCTTCTAAAAAAATTACATTACATGAATTCGTATCAAAATATGACACGAAAAAAAATACAGTTCATGTAAAAACCGACCCTGAGAAAGAATACTACGAAGATAATGAAAAAGAACATATTGAATGTTTAGTTGCATTTTCAGAGAATTATGCAGGGATAACTGAAAGTGCAGTACAAACATTTAATAATATATTAAATGAATGTGAAATAGAAAAAATTTATCTGCAAAATCCTCCTAAAAGCATTATAAAATTACTTGAAGAAAATTATAAAAATATTGAATATGAAAACCATGAATATTCCACATTGACCAAAATAGATTTCTTAAAAATTAATGATGACTTTGATAAAAGAATAATAGGTCAAGAAAAAGCAAAAAGAAAAATATTAGTTGCATTATACCCACTTATCAAAAAATATAATAAAGGGAAGCCAATTACTCTAATGTTTTATGGTAATTCTGGTGTAGGAAAAACTGAAACGGCAAAATTTATTAGCGATATATTAGGTGAAAAATTGTTTAGAAAACAATTTTCAATGTTTCAAAATATGAAATTTAGTGAATACTTATTTGGAGGAAGCCATATGCAATCATCCTTTGCAAAAGATTTGCTTGAAAGGGAATCAAATATCATTTTACTTGATGAGTTTGATAAAGCAGCTAATTTGTTTCATGAAGCATTTTATCAATTATTTGATGAAGCAATTTTTGAAGACAACAATTATCAAGTAAAATTAGAAGATTCTATAATCATATGTACATCTAACTACAAAAATATAGAGGAAATACGAAAAAATATTGGAGACCCTTTGTTTTACAGATTTGATAGTATAATAAAATTTGAGGATTTGTCTACAGAATCAATAGAAAGAATAATAGAAAATGTTGTAAATAACAAATATGAAAAATTAGATTTGGATGATAAAAAATTAATAAATAAAACAGAAATAACTAACTTGTTCAAAATTAATGCTTATAAAATACGTAATTCAAGACAGATATCTAATTTAATTGAAGAAAAAATTAATTCTGATATAATCGATTCTTTTATTAAAAATGAAAAAAATGAAAGTTAACTAATTAAACTGATATCTCTATTTGAAAAATCCAAAGTACCCTAACTACTTTTTAGAGAGTTTTATGATAAGAATGCTGAGAGGTATATGAACAAGAAGGTAAACTATGAAAAATGATAATAATGAACTTTTAAACGGCATTAAACAATATAATTTTAATTTTATTAAAAATTATCCTGAAAAATTAGAAACAGAAATCAAAGATATTGAATCAAAAGCTATGAATTTACTTATGATAGATGGTGTGTTCATAACATTAATTATTACAATTGTTTTTTCATCAACCCCCATTTTGATAGATAAAATTCCAAGATTAGCATTGCAAATACTAATTTTTTTAGTTATATGTTATACATTACATTTTATTACGGTTGCAATATTTTCCATTAAATGTTTTAGAGTAAAAAAATACGATTATTTCGATTCAGTTATACTTAAAAATAAAAATCAACTCCCTGAACATATACAGGATTTATCTGAATCAACTATGGAAAAATCTGAATTTAAAATTGCATTAGATATTATTGAAAAGAATAAAATTTCATTAGTAAAAAAACAAGGTTTTGTTGATATAGCATTAAATTCCTTTTTTATTGGAGTTATAATTCTTTCAGTAATATTAATCTTTTGTACAGCTTTTATTTTCACATTTTAATAATTCTTTAAAAATTGTTTTAAATTATTTTGATTTTATATACTCCATTTTAGAGAATATAATTCTATATACTCTTTAGTAGCAAAAATTTTATTATACTTTAAAAACAACTTAAAAAAGAAATGATGTAGAATCAATTTTCATCAAAACCATCAATTCCCAAACCTTTTTCTATTCTTTTTATTTTCTTTTCTTTAAATTGAGATATTATTTTTAAAAAATTAGGATTATTAATAGTATAAAATAGGGTATGTTGAGGTGAAGTACGTTTCATTAAAATTTCTAATTCATTTAACTCATGATCAATATTTAAATATTTTTGGGTAGCAGATATTCTTTTATTAAGAATATTCTGTAAATCATCATATTCACAGCGAGTAGTACTAGAATTTTTTCTACAAAAAATATCAGTTTTTTTATAATCTCTACTATCTTTCATAGGCAAAAATGGAATATTTTCGGGAGTGTATTCTATAGTAATAATTTTGAATGATTTATTTCGTATATCCCCCCACAATTCCTTATCATCAAAATCAATTGGATGAACTTCATAATCTAAATTATATGGCAAATATCTGGATAATTTTTTCTTTAAATCTGTGGAATCACTACTGTCATCAAGACCAATTGGAGTTAAACCATTATCTCCTTCTTTAATACCTAAACATATGACCCCTCCAGATGTATTCGCAATCCCCAAGATATGTTTTGCCAATATATGCTCATCTATCTCTTGTTCTTTAAATTCTAAATCATCATATTCCCCAGTTAAATTATTTAATGCTATTTTAAAAGTTTCTCTATTTGGATCATCAAATAATTTAGCAAATTTTTCTTTTAATCCTTTTTCATCCATTGTAACCACTTCCAATAATTTTATTCTATTGTTTCTTCAATTACAAACCACTTGCTTCAATTACAAATAGTATACATGACCCAGTAATATTTATAGCATATCTTGCCAAATAATCTTCAACAACCTTTTCTTCACCACCGTCACCATGCCCTCCAAAATTATTTCTTACAGGGAGAATTCCACTTTGCAATAAACTATTTAAACTAGTAAACTCTGATTTCATCTCTTGAGGAACTATCTCATTATCAAAGCAAATATTAATAAGTTTGCTACATCTATCTGTTTCATTATATTCCCATCCTTTTTTATCACAGATAATTTTTAAAGTACTTTCAAAAGCCCTTAATAATTTTACTATACAATTTTTGTTATCTCCATTTTGATATTCCTTAATTGCATCAACAAAGTCAACATTTACATTCTCAAACAAATCATTGTAAGTTAAATTAATTGTTGGTTCAATAATTTCTGTAAAAGTAATTTCAGAATCTTTTCTAATTATTTGACAATTTACAATTTCATATCCCATTGAAGATTCTTTAAAACAGGTATTTATAGATTTTTGAACCTCCTCTATAAATTCATTAATCTCTTCCTCCTCATATCCATCCTTCAACATTTGATCAATCTGATACCTTATTGCCAATTCCACCATATCAAATATCAAATTAAAATTATAATTAGGTTTAGTCAATGCTTCTTCTAATGCTTCCTTATCATAATCTCCTAAGGCATATCTTGAACTTAAACTAAGTTTACCATATTTCCTACATAACAATTCATGAATTTTCGCATAATGAGGGTCATAATCGTATAAAATATCTTTAAGAATAAAATAAAATTGAACTCTCAATTTTCTAGGAAGTTCATCAAAAATAACCACTTCATCAACACTTTTAGGTTTATTTCTATCAGAATATAAATTAGAAATCATATTTAACCTCAATCAACTTTTTTATAAACAAACTGTCCACCATCTCTAATTTTATCTACAATTCTCAAATCAACCAGTTCCCTTAAATCCTTGCTTGCAGTATTTCTTACAACACCAAACATATCAATATATCCTTTTATGGTAATCTCTCCAACATCATTTAATCTTAAGAACTGTTTTTGACGCTCATTTAAACCTCTTTGACTTTCATTGGATCTGAATATTACCTTGAAAAACCCTTCTGATTCTATGAATTCAGGCTCTTCTAAATTATTTAATCTCATAGCGTCTTTCATGCGTTTTATGCCTGTACCTACATGTTCCATATATGTTGTTTTAGCAAATATATTGCATATTGTTTCATTCCTGTGAATAGGATCATTATCTTCTAAATCATTAACAGTCAATGGATATACTAAACGCCCAGGGCTTTTTATTTCAATTCGATCATTGTAAATATAAAATGTTATTGGAGCTGTTGAAATTGTATAATCTCTATGTGCCAAGGCATTTACAAGTGCTTCACGTATTGCTTCTAAAGGGTATTCTTGAATGGTTTCTCTTTTAAATCCTTCTATTTGAGACATTCGAGTTATGGTTTTATTAAAGAATAACTCTGCTTCTTTTAATAATTTTAAAAATGACATGTTGAATTCTGCCTTATCAAATGTCTTAACACCTTCATCATCAAAGAATCGGACCATCTTCACTTGATGTGATAAATTAAATTTAGAAATGTCTTTTGCAAAAAATAAAGCTCCTGCAGTATTTAATCTGAATTCCCCATCCACATATTCTCCTGCACGTATTGTGGATAAGACTTTGGTCAATCCTTTTTCATCCCTAATTTGTTCTATTGGCTCATAATCCAAGACATTAAAGAATAGATTTAAAGCATCTAAATCAACATCATCACAAGAGGAATTTAATAGAATTTCAGAATCAAAAGCCCTATAATTTCTTAAATTTTTAGCAATAAAATCACCTAAACTTTCTTTTATTGCATCCATCAATTCATAGCGATTATTAAATCTAGTATAACTGTGATTACTAACTTTTTCAATGAATTTTTTAGTTTCAGCATCTCTAAATTTAACATCTTTAATATAAATTAATGCATCATTATGTGTCTTGTTATAGAGATCATACTCTAATTCTGTTGGAGATATTCCAGATTCAAGAACACTTCCATAATCTGAACCGATTAAACCTATATAAATGTCTGAATTGATAGCTTCTTCAGAATAGACCTCTTTAGGGGAATTTCCTGATGAAGATAATTCTTCAAAAAGAAAAACATCAAAAAATCTATTTAAGATATAATCATTTTCAATTTCCTGCTTGATGAATTTGCGCTCCTTTTCAAATTCCTTTCTAACGCTGCTAATAAAAATTTTATATTTCATAATTTTACCCCCTTTAAATTTCATTCGTGAGTATTTTACAATTGAAATGGTAATACTTCTTTTAAAGTATTATGTAATATAATATTAAATTACAAACTATTTAAAGTTATTGTAAATAAAAAAAATTTAATAATTCTTAAAATAATCAAAAATAAAATATAATAGCTTATTTTATATATTAAACTTAAATTATAAATATTTTAAATGCTCAATAATTTGTTGATAAAATGAAAATATATAAGAAAATTTGATATAATTAATTATACATTTTTCTTTATATAAATTTAGTGAATAATTAAAAATTCAATTAATTAAATTATATTATTCTAATTCACTATCAATAATATTAATCAAAAAACCAATTAAAATATGCTCAAAAAAATATCAAGATGCTCAATGAAAAATTGATAACATTGATTACCCAGCCAATAATTTTACATTTTTCACTAGTTTTATTTTATACTTTTCATCAAATTTATTTTACATTTTTCACCTATTTCATTTTATACTTTTCATATATCAAAATATATTATCTAGTGAAAAAGCATAAAAATTTATACAAAAATCAGATAATGCCCAATTTTTCCTTCAACTCCTCATTTTCACATGCAAGCAAAAAGTTCTGCTTTTCAAGCCTAAGTATCTTATCCAAGTATTCATCAAGCTTGTCTGAATACACTTTTTCTATTCCTTTCCAATATCTAAGATCACGTTTAATCTCATAATCTCTTTTTTCTTCCAAAAGCCTGTTTAATTCTACAATTTGCTCTTCCATAGATTTGTATTTGGATCTTTCCATTTCCACCTTATCATTCAATATCTCTATAAGCAAATCTTTGAATTTGATTTCCTCTTCATAATCTCTTATTTTCTCTATTTTCTCATCATCCATATAATTCCCCCAAATAAACATTTGTTATAATTATATTAAGCATTATATATAAATATTTTTAAAAAATAAGAAATAATTTATCTTTAAATTAAAAATTAAGTATTTATAACTATTTATAAACGAAATAAGTTTAATATATATTACTATCTGTTAAACAGACAATTATCATACAATTTTCCAAAATCTAGAGAACTACTTTCCACAAATTCACCGAACTACTTTTTAAGATTCATTTTAATTTTTTCAAAATCAAAATAAATAAGTATAATCAAAATAATAGAACTTAATTAAATAAAAATAAATGGAGAGATTATGACCACAGAAATTAAAATCTGCCCTCAATGCTATAGACTATACAAAGAAAATCAAGTCTGCTCAAAGTGTAATATGGAACTTAAATCACTAGATGAATTTGCACAAACGCTAGACAAGCTGCTGGAGTATAGAAGAGGAGTTCACACAGATTACACAGATCCATCATATGCTGAAGAGGCTAAGAGACAAACAATTGACAATTACTTCAAGGCATACATGACCTTGCTTAGGGCAGACCCTCTAAACAGGGAAAGGTATCTATATGGATTGGTAAAGGTCTATGACATATTCGATAAGGGACACAACTATCTAAGGAAGCTTGACCTTGAGGTCGTCTTTAAAATACTCGACCGCCTTTTGGAATACGATCCAGACAATGAAGATTACCTCTACATAAAGCTCCGTTACCTATTCTACAAGGAAAGGGAATATAAGGAGGCATTGAAAATTGCCAATAGGCTACTCGAAATGGACAGTGAAAATGAAGACTACATTTCCTTCAAGGAAGCTGCATTGGAAGAGATAGGAGAGGAACCAGATGAGAAATACTTTAAGCTAATGTTTTAACTCGGTGCAGAACTAACAGAACCTAAATGTGGAATTAATCAATATAAAAATCAAATAGACATATATAAATACATTCATAAACAAACTCCCTTTAAGTAGTTAATGCTAAAAAAGAATTAGGTGATAGGATGGGCTTATTTGGCAAACTAAGAAAAAACAAGTGGGAAGATGAAGATCCACAAGTAAGAATGGAAGGCATTGAAGAACTTCTAAGCAGCAATAAAAAGGATAATGAGAAACAAAAAATTCTAACAGGAATTGCAAAAAATGATCCAGAGAGTGACATTAGGATAATGGCTTTACAAAATCTGGATGTGCCACGGCTATTTGAAGAGATTATCTTGAATGATCCTGACTGGAAAGTCAGAATGGCTGCAGTTGAAAGACTAAAAAAGGATATAATTTACTTTAAAGAAAATTTTGAAGACCATTACGATATCAATGAGGAATATATAGATTTCCTTGAGGAAGTAGGAGAAAACGATGCAAGCAGTGAAGTGAGGGATGCTGCAAATGCGATTGCAAATGACCCGAACTACAGCAAAAAGGCATTGGATAAAGGCCTCCGAAAGGGTGGCATCAAGAAAATCTACTACACTGTCGTTGACGTTGCCAATAACACTGAAAAGAATATTGTCTTGACTCAAAATGACAATTCTGAATACACATATGAAGCAAAATCCGTCAAGGAACTATTGGATTGCTGCTTTGGTGGTGACATAATCACAATCACCTATGACAACTCCAGCGAAATCAACAATGAGAATTATATGATTGTAGACTACAATATCCTGGACAAGCAAGTTCCTGTTCCTAATAAAATACCTATAGAGGGATCCAATTTCGACAGAATGATAACTTATGAGAACATAGACACTCAAAACTTTACAAACAGCTCCCTCCTATCCGATAGTGACAAGGACTACAATCAGATGATGATAAGTCTTGTAAAGGCATGCGTCTACAATAAGAACAGAATGCTTTCAGTCGAGCTTGGTGATGTGATAAGATTCACAGAAGAAGATTTAGAAAGGATAAGCATTGAAGGAGGAGTTCCAGACCTATCCAAAGCCAGGGCAGATCTGACACAGGATTTCGAATTCAAAGTCAAGAGAATCGAATTCATATGCAGAAAGGTAAATGAGCTCCCTATGACAGAAAACATGACTCTCTATAGGTAATAAAAAAATCTTAAATTTTTATCTTATCACTAAAAAAAAGTATAAACACTACCAACCATAATTCTCAAAATCTTCATCTAAACCTCTAATCAATTCCTTCAAAGAATAGTCTAATAAAAATATGCAAACAGGAAATGCAAGATTCACCCATGTAGCATACCATTCAAGAATAATAATAATAATAATAATAATATCACCACCAATCAAAAAACAGCTTACATTTAATAAGTGGGAATAATATATAAAGATTATCATTCCAAATAATATTTGAGGGGATAAATCATGAACTACTGTTTCAACTGTGGAGCCAAGCTAATAGAAAAAGATCAAAAGTTCTGCATAAAGTGCGGGACCAAATTAGTTGAGCACGAAGATAAATACAAAGACTATCTAAAGGAATCCCACAGCAAATACAATCAAAGGGAAGGGGAATCCTATAACGATTACCTTGAAAGAATCAACTCACCAGTGAAAAATAAAATAGCTACTGAAGAGAAAGAAGAAGATTACATTGACTATGACCCTCTCAAAACATATAAGGAAAACAATCCTCAAATAAACTATCCTAAATCAGAAAGAGAAGATGATGATTCATATGAGACAATAGCTGATGAAAATAGAAAAGAAGTCATCGTAGAGGGCATGTTCGGAAAGCCATCAGTGTCCACAGAAGGAAACTTTATAGTTGAAGGAATGTACGGCCGACCTAAATACTACATCGATGGAGATATAATCAGGGAAAACAATCAATTCGGAAGGCCAGCATATAGAATAGACGGCAACTATATCAGAGAAGGAATGTACGGTAGGCCTAAGTACTATATTGATGGCGATCTTATACGTGAAAACAATCAGTTTGGTAGAGTGGTTGGTAGAAGAAAGAAATAAAAATCACCACAACAATTTTTTAATTTAATAAACAAGTTTACCATATAAAACTATACATAAATTTTCTCCTCTAATTTTGCTTATTTTTTACTAAATCATTATAATTTTTCATTATAATTAAAATATTGACTTTTAAATTTAGAAAATCTTTATATAATACCATATACAAAGTATTTTTAAAAATAAAGAAAAAATAAAAAAGCAAAAAGAGGTGAGAATATATGAGAAAAATAGATGAATTCAGAATGGAAATGGAAGAACCTAAAAAGATATACACAGAAGAACTGAAAAGATTTATCAAAAAATACGATTTCCTAGGTGAACCAATACTAATAGAAGATCCTGATATAGACACAGTGGATTACATATACTATTTGAATAAGCTAAATGGAACACCCGAGGATGTGTTGGACTCAGCGCTTAATGAAATATATGCCCATATGGTGAATTTTTCCATATCCAATGGAATAGATGAATTCAGTGAAAATGCATATGTTTTTTATGCCAGCGCCAGAATACCAAACAGGTTAGAGCAATTCAAGCTAGAAATGGAAGGGCCAAAAAGGATATACACAGAAGAATTAAAAAGATTTGTAAAAAAATATGATTTCCTGGGTGAAATGACACTGGTGGAGGAACAGGACATAGAAACTTTAGACTATCTCTACTATTTCAACAAGCTAAATGGGAGTGAAAAGGAAATTCTGGACTCAGCACTTTCAGAAATTTATGAGCATATGGGTGAATTTTCAAGGAAATCCAAAATTGATGAATACTGCAGAAATGCAGTCATCCTGTTTAGGTGATATTAAATTATGATTTCAATTTAAGCAAATTCTCTTTCAATAGCTCATATATGCTTTCTGCACCAATAATCTCATCATCACTGACATTCCAGCTTGAAGGATACAATATGAATGGCTTGGATTGGTCTCCACCAACACCACCATGGCTTCCAACCAATTCCTCAAATGCACATACCTCATCTGACTTCTCATCATAAAAGCTGTTGACCAGAATATCCGGTGTATGTTCAAATGAGCTTGTTCTTTTCAAATGACTAACGATATTGTCACCAAATCCAAGAAGAGGATTTTCACCATCAATCTTGTCGCTATCCAGGTAGTAGGTTCCATTCTTTCCAATGGCCAAGTCCCCATTCTCTTTGGAATTGACTAAAATGAAACCGACATACTCATTGTTTATTATGCCTGGAATCAGTTCAGGGAAATAGCTGTTAAGTTCCTCATAAGTCAATCTTTGGCTCCATTGTGTCAAATAGATCATTGCAAGGTTTCCTGAAGCCAATACGATGACTTCAGAGTCGCTTAATTCCTGAGCTTCCTTTTCCTCTTTGGCTATTTTCTTTTCCTTTCTAGCAAATGGAGTATAGTCACCTACAAAATGGTCATCGTTGGAAGTCATTTTTGCAAACATAGACATGTCTTCCGGAAGCAATGACTTGACAAAGTCCTCAAAGCTTTCACCATACCTTTGGGTAAATGTGGCACCGTTTGTTTGGCCGTGATCTGATTGGATAACGAATTGATAGTCTCTAGGGGAATACTTGTTTGCATCGATCAAGTGCTTGATCTGCCTGTCCATCTGCCTTAAGGCAATCCATGCATCACTGTCCCTTACTCCAGAGTGGTGAGCTATCTCATCATAACCAAGGTATGTTGAGTATGCAACATCAATATCTCCAATCATCATGTCTCCGATTAATGTTGAAGTGTTGATTTCTCTCATGAACACGTTTGTTGCAGCTCTTGTTGGAATGTAGACTATTCCACGGTTTATTCTTGGCTTGACATCCCTTAATGAATGTGTGATTTGAGACCAGATCTCACGTACCATATCCCCAAGGAACAATGCGATGATACGTGCAAAATTGCTCGGATTGGAAAATACGGAATACCATGCCTTATTGTAGAGTTTCTTGAAGTCCATTATCTTGCTGAATGTGAATATCACATTGTCAGTGTCTCCTGAAAATAGGTTTGATCTGCTTGCTCCATTATCCACAAGCAAACCATCTCCATTTGAAATTCTCTCTTCAAGTTCAGGGACCTTAGTGATTCCAGAGCATTGCATCATCTGATTGCCATTGGCCTTTTCTATCCATCTGAATGCAACGATACCTTCATTGTTTCCATGAAGGATTCCGGCCTGACTTGCACCTGTTTGGGAAGACAAGTCTGTTTCCCACATTCTAAGATTGTACTCATTGCTCTCAATCATTTCCTTAACTGTAGGCATCTCTCCCCTTTCGACAGCTTCACGGAGAACTTCATAAGCAAGCCCATCGATTTCAACGATTATCAATCCAGGATAATCCTTGACTTCAGCTTTCCTTTTCTTTTTAGCAGCATTAAAAACAGCCCGGTAATAGGAGCTGTCATCATCAATTGTTATGAGGGAAGACAGTATGGTTGTAACTGCAGCCATCCCTAATGGGGCAAGAATTATTGCAGGACCTTCGATTTCTATAAAAAACAATGGTGCGAGAAACTCAAGAAGAATTCCGTTTAGTATCAATGTTCCAAATCCAAAGGTCAAAACTAGAAATGGCATTGCTATTCTTGTTAGAATAGGCCATAAAATTGCATTTAATAAACCGATGAATAGAACTAAAAGTAGTATGTCATCAAATGAACTGAGTTTGATTCCCAATCCTAAAAAACCTATTAAGTAAATTCCCAGGACGTTTCCAATGAATACTATTAGACTTCTCCTAAAACTTCTTCTTGGGGTTGGTTTTTGGTTGATAATTTCCATATTAATCCGGCCAGACATTGTTTTAAAATTTTTTCATTTTGAAAATAAGTTATATAAGAATATATTGGGTGAGAAAAGTATTTAAAATATAAGGAATTCTTATTGAAAATTATTTGAATTATTTACAATAGCTATATAGACATGAAAAAGAAGAATAAATCATAATAACAGAAGGAAACTATATAAGGAAAGGAATGTATGGAAGACCTAAGATTATATTGATGGAATCTGATACGTAAAACAATCAGTTTGTAGAGTGGTTGGTAGAAAAAGGAAGTTTTAAGTAAATATTTCATAATTAGGAATTAATTACATTATAAAATTAATCATAAAAGCACTTAATTCCATTTTAAAAATTGGGATTGTGAATTTTTGAAAAAAATTCCTCTTTGTCAACATATGTATAAGATTGGGGAGCTCTAAAATCATCTAAACAATTTACATCAATAAAATCGTCTAAAATGTTTAATTCACCTACTTTCAAAGCAAATCCCTCATCTTTACCTTTAAAATAATCAAAGAAATCTTTTTTACAAATTCCTGCTTTATTTGAAAAATTATTCCATAAATTGGAAGGAGTATCCCTAATAATGTCCTCTAATTCAAATGAACCTATAATCTTTTTCTCAGGAGCAGTGGCATAAATAATTACATTGGTTACATCCCTTTTGAAAACAGATCTACGAAACTCGTAAGTTTTTTCTTTTGAAATAATTTTCTCAACATACTGTGGTTTGATTGACATCAAAACATCCATAAGACCAACTCTATATAATATTTTAGTAAGTATTACGCTTAAATATATCTCTAATAATTAAATATTTATCATGACTTAAACTTTGTGTGGATTGAATAGGTCCATTAATAATTCCAGATTCTACTAATTCATCATAGGAAATCTTATAATCATATGTCTTTGAATGAATAAATAACATTACAGAAACTTCATTTTCTATAAGCTCTTCCAATTCCTCCAATGAAAAAACAGAGCGCTTACTAATTAACTGATGGAGATCATTTAAATTATCTACTCTATAGAAAGATTCCACTACTCCAATATCGGCAATTCCTTTCTTATCAGTTTCATAAAACAATACTAAATCCCCTTCCTTTAGATTGGTATTAGCATGAGATATATAAGCTTTTTTTATAGTGTTTGTAGCAATTAAATTTGAAGGATATTCACCAAAACCTTCCTCTAAAAAAGATTCTAATCTAGTTTGCACTATTTGCTTTAAGAATAATTTTTCATGGAATTCTGGTTTTATAGGCACTATAAATTTTCTAACATTTTCATTATCACAGAAATAAGGATAATATTTCTTTGCAATATCTGAAAAAGAATCCTCATTCACATTAATTTCTTCTAAAATTTTATCTTTATTGATATTTTTAATATAAACGGCTTCGGATCTAACATTATCACCCACATATTTGAATCCATATTCTTCTATAAGATAAACTAAATCGTCATTTTCTTTAATGAAATGTGTCAAATAAACCTCTTCAAATCCCAAACTAATTGCATAATTAATTATCCAGTATAAGAACAATTCGCCTATTTTATTTCCTGTGCTTGATACTTTCATTGTTGCTATTTTTATTCTAGGTTTAGGAATTAAAGTTTTATTAACCAAAGCAATATTTTCATTTTCAAGCTTATATACTAATAAAGCCCCTAATTTTCCATTTTCAGTATAAATTAGACAATTTCTCTCTTCTTTAGAAATTTTTTCAAACCAATGATTAAATTCCGGGTAATCCTCTTTTAATGAATCAAAAAATGGGTCATTAACATCCACATTATCGACAGTTGTTTTTTTAATTGTCTCAGGTTTAAAAGGCAGCCGAATGTCTAAATATTTTAATGCTTCATCGATGGTTAATACTTGTTCTTCTAAGTCAAATTTCTTTGCTCTTTTATGAATTCCCAAGTCTTCTGTAATTAAAAAATCTACTTTTTTGGTATACAACGAATATAATAATAAAGCGTCATTATAGTCATTTGATTTGTCAATTTTGATTTTTCCTTTAAAATCTTCATCACCTTCAAAACTTGGAGGATTTTTTAACTCTTCGTAACTATTTAATTTTGATAAAGTGATTTTTCTTCTATTTTCATCAGTATCATTTTTGACATCATCATATGTTGCAGGATGGATATATACTTTGAAAAAGTCTTTTGCCATTAATCTTAAAAATTTTTGTAAAGATTTTGACAAAGGTTCATTATCTTCTCGTTGAATTAAAATATTTGTGTCTAATAAAATTTTTGTTATCATAATACCCCTTTAGAAATGAATTTTAAAAAATGATGTAACAATAACACCCAACCCCTATGTAATAATACAGTTGATGGTTATATATAAAATTAACCGTTTTAAGCCCCCCATTTTGCAATATACTAATGTCCAAGTTTTAAATTGATAACTATTTGTTGTTCAACACGAATAATATTATACATTTTAAAATTTTATGTTTAACAAAAATATGAAATATTTTAAGATTATTATCCATGTCAGAGTTGACTTTCATGGCAGACAAATTCAGAGGGAGAAAAGAAGCTACATAATATCAAGAATCAGAAGCAATGACACCAAGCCTGAGATTCTTGTAAGAAGCTATCTCTTCAGAAGGGGACTCAGGTTAAGAAAGAATGACAGGAGATATCCTGGAAGTCCTGATGTTGTGCTGCCTAAATACAGAACCATAGTCTTTGTCCGTGGCTGCTTCTGGTATCTCCATGAAGGATGCAAGTATTACAAGATTCCAAATTCGAATGTTGAATATTGGGAAAACAAGCTCTACAGAAACAGGGAACGAGAGGAACAAAACAAGAAAGAGCTTGAAGATATGGGTTGGACAATCATCACAGTTTGGGAGTGCCAACTTAAAAAGGACAAACGTGAGGAGACTCTCAAGAAATAGTATAATCAGATAGTTTCTCAGGAATAGATGAAGTTTTGTAAAAAAAGTGATTGTAATGTGTATATTGTAGATGAAAAATATTATTTTCATGTCTTGATTTGAGTAAGTTGAATACAGACCCTACTAAAATATATTTAATAAAACATTCATTATTTTATTTAATTATAAATTTAATTTAAATGCCATTATTTTTTTATTATTTTTCTTTTGAAAATATAAGTCTCATCATAATACTCTTCCATTAATTTAACCATATCTTCTTCTGTCGCTGCTGCAATATATGCAACACGTTTTCCTTCTGAATCAAATACTTCCCAACGTTCATCATCTCTAACCATATTATCACTAAAGAACCTTTTTAATTTGTATTGCAATATTTTCTGCCAATTTGACTGGTACAGCATTACCAATCATTTTATATCCATCATTTATGCTTTTATAATAGAAAATAAAATCATCTGGGAAGGTTTGTATCCTTGCACATTCTCTTACAGATAATCTTCTATATGGATTTGGTGATTCTGGATCAAATATTCTTTTATCTTTTTCAACTTTAATCATTGGATTAGCTTGAGGATGACAAGGGGCGTGTCTTCCACCAGCTTGAATAGTGAAGGAGGGTTCATCCCATTTTCTTACCCGATTTCTAGACATATAAATAGTTGAAAAATCACCAGTCATATATTCGTGATTTGGTATATCTAATTTACTAAATGGGTTAGCCTTATTCTTACCATAAGCCGGCAATGGTTCTGATAAATCACCAATTGCATCTTTAAGTGTTAATTTTGGAGTAATAGGTTCAGGAAATTGAAATTCTTTATTTAAACTCTCATGTAAACCAACTAAAAATACCCTTTTCCTGTCTTGTGGAACTTCATAATCATTGGCATTTAACACTTGAAATGAAACATTATATCCTATATCTTTTAAAGCTTCCTTAAATTTTTCAAATTCATCTAAATGAGTTTTACAAACCATTCCAGGAACATTCTCTGCTAAGAAAAATTTAGGTTCTTTTGATTCTATTAATCTAACATAATCATATAAAAGTTGCCCACGAGAATCCTTAATTCCTTTCATAGCTCCTGCTAAAGACCAACTTTGACATGGCGGACCACCTATAAACCCTACTACATTAGGAATATCCTCTCCTTTAACATCTTCGATAGAACGCCTATCCACTTTTAAATGATGGTTTTTCTCATAAGTTTCCCAACAGCCTTTCCAATTATCATTAGCATAAACTATTTCAAAACCTGCATTTTCAAAGCCTAAATCTAATCCTCCAGCCCCTGAAAAAAATGATGCTACTCTCATAACTTATCAATCCTCATAAAAAAATTCCATAATTCTGATGGGTTTAAAAATATTTTTCAAATAATTTATTATTCATTCCACTTACAATTGATTTGAACTATTGTATCTGGTCTTTTAATAGGTTTTATATCAAATTTCAGACTTGTTTCGACTTTCGAAGAGGCATTATGTATTCTAAAGCTAAACTGCCACCCTTCATCCATAAACATTTCAATTGTATTTTTCTTTCCAGCCTTAAAATCAATATTAATAATCTTTGTTGGTAAATTTACTATAGGTATTGGATTTTTTGAATGATTGTTATTACCTTGATTTAAAGTCCCTTTTAAATTATATGTTGATATTTCTGTAATCTTTTTTCTATCCCAACTAGTGACTTTATAGAAATCATAATCGCCTACTAAATATTCAATCATCCTTCTTGGAACTTCTGGATTAGAATTACTACTTCTTATCACTTCATCCTTAAAGGCATTCAATAATGGAACGTAAACATCATTCTCTTTATCTGGTAAATCACGCCATTTTGATCTCTTAGACTTCTCCTCTTCTAAATATTTGAAAATCGGCCCAATATCTTTCCAATATTGTTCTGAACAAGGTATACCAAACCATTTTTCTCCAAAGTCAAGATCCTTTGCTAACCGACTATGTTTTACTGCAGAGTGATTATGTTTAAGACTTAATCCTACTTCCCATGATATATCTCTTCTAACTAAAAGAATATCCCGAACATCCCCTTTTTCTCCTTGACTGTCCGGTTGAATCAATAACTCAAGAACATCCCCACTATCCTCACAAATCATTGGTTCTGATTCAAAAATAATATCAATAGGTGCCTTTGATGCCTTTTTTAAATCTGATTGGAGAGTTAAATCTATTTGATTCCATGCTCTTTTAGTAGCAAAAAAACTACTATCCTCTTTAATAACGACATCTCTGACTTTGCTTATTTCTTCTTTGAGTGTAATTAAAGTGATGTATTCAAACGCTCTACCTTGATTGTTGCTGTTAATAGTCATTTAAACCACCTGCTATTATTTTAAAATTTTTATCAGCCTAATAATTTACTTATATTTTTTATATAATTTAATTTGTTTTTGAAGTTTATAAATCTTAAGAGAGCATGTGAAAATAACATTTGTAAATAGTTTACTATGCTTAAAAATCAATAGAAATAAATATAATTTGTTAAACATCTATTATATAATAATCACGTTCTTTAAGTATTAATATTTTAAAAAATTAAGTATTGATGTGATTCTATGGGTACAAATGTTTTAAAGGCAATGATAAATATTAAAAATTTAAGTAATTATAAAATAAGTGATGATGGTGAAACTGTAAACAACCGTATTAATCAAAAAGGAGTAGCTTTAGAAACTTTTGTTAAAGATGCGTTTTCAAACAGCTTTAATGAAACTGATAAAGAATTAAAAAAGAATGAGTACGACAAGTATTTTTCATATTTAGGAAGTAAAAATAACCCTCCTGATTTAATAATTAAAAATGGTGATGCTATAGAGGTTAAAAAACGTGAAAATTTAGGTGATATCCAATTAAACAGCTCATATCCAAAAAATAAGTTATTTTCTAACGATTCTCGTATAAATCAAAAATGTAGGGAATGTGAAGAATGGGAGGAAAAAGATCTATTATATGTTATTGGACTTGCACAAAAGGATGAAGAGGAAGAAGAAAGATGGGCATTGATAACTTTTATATATGGAGATTGTTTTGCTGCTGATAAAGAAGTATATATTAATGTTAAAAACCGAGCATCAAATAAATTAAATGAACTTCCTGAAGCAAACTTAGAAACAAATGAAATTGCAAGATTGAATAATGTTGATCCATTAAGTGTAACACACTTAAGAGTCAGACCCATGTGGATTTTAGACAACCCAATAAAAAAAATCTTCAAAGATATCTTTAATTTTGAACTGAATGAAACTCAATTCTCAATGATATGTTTGATGAGGAAAGAAAAATTTGAATCATTCCCCGAAGAGGATAAACAAGCAATTAAAAATGATGATGATATAACTTTTGATGAAGATGTACAAATATCAGACCCCAATAACTCAGATAATTTGATAGATTCTGTGTGTATTAGGTTCGATGTTCATGGTGAGTGAGAAACCTTTTTTATCATGTATTGAAACTGTTTTAATTAGTGATACTTAATTACAATTCATATCCTCATAAAAAAATAAAAAGAGAATAAGAATTAACTTATTCCAATGAATCAACAACTAATCTTGCAGGATTATCATCTACAGTCAAAGGATCTTCAGTTGATGGTCCTGAACTTGCAACTAAAATAGGAGTTCCTTTTCCATCATCACAGATGTAGAAAAATCCTTGAGCGTCTAAG